>NZ_BAAAZG010000084.1:0-66937 GCF_039536785.1 Actinomadura miaoliensis
GAGGAGGCGGCCTCGCTGATCCGCGCCTACGAGGTGCAGTTCGTGCCGGGGCTGCTGCAGTCGGAGGACTACGCCCGTTCGGTGGTGCTGCTCGGCCACTCCGACGCCGCCGAGGAGGAGGTCGAGCGCCGCGTGCAGGTGCGGCTCACGCGCCAGCAGCGGTTCACCGAGCCCGGCGCGCCCACGATGTGGGCGGTGCTGGACGAGTCGGTGCTGCGCCGCCGCATCGGCAGCCGCGAGGTGATGCGCGGCCAGATCGAGCACCTCATCAAGATGTGCGAGCTGCCGAACGTCACGCTGCAGATCGTCCCGTTCGGCGCGGGCGGGCACACCGCGGTGGGCGGCCCGTTCACGATCCTGCGGTTCGGCGAGCCCGGCCTGTCGGACGTGGTGTTCATCGAACAGCTCACCAGCGCCCTCTACCTGGACAAGCCGACCGACGTCGACACCTACATGCGCACGATGAACAACCTGTGCGTGACGGCCCACCGCCCCGACGAGACGGCGACGTTCCTCACCAAGGTCCTGCGCGAGACCTGACGATCCCGGGGCGCCCGGCACCGCCAGGTCTCGGCGGTTCCCGGCGTCAGGAGCCTTCGTTCAGCACGGCCAGCTCGCGCCACTCGCGGGTGGTCAGGCCCTGCGGCTGCGCGGTGATGACCTGGATGGCGACGTGGTCGGCGCCCGCGTCGAAGTGCTCGGCGACCCGCCGCGCCGCCGTGTCGACGTCGCCCAGCGCGAAGACCGCGTCCAGCAGCCGGTCGCTGCCGCCGTCGGCGAAGTCCTCCTCGTCGAACCCCAGCCGCAGCAGGTTGCCGGTGTAGTTGGGCAGCCGCAGGTACATCTCCAGGTGGCCGCGGGCGGCGGCGCGGGCACGGGACAGGTCGTCGTCCAGCACCACCTTGACCTCGGGCGCCAGCACGGGGCCGGGGCCCAGGATCTCGCGCGCGTTGCGGGTGTGCTCCGCCGTGACCAGGTACGGGTGGGCGCCCGCCGCGCGGTCCCGGGACGCGGCCAGCATCCGCGGGCCGAGCGCCGCCAGCACCCGCTGCGAGGCGGGCGATCCGGCCGCGTCCAGCCGGTCCAGGTAGTCGATCATCTTGGTGTACGGCCGCTGGTACTTGTCCCCGATCAGGGGTCCGTGGCTGGCGCCCAGGCCCAGCACGAACCGGCCCGGGTAGTCCTTGGCGAGCAGGGACTGCTCCTCGGCCACCCGCTCGGGCTCGTACTCCCAGATGTTGAGGATGCCCGTGGCCACCACCAGGCGGGACGTGGTCTCCAGCAGCGGCCTGGCGTGGTTCACCCCCGGGTTGCCGCCCAGCCAGACGGCACCGTATCCGAGTTCCTCCAGTTCGGCCGCGGCCTCCGCGATCCGCGGACGCGCCGCGGGATCGTCCGACCGCAGCCCGATGCTCCAGATGCCCACCCGGCCGAGTTCCATGGCCACCTCCATACCGTCACGGCTTCGCTCATGGCGCGTTCGGTCGCGACAACCGCGGCGCCGCCGGCCGTATTTCACCGCCGCGGTGTCCGGCGGCGTCAGCTCCCCGGCCCGTCCGGCTCCGCCTCGGCGATCACGCTTTCGTTCCTGCTGCGGCTACTACCCCGGAACTCGGCGATGACGACCCCGTCGCCCACCCGGCGCACGGTGACGTCGTAGACGCCGTTGCGCCCGTAGCGGACGCGTTCGTCCGCCACCGCCTCCAGCACGTCGCCGGCGCGGGCGGGCGCCACGAAGGTCACGTCGGCGGCCGCCGCGACGGTGACCGCTCCGTGGGTGTTGCAGGCGTAGGCGAACGCCGTGTCGGCGAGCAGGAACACATAGCCGCCGTGGGCGATGCCGAACCCGTTGACCATCACGTCGGTGACGGTCATCCGCACCCGCGCCCGCCCCGGCGCGACTTCGGTGATCTCCATGCCGAGGTGCCGTGTCGCCTCGTCCCGTTCGTACATCGCCTTGGCGCATCGCCGCGCCCTGTCCGCCGCCTCGCTCACCCGCCCAGCGTATTGTTCCGTGCCGGCCGGGTAAGGATCTTCGGCGATCACCGCGATGTCCCGGCTCCGAGCCGCCGCGTCCGGCTGCGCGGCGCGACGGCTCGGCGGTGCGCGGGCCAACGCCGACCGAGAGGGGTTTCATGCTGTACGGCAAGGAGCACGTCAAGCGGTACCAGGAGACCGACGGGGCCGAAGGGCACGACTGGCAGGGCACCGTGACCCTGCTGCTCACCACCAAGGGGCGCCGCACGGGCCGCGAGTACACCACGCCGCTCATCTACCAGAAGGTGGGGGACGACTACGTCATCGTCGCGTCCAAGGGCGGCGCGCCCGAGCACCCGGAGTGGTATCTGAACCTGCAGGCCGACCCGGAGGTGAAGGTGCAGGTCAAGGGCGACAAGTTCACGGCGCGGGCGCGGACCGCCACCGCCGAGGAGAAGCCCGGGCTGTGGCGGACGATGGTCGCCGCCTGGCCCGACTACGACGAGTACAAGCGCAAGACCGACCGCGACATCCCCGTGGTGGTCCTCGAACGCCGCTGAGATACCGCCGGGCGTGCCGGGCCGTGCGCCGGGGCGCACCGCGCCGCCGGTTCCGCTTCCACCGCACCGGGCGGACGTGTAGCGTCGGTACGTGAACATCCGTTCGAGGGCCACCGAGGTGCTGGGGTGCCGACGTCACAGAGCGCTTGCGACACCGAGCTTCCACCGCGGCTGCTGAAACGCTGGCCGATCGGCGCGCCCGCCGGGGCGCCGACACCGGTGGCCGAGCGGCACGGCCGCCGGTGCTGGCGGGTGGACACCGCCGACGGGGCGTACCTGCTCACCGGGTACACCGGCATTGACCGGCGCGCGGTGCTGTTCCAGCACGCGGTCACGACCGAGCTGGACGCGGCGGGGCTGCCCGTCCTGGCGCCGGTGCCCGCGCGCGGCGGCCGCACGCTCGTCACCTCGGCCGGAACGGCGTACGCGCTGCATCCGTGGGTGGCGGGGCGGCGGCGCGGCGGGCTGGAGCTGACGTTCGTCCAGTGCGAGCGGCTCGGCGAGCTGCTGGGCGCCCTGCACGCCGAGCTCGACCGGCTGACCCCGCCGGTCCAGCAGAGCATGCTGGTCCCCACGCCGCACGCCGCCGACGCGATCGACGCCGTCGACCGGATGCTGGACGCGCTGCCCGGCGACGGCACCGACTTCGACGCGCTCACCGCCCGCCGCCTGCATGAGCGTCGCGAGCTGCTCGCCGAGTTCGCCGACCACCAGCCCCCCGAGATCGAGGTGTGCACGGTGGGGCACCTGCACGGCGCGTTCCACGCCGGGAACCTGCGCTACGGCGGGTCGGGCAACGTGACGGCCGTGCTGGGCTGGGACGCGCTGACCACCGGACCGGTCGCCGGTGAGGTGGTGCGCGCCGCCGCGTCCCTGTTCGCCTCCGACGACGAGCCCGGCCTCGACCTGGACCGGGTGCGCGCGTTCGTCCGCGGCCACCGCGCGACGTTCCCCCTGGACGCGGGGCAGATCCAGTCGGCGGTGCACCGGGTGTGGTGGGAGCGCCTGTGCGACGTGGCGCCGCTGCGGCAGCGCTACCTGGGCGACGACCGTCCCGGCGACCGCGCCCCCGCGGGTCCGGCCGGGCTGGTCACCTGGTGGTCCGCGCACCTGGAGCGCACCCTCGACCTGTTCGCCGCCCCCTACACCGACATCTCCAACGAGGCTCCCGCCTACGGCTGATCCGCCCTCTCCGACCCTTACTTGACTGATCGTTACAGAAAATCCTAGGGTTGGCGGCATGGGGCGTACCCGGGAGTTCGACGTGGACGCGGCCGTCGCCGACGCCATGGAGCTGTTCTGGCGGCGGGGCTATGCGGCGACCTCCATCCAGGATCTGGTGGCGGCCACCGGCATCGGCCGGGGATCGCTGTACGCGGCGTTCGGCAGCAAGGACGGGCTGTACGAGGCGGCGCTGCGGCGCTACGCCGAAGAGTCGCTCGGGCGCATGCGGGAGCGGCTGGAGCGCGACGAGCCGGTCCGCGTGGTGCTGCGCGACCTGCTGCTCGAGCTGGTGGACGACACGGTCGCCGACCCGGCCCGGCGCGGCTGCCTGATGACCAACACCGCTGTGGAGCGCCTGCCGGGCGACCCGCTGGCGGGACGCGTCGTCGGCCGCGCGTTCGACCTGCTGGCCGAGCTGGTGGCGGCGGCGCTGCGGCGCGGCCGCGAGCGCGGCGAGCTGCCGCCGGACGCCGACGTGACGGCGCTGGCCGACTTCCTGGTCACCACCATCCAGGGCCTGCGCGTGCAGGGAAAGGCCGGTGCCGACCGGCGGCGCCTGTCCGCCGTGGTCGACACCGCCCTGGGCGCTCTGCCGGCCGCCCCCGCCAACTAATTAGAACGATCGGTCAAGAATTTCTGGGAGAGCGTCATGTCTTCTGTCGCCGTGCTGGGCACCGGGATCATGGGAGCGGCGATGGCCCGCAACCTGGCGAGGGCGGGCCTGGACGTGCGGGTGTGGAACCGCACCCGTGCGCGCGCCGAGCCGCTGGCCGCGGACGGCGCGGCCGTCGCCGACTCCCCCGCGCGGGCGGTCGACGGCGCCGACGTCGTCATCACGATGCTCAGCGACGGGGAGGCGGTGCTCTCGGCCATGTCCGACGCCGCGTCCGCGCTGCGGCCCGGCCAGGTGTGGGCGCAGATGAGCACCGTCGGCGTGGGCGCGTTGCGGCCTCTCGCCGACCTGGCCGCCGAGCACGGCGTCACGTTCGTCGACGCGCCCGTGCAGGGCACCAGGCAGCCCGCCGAGCAGGGCAAGCTGGTCATCCTCGCGGCCGGCCCGGAGGAGGCGCGCGCGGCGCTGGAGCCGGTGTTCGGCGCGGTGGGCCAGAAGACGCTGTGGCTGGACGAGGACGGCGCGGGCGGCGCTGGCACCCGGCTGAAGATGGCGACCGTCAGCTACGGGATCTCGCTGACGTCGGTGCTGGCCGAGGTCCTCGCCCTGGTCAAGGCGCTCGGCCTGGACCCGGCGCTGTTCGGCGAGGTCGTCACGGGCGGCCCCATGGACAGCCCGTACCTGCAGGCCAAGATGAAGGCCATCCTCGCGGGCGACTTCACGCCCAGCTTCACCGTGGGCAACGCCGAGAAGGACACCCGTCTCATCAGCGAGGCCGCCGCCTCGGCGGGCGTCCGGGTGGACATGAACGAGGCCGCGGGCGAGCGGTTCCGCCGCGCCAAGGCCAAGGGCCACGCCGACGACGACATGGCCGGCGGCTACTTCGCCAGCTTCCCGGACTGAGCGGCTCCGGACGCGCTCAGTCCAGGTAGGACGCGCGTGCCGGGGCGGCGGGCTGGGCGGTGGCGGCGCCGGCCAGGTGGGTCGTGCCGCCGCCGACGACACGGAACCCGTGCTGGCCCTTCGGCCGCCACAGTTCCGTGACGGCGCAGTTGGGGATGTCGCACGCGCCCTGGAACCGCCGGTAGGAGCGCATGGCGGCGGCGTCGGGGTCGGTGACGCCGGACAAAAGCGTCCAGATCACCGCGCGCATGAAGATGCCGTGGGTGAACACCGCGATGAGTCCGTCCTCGCGTTCGGCGAGGCGGTCCAGGAACGCGTGGGCGCGCGTGATCAGTTCCCGGAACGACTCGCCGTCGCCGCCGCTGACGTGCGCGGGGTCGCAGCGCTCCCAGTACGCCCGGGCGAACGGCTGCCGCTGCTCGGCGGTCGTCCCGTGGGCGTGCAGGGCGCCGAGGTAGGTGAACTCCTGGACGGGCCACTCCTCGTACGGCACGTCCGGGAAGCGGTCGAGGGTGGCCTGGGCGGTCTGCCGCGCGCGGACGAACGGCGAGCTGACGACGAGGTCGGGCGGCGCGGTGAACGCCGCCGCCATGCGCGCCGCCTGCTCACGCCCCAGTGCGGTCAGCGGGGCGGCGCCCGGTCCGTTCGTCGGGAGCCCGGCGTTGGACTCGCTCTGCCCGTGCCGGATCAGCCAAATCGGCCGCACCCTCGTGTCGATCATGTCGTCCACCCTGGCACGCGGCCTCCGCGACGGGAAGGCCCCGGCACCTCCTGGTGATCGTTATCGTGGGGGCTCTCCGACGACCACGACCGCCGCGCCCGGCCCCCGCGCGGCCCGCCCCCCAGGAGGACGCGTGCCCCTTCCGGCGACATCGGACCCGGCGCACGACTACTGGAACCACAACACGCACTACCACGGCGTGGTGCTGAGCTCGGTGCCGCGCGGCTGCGGCGCGGCCCTCGACGTGGGGTGCGGCGACGGCCTGCTGGTGCGGCGGCTGGCGCCGCGCGCCGAGCACGTCACCGGTCTCGACGCGTCCGCCGAGATGGTCGCCAGGGCGCGGGAGCTGAGCGAGGGCGTGGGCAACGTCGAGTTCGTCGAGGCCGACTTCCTGGAGTACGACGTGCCGCGCGAGCACTTCGACTTCGTCTGCAGCGTCGCGGCGATCCACCACATGGACTTCACGGCGGCCCTGAGCACCATGCGCGACGCGCTGCGCCCCGGCGGGAGCCTGGTGGTCATCAGCGTGGCCGGCAACGGCGAGCTGACGGACCTGCTGTACGACGCCGTGGCCGTGCCGACGCACTACTTCCACCGGTGGCGCAACCGGCGCCGCGCCGGGAACCCGGGCGCGCCGGTCGCCGACCCCGACATGACGTGGGCCGAGGTGCGGGACGAGGCGCTGCGGGTGCTGCCCGGCGCGCGATTCCGCAGGCACGCGCTGTGGCGCTACTCGATCATCTGGCGCAGGCCGCGCTGACGCTTCCCCGACGCCACAGCCGACACTCCAATCACTGGAAAACACTGGAACTGTCGGGAAGCTGCGTTAGTCTCACCCGCATGCCGACGTCACCCGACGCGCTCACGCCCGAGGCGCTGGAGGAGCGCATCGCCGAGCTGCGCGCCGCGGTCCGGCGCGCCATGGCGGCCGGTGACCGCGGGCAGGCCCGCACGCTGCGCGCCGAGCTGCGCGGCGCCGAACGCGCCTGGGACGAGGCGGTGCTCGGTGACGGCGGCGATCCCGCCGACGAGCGCCCCCGGACGGGCGGCGGCGCCGAACGCGGGCTGCTGCCGGTGCGCGACCAGGTCCACCAGGCCCTGACGCTGCTCGGCGTGCCCGCCGCGCCCAAGCTGATCGGGTCGGTGTACGCGGCGTTCTTCCCCGGCGAGATCCTGGGCACGCGGCTGACCAGCCTGCGCCGCGACGAGGAACGCTCGTTCCGCGCCGCCCCGTACGCCCGGCCGTACTATCTGTGCGCCGGGCTCACCGCCGACCTGCTCGCCGCGGCGCGCGGCCTGGTGACGGTGAGCACGTGGCCGCTGGAGCAGCGGATCGTCGGGCCGCTCAGCCCGCGCACCGACTTCCTCACCGCGGCGATGCGCGTCGCCGAGCACGCCGGGCGCGGCGACGCGGCGTCGTCGCCGGAGGTGCGGCGGCTGCTGTGGCGGTTCGCGGCCAACATCCCCGGCGCGGCCGACGTGCCGGCGACGGGGACGGTCGGCGTCGTCGACCCGGCGGTGCTGGCCGAGGCGGCGCGGGCCGAGCTCGACGTCCACGAGGCGGCCGACCGCGACCAGCGCAGGCAGGCCGCCGAACGCGCCCGCGCGCAGCTCGACGAGGCCGAGCTGCTGTTCGGCACCCGCCTGCGGGCGATGCGCACCGCCGCGTCCGCCGTCGGCGGCGTCCCACCGGGCGCCCCGGCTCCCGCGGTGCCGCGCCAGCGCCGGGCCGGCACCACCGCCTCACGCAAGAGCACCGCCGCCGCGTCCCGCAAGAAGACGCCCAAGCGCCGCTCGTCCGCGCCGGCCCCGGCCGCCAAGCGCGGCAGGGCGGCGACGGTGCCGTCCGGCGGCCCGGGCGGCGAGGCGGCACCCCGCACCTCCCGTCGGACGAGCGACCCGGCCCCGCCGCGGCGCCGTCCGGACGGCGCCAGCAACGGAGACGACCGATGACCGACACCGCACTCGACCTCGACCGGTTGCGCGGCGGCGCGCAACCGCGCAACCACGACGCCCGCACCATCGCCGCGCTGACGGCCAACCCCGGCTGCGCGCGGCGCGGCGTGATGGACGCGGCGGGGGTGGACAAGGACGCCGTCGCCCGCGCGCTGGGCTTCCCCGCGCAGTTCGGCCAGTCGCAGTTCGCCATCACGCGCGGCAACGCGTTCGAGGCGCAGGTGAAGGCCGACGGTTGCGCCGAGCTGCTCACCCTGCTGCGCGACCGCCTCGGCCTGGAGGTGCCCGAGGTCGCCTACGACGACCTCGAGGTGGTCGGCGGCAACGAGGGCCGCGAGCTGCGCTACACGCGCACCCGGCGGCTGCTGGCGCGCGCGCTGGAGTCGGGCGAGGGCACGCTGTTCGACCATCCGCTGCTGCGGCTGGACATCGCGGGGCAGCCCGCCTACCTGGAGCCCGACGTCATCGCCTTCCAGCTGGAAGGACGCTTCCACGTCATCGAGATCAAGTCGTTCGCGGTGATCGACGGGCAGGCCGAGCCCGACCAGGTGGCCGCCGCCGCCCGCCAGTCCGCGGTATACGTGCTGGCGCTGCGCCGCCTGCTGGCCGAGCTGGGCGCGCCCGCCGACCGGGTGTCGCACGAGGTGTTCCTGGTGTGCCCGGAGAACTTCTCCAACCGCCCGACCGCGTCGCTGCTGGACGTGCGGCCGCAGCTGGCGGTGCTGGATCGGCAGCTGGCGCGGCTCACCCGCGTCGACCGCATCCTGGAGGCGCTGCCGGACGACCTGACGTTCACGCCCGGCGACGCGCTGCCCGAGGCGGTGCGCGCGGTGGCGGCCCGCTACGCGCCCGAGTGCATGTCGACCTGCGAGATGGCGTTCTTCTGCCGGGACGAGGCGCGCGCGTGCGGCTCGACGGGCGCGCTGGGCCGGTCGGTGCGCGACGACCTGGGCGGGGTCGACTCGGTCGGCACCGCGCTGGCGCTGGCGAACGGCACGATCGAGCCGTCGCCCGATCTGGCCGAGACCGCCGCGCAGCTGCGCACCGCCGCCCGCCTGCGCCGCGAGGCCCTGGACGGTGCCGCGTGACCCGCGCCCCGCGAACGCCGGTGGAGAGGCACCGGTAATGAGCGAGCCGGAGAGGCGCGGCGCCGCCTGGACTGACGAGCGAGGGACGAGTGAGGAGGGAAGGCGGCGCCTTCTCGGCGCCCCGGAGGCGAGCGGGGGGCAGGGTTGAGTGCGCTGACGTCGCTGGCGCAGCTGGAGGCGGTGGCCACGGGCCGGGCGCAGCCGCTGGCCACGGTGCGGCACTGCCATCTGGCCGAGGCGCCGCTGGTGATGGTGCCGCTGAAGCTGGCCGGTGAGGCGGCCGCGCCGCTGGCGGTGATGCTCGGCACGCGCCCGTCCGACCCGACGCTGCTGGTGGTGCCGCAGCCACGCAACCGCGACCTGCGGTTCGCGTTCGCCGCCGACCTGGCCAAGGTGGTGCTCGACCACGTGGAAGCGAGCCGCGGGTCGGTGGAGCAGCTGCCGCCGGGACGCGACGGCGAGGAGAAGACCCGCTACAGCGACGCGCCGCAGCTGCTGGTGCCCAACCGGGGCGGGGTGGCGTTCCTGCGGATGCTGGGGCGTTCCACGCGGTTCCGGCGCACCGAGGGCCCGTACGCGGTGGACGCGGCGGTCCCGGCGCTGGGCCGGTGGCTGACCTGGTTCACCGAACGCCACGACCACCCGGGCAGCTCGCTGCTGCTGGCGATGACCGAGATGCTGCGGCTGCACTGGGCGACGGGGCAGAGTTCGCTGGAGGACGGCAACCTGGCGGCGCTGCTGGGCTGGATCGACCCGCCGGACGGCATGGACGGTCCCGCGGCGGCGGCGCTCGCCGAGGACCCGGTGACGTGTCCCCCGGCCGGTCCGGCGACCGACCCCACGTTCGACAACGAGGTGCTGGCCCCGGCCATCGCCGCCTACAACGACCGGGCGCCGCAGGCGGAGGAGAGGATCCGCGCGGCGCTGGAGAGCCAGCTGACCCCGACCTGGGATCTGATGTGGCGGGGGATGCGGTTGCTGCGCGAACTGCCGGAGGGCGCCAGCGTGCCCGCCCGCTGGGAACGCGACCGCGACGCGTTCACCTACTACCACCAGACGTTCGGCGAGGCGTATCCGCAGGCCCGCCGCGATCCGCCGGTGCGGGCGGCGCGGCGGCTGCACGACCTGGAACGCGCCCAGGAGAGCTACGACGCGCAGCGCGCGTTCGACGATCCGCTGGTGATGGCCGAGCACCGGCTGGCGGGCCAGGCGTTCGGCGGCGTGGTCACCGAGTGCGACCCGACCCGGCTGGACGAGACGGGCAAGCGGCCCCGGCTGCGGCCGTACCTGCGCGTCGGCACCGAGGACCCGGTGCGGCTGGAGCCCGGCACGACGGTGTGCAGCGCCGACCGTCCCGCGCTCAAGGGCCGCGTGGTGGAGCTGGACGCGGGCGGTGTGCTGCTGGAGCTGACCGGCGGGATGGGCCGCAAGCTGACGCCCGAACCCGGGACGATCCCGCAGGTCGGCGACCGGGTGTGCTTCACCTCGCGGGTCGCCGACTCCTGGGGCGCGGCCCGGTTCCCCGACCGGGAGGAGACGCCGTGGACCCACGGCGGCCCGCCCGAGGACTACGTGCCCACCGACGAGGACGCCGCGGAGGAGTGGTCATGACGGACCGTACGGTCATGACGGGCGCACGCCCGTCCGCTGCGGGCCCGCTGCGCCTGGTGCGCGGGCCGCAGGACGAGCCCGAACCCTCGGTCGCGGCGGCCCGGGTCGTGGACGCGGTGCTGGCCGACCTGGCGGGCGAGCACCGGGGCGTGGTGGTCGACTCCCCGCCCGGCGCGGGCAAGTCGACGCTGGTGGTGCGGGCCGCGGCGCACCTGGCCGAGGCCGGGGAACGGCTGATGATCGTCGCGCAGACCAACGAGCAGGTCGACGACCTCATCGACCGCATCGCCGTCAGGCATCCGACGCTGGGCATCGGGCGGCTGTCGGCGTCGACCTACGCGCCGTCGGAGCGGGTCACCGCGCATGCCTCGGTGCGGGTCGCGCAGAAGGCCGACGAGCTGGCCGACCGCGACATCGTGATCGCGACGGCGGCCAAGTGGGCGACGCTGGCGGACGGGTCGTGGCCGTGGGCGATCGTGGACGAGGCGTACCAGATGCGCTCGGACATGCTGCTGCGCATCGCCGGCCGGTTCGAGCGGGCGCTGTTCGTCGGCGACCCCGGGCAGCTCGACCCGTTCTCCACCGTGGAGGTGGAACGGTGGGCGGGGCTGACGTGGGACCCGCTGCGCAGCGCCGTGGCGGTGCTGCTGGCGCACAACCCCGACCTTCCGGTGCACCGGCTGCCGGTGTCGTGGCGGCTGCCCGCGTCGGCGGCGCCGCTGGTGTCGGAGGCGTTCTACCCGTTCACCGGGTTCCGTTCGGGCACCGGTCCGGAGGACCGGCGGCTGGAGTTCGGCGCGCGCGGCATGGGCACCACCTACGACCGGGCGCTGGAGGAGGCCGCGGCCACAGGCTGGGCGCTGTACGAGCTGCCCGCCCGGCACACGCTGCGCACCGACGCCGAGGCGGTGCGGGCGACGGCGGCGCTGGCGGTGCGGCTGCTGCAGCGCGGCCCGGTCGCCCACTCGGAGCTGGGCACCAAGCAGGTGAGCGCGGACCGGGTGGCGATCGGCGCGGCGCACCGCGACCAGGTCGCCGCGATCCGCGCGGCGCTCGGCTCGCTGGGCGCGGGCATCACCGTCGACACCGCCAACCGGTTGCAGGGCCGCGAGTACGACGTGACGGTCGTGCTGCATCCGCTGTCGGGCCGCCGCGACGCCACCGCGTTCCACCTGGAGTCGGGGCGGCTGTGCGTGCTGACCTCGCGGCACCGGCACGCGTGCGTGGTTGTCGCCCGCGCCGGGATTCCCGAGCTGCTGGACGCCCATCCGTCCACCGAGCCGGTGCATCTGGGCGTGCCGGTGAAGTTCCCGGACGGGTGGGAGGCCAACCAGTCGGTGCTTGCGCACCTGGCCGCCCACCGCGTCCCCGCGGACGCCTGAGGCCCGTCGCGCCGTGTGCCAGGGGCCGTCTGCTGCGGCCGCGTGCCTACGGGGTTCCGGCGGTGGCGGCCCAGCGGCCGTTGTGCCGGGAGATCGTCACGGGGTGCTCGAAGCACGCGCTGACCAACTCGGTGGTGAGCACCTCGTCGGCCGGTCCGGCGGCCAGCACCCGGCCCTCGTTGAGCAGCAGGGCGTGGCTGGTGCTGGTGGGCAGCTCCTCCAGGTGGTGGGTGACCAGCACGGTCGTCAGGTCGCGGCGCCGCTGCCGCAGTTCGTCCAGGCTGGCCAGCAGGCGTTCGCGGGCGGCCAGGTCCAGGCCGGTGGCGGGCTCGTCGAGCAGCAGCAGCGGCGGGTCGGGCATCAGCGCCCGTGCGATGAGGGTGCGGCCGCGCTCGCCCTGCGACAGGTGGGGCCAGCGGGCGTCGGCGCGGCGGGCCAGGCCCATCAGCTCGATCAGCTCGTCGGCGCGGGCCCGCTCGTCGTCGGTGGGCGTCCAGCGCGGCACCAGCTCGATCGTGCCGGTCACGCCGGTCAGGACGATCTCGCGGACGGTGCGCGCCGACTGCAGCGGGTGCCGCGGGTTGACCTGCCCGATGAGGGCGCGCAGCTCGTGCACGTTGACCCGGCCGAGCCGGTGCCCGAGGATCTCGGCGGTGCCGCGCGTGGGGTGGGTGTAGGCGCCGAGGATGCCGAGCAGCGTGCTCTTTCCCGCGCCGTTGGGTCCGAGGAGGGCCCAGTGCTCGCCGGTGAGCACCGTCATCGTCACCTGGTCCAGCAGTGTCCGGCCGTCGCGGACCAGGTCCACCTTGTCGGCGTTGAGGACGACGTCGGTGCGGGCGGGAACGAGTGACACGGAACCTCCTCGGTCGGGCTCGGGCGTGGAAACCGGCGCGGAGAGCCGGATGCGGCGGCCGGAGGGAACAGGACGGGGGCTGCCGGGATCACCGGAGCGCACCAGGGAGGATCATCAAGGTACCCGACGGTGCGCGCCCCCGCCCGCGGGGCACCCCGGATCCCGGTGCCCGCCCCGGCGGACGAGCACGGCCGCGGCCGGATACTGTGAGAGCCGGTGCCCAGCGAACCGGGGAGGGACATGGAGGACATCGGCTTCATGTGCGCCCGCTGCGGCGGCGAGGTGCATGACGTGACGCACAACCGCGAGGGCACGCTGGACGGCGTCGGCTACCGCCACAACCGGCGGGTGGAGCCGTGGGACCACGAGCTGGAACTGGCCGTGGGCGCCCCCGAGCAGCGCGACCGCACATGCGACTTCTGCGGCTGCTCCGGCCCGCGCTGGCTGTACTACCCCACCCTGGACCCCGACGACACCGACATCTTCGAGGTCGAGCTGGACACCACCCACCTGTCGGACGACGACACGGCGGTGGCCGTGCTCAACATGCTCTACCCCTGGTACGCCTGCGACACGTGCTCGGTGCTGGTCGCCGACCGCAACGTCGAGCAGCTGATCGCCCGGGCGCTGGAACGCACCCCCGTCCCCGAGGACGGTCCGGTGGACGAGGCGACGGTGCGCGCCCGGCTCACCGGGTCGCTGTCGGTGTTCTTCACCACCCGGCCGGGTCGTCCCCAGCCGTCCCGCGCCCTGTGACCGCGCCGTCGTTCTGACGGGAACGGTTGACGCGCTCCCACGCGAAAAGGTCTCGGGAACGCGCGAACCTTGACGGAACGGGCTTACCGCCGCGAGTGGTCCACGGCGCGGCCGCCCTCCCCCGGGCCGGACAAGTGCCGTTGCTCACGGTAGTAGCGGCAGGTCACCCGGGGTGCGGAACTGTCGGGGCGGATCACTATTATCGGCGGAGTTTTCATACCGAAGCGGACTCCGGGGGATTCAGTTGATCATAGAGACGCGGTTCCGGGGGCCCGAGGGGTCGGGCAACGGCGGCTATGTGGCGGGGCTGCTCGCCGGTCACCTGTCCACCGACACGGTGACCGTCACGCTGCGCCGCCCGCCGCCGCTCGACACCGAGCTGCGCGTGAGCGTGGACGACGAGCGGGGGCTCAGCGCCCGGCTGTGGGACGGCGAGGCGGTGGTCGCCGAGGCCCTGGCCGGGGCGATCGTGGTGCCGCCGGTGGCGGCGGTGCCGTACGAGGATGCGCTCGGGGCGGCCGCGAACTTCCGCGGCGTGGACGACCATCCGTTCCCCGGCTGTTTCGTGTGCGGCACCGACCGCGAGCCCGGCGACGGGCTGCGGCTGGCGCCCGGCCCGGTGGGCGACGGCACCGTGGCGGCCCCGTGGACGCCGGCCGAGGAGCCGGGACGGGAGCTGGTGTGGGCTGCGCTGGACTGCCCGGGCGTGTGGTCGTTCCTCGAACCGGGCCGTCCGTCGGTGCTGGGCACGATGACCGCGCAGGTCACCGATGTCCCCGCGGCGGGCGAGCGGTGCGTGGTGATGGGGCTGGCGCGCACCCGCGAGGGCCGCAAGACCCACGCGGCGACGGCGCTGTACGGGGCCGACGGCCGCCTGCTCGGCCGGGCCGAGCAGATCTGGATCGAGGTCGATCCCGAGCGCTTCGCGCCGCCCGCCGAGTCCGCCCCCGCGGCCAAGCCTGAGATGTCCCCTTCGGTGAGCTTCGCCCTGGAGGAGACCACCCCGTCGACCGAGCACTGCTGGTCGTCCTGACCGCGGGGCACGTCCGGCCGTTGCCGCCTGCCCACTGCGGCGGGCACGGCGGCGTTTCCGGAGCCGTCACGGGCCGGTGAACAGCGGGTCCTCGCGGTCGGTCGGCACGGCGCCCTGCTGCCCGCGTGCGGCCGCCGAAGCGCCGCCGTGGACGGGGAGGCCGGGGACGGTCGGTGACGGCCCCTGTTCGCCGCCCTGCTGCGCCAGAAGCGCGTTCGGGTAGGGCGGGGGCGTCCCGAACTGCGGCGGATGCCCGGCTGCGGGCGGCGGCGGGGCGGGCACGAAGTTCGACGAGAGCGTGCCCTGCGTGAGCTGGTCGATCTGGCGGCGCGCCCGGTCGGCCTCGGCGCGGGCCGCGTCGCGCTCCTCGGCCAGCGCGGCGAGGGCGGCCTGCTGCTCGGCCACCGACTGGGACAGCTGCCGCAGCTGCAGCGCCTGGTCGTTGACCTTCGTGGCCAGCTCGTCGCGTTCGGCGGTGGCCTGCCGGGCCTGCGCGAGCGCGGCGTCGCGTTCCTTGACGGCGTCCTCGGCGCGGGCGTTGGCCCGCACCACCTCGGCCTCGGCCTCCGACTGGGCGCGCAGCGCGGCCGCCCGTTCGGCCTCGGCCTTGCTGGCGGACTGCATGGCGCGCTGCCGCTGCGCCTCGGTGTCGCGCATGGCGGTGCGCAAATCCTCGGCGCCCTGCTTGGCGACGGCGGCCTCCACCCGCTGGGCCTCGACCGCGCCCTCGGTCTCGGCGAGCTTGGCGTGCAGGGCGACCAGCTCGGCGCGGGTGTTCTCCAGCGCGGCCAGCAGCTCGGTCTCCCGGGCGGCGATGCGGTCGCGTTCGCTCTCGGCGGCCAGCTTGGCCGACACCGCCTGCTGGGCGATCTGGTGGGCCTCCTCCCACGCCTGCTGGGCGGCGTCCCGCTTGGAGGTGGCCAGCTTGGCCTCCTCGCGGGCCTTGGCGGCGGCCTGCTCGGCGTCGTCGGCGCGCTGGCGTGCCGCGGCGGCCTCCTGCCAGGCCTCCTCGGCACGCCGCTGGGACACGTCGCGCTCGCTCTGCGCGATGGCCAGCTCGCGGGCGGCCTCGGCCCGCACCTCGGCGACGCGCCGCTCCACGCCGGCGACGCTCAGTTCCTGGGTGAGCGACTCGGCGAGCAGGTCGGCGGTGCGCTCCAGCCGTTCCACCATCTCCCAGGTGGCGGCGACCTGCCCGGTCAGGCCGGGCGCGTCCCGGCCCCGTTCGCGCCGTTCGCGCGCCTCGCGGGCGCAGGCGCCGTCGTTGTCCTGGCAGTAGCGGACGGTGCGCACGGCCCCGACCGGCTGCGGCACCGGACGGCCGCAGTTGGCGCACGGCCAGACCGCGACGGGATCCCCCACCCGCGCCACGGCGGCGTCGGTACGGCGCTCGGGCACGGCGGCGGAGGTTCCGGTCTCGGCGGCCGTGTCGACCGCCGCGGCGGCGTTCTCGGCGGCGTTCTCGGCGGCGGTGGTCTCGGGAGCGGCGGGAGCGCCCTCGGTGGACTGTGCGCCTGCCTCTGCGACAGCGGCTTCGGGAGTCACGGTCTGCCCCCCAGGACCGCTGTTGTCGCGCTCATCGCTATTAGGCATGGAATGAACGATACGCACTAGTACCCGTGACTGCAGTGACTTGGGGGGCGACGAAGATGATCAACACGCGGGCTGACAGACTCCGACCGGGCGGCCGACAACCCCGCCTCAGACCGTGATCTGCGCCATCGCCTTGCGGATGCGCTTGTCCGACACCGGGACGCGCGTGCCGAGCTGCTGGGCGAACAGCGACACCCGCAGCTCCTCCAGCATCCAGCGGATCTGCCGGACCGCCTCCTCGTCGCGACGCGCCGGCGGCAGCCGGTGCAGCAGCGCCTCGTACTCCTGCTCCACCTGGTGGACCTGGAAGGTCAGCTGCCGGTCGCGGCCCGGGTTCTCCGGCAGCTTGTCCAGCCGGATCCGCAACGCCCGCAGATAGCGGGGCAGGTCGGGCAGCCGGTGCCAGCCGGTCGCGGTCACGAACCCCGGATGGATGAGCCTGCCGAGCTGCTCGCGCACGTCGGTCAGGGCCGGCACCAGCGTGAGGCTCGTCGTGCCGCGCAGGCGCCGGTCGATCTCGTGCGCCTCCGCGAGGATCCGCTCGACGTGCGTCACGATCGCGGCGGTCGCGTCGTGCAACTCGGCGCGCACGTGGTCGTACAGGCGGCGGAAGCCCGCCTCGTCCCACGCCGGCCCGCCGGCCTCGGCGATCAGCCGGTCGGCGGCGGCCGTGACGCAGTCGTCGAACAGCTTGGCCACCGAACCGTGCGGGTTGTGGCTGAGCGCCAGCTTGCCCTGGTTCGTCAGCCCCTTCTGGATCAGCTTGGCCGGGGACGTGCAGTTGAGCAGCACCAGGCGGCGCGTGCCGAGCCACATGGCGCGGCGCTGCTCGGCCTCGGTCTCGTACATGCGGACGGCGACGGCGTCGCCCTCGTCGGTCAGCGCCGGATACGCCTTGACCTCGTACCCGGACTGGCTGCGCTGGTAGGTGCGCGGCAGTTCGCCGATCGTCCACTCGCGCAGCCCGGCGCGTTCGATGCCCTCGCTCGACGCGGCCTTGGCCAGCGTGCCGCGCATCGTGCCGCGCAGCTTGCGCTTCAGCGCGTCCAGGTCGGTGTGCTCGCCGAGCACGCGATCGCGCTCGTCCACCACCCGGAAGTTCATGCGCAGGTGGGCGGGCAGGCGCGCCAGGTCCCAGTCCTCCCGGGCAACCGGCACGCCGGTCATGGCGGTCAGCTCGCGTTCCAGCGCGGCCAGCAGCGGCTCGGTGCGCGGCGACACGCGCTCCAGGACGCGCCGCGCGAAGTCGGGCGCCGGGACGAAGTTGACGCGCACCGGCTTGGGCAGCGACCGGATCAGCTCGGTGACCAGCTCCTGCCGGAGCCCCGGCACCTGCCACTCGAACCCGTCTGGCCGCACCTGGTTGAGGATCTGCACGGGGATGTGCACGGTGACGCCGTCGGCGTCGGTGCCCGGCTCGAACTGGTACGTCAGCCGCAGCCGCAGCGGCCCCTGCCGCCAGGCGTCGGGATAGTCGGCCTCGCTGACGTCGTCGGCGCTCTGGTTGATGAGCATCGACTTCTCGAAGTTCAGCAGGTCCGGCTCGGTGTGGCGGGCCTTCTTCCACCAGGCGTCGAAGTGCCGCCCCGACACCACGTCCGGCGGGATCCGCTCGTCGTAGAAGTCGAACAGCGTCTCGTCGTCGACGAGGATGTCGCGGCGCCGCGCCCGGTGCTCCAGCTCCTCCACCTCGTCCAGCAGCGCGCGGTTGTCGTGGAAGAACCGGTGACGGGTGTCCCAGTCGCCCTCGACCAGCGCGTGCCGGATGAACAGCTCGCGCGACAGCTCCGGGTCGATGCGGCCGTAGTTGACGCGGCGCTGCGCCACGATCGGCACCCCGTACAGGGTGACCTTCTCGTACGCCATGACCGCCGCCTGCTTCTTGGACCAGTGCGGCTCGCTGTAGGTGCGTTTGACCAGGTGCTGGGCGAGCGGCTCGACCCACTCCGGCTCGATGCGGGCGTTGATGCGGCCCCACAGCCGGGACGTCTCCACCAGCTCGGCGGCCATCACCCACCGGGGCGGCTTCTTGAACAGCGCCGACCCGGGGAACACGGCGAACTTGGCGCCCCGCGCGCCCAGGTACTCCACCTGCGGACGCCGCCGCTGGTTCCCCTCGTCCTTCTTGCGGTCGGTGTCCTGCAGGCCGATGTGCGACAGCAGGCCCGACAGCAGCGCCACGTGGATGCGGTCGGGGTCGGCGTCGGCGCTGTTGACGGTGACGCCCAGCGACTTGGCGACCTGCTTGAGCTGCGAGTGCAGGTCCTGCCATTCACGCACCCGCAGGTAGTGCAGGAACTCCTCGCGGCACATCCGCCGGAACGCGCTGCCCGACAGCTCCCGCTGCCGGTCCCGCAGGTAGTTCCACAGGTTCACGTACGCCAGGAAGTCCGACGTCGGGTCGGCGAAGCGGCGGTGCTTCTCGTCGGCGGCCTGCTGGTGCTCGGCGGGACGCTCCCGCGGGTCCTGGATGGACAGCGCCGAGGCGATCACCAGCACCTCGCGGACGCAGCCGCCCTCGTCGGCGGCCAGGATCATCCGGGCCAGCCGCGGGTCGATCGGCAGCTGCGCCAGCCGGCGGCCCAGCGGGGTGAGCCGCTTGCGCGGGTCCTTCTCGGCCGGGTCGATGGCGCCCAGCTCGTGCAGCAGGTCCATGCCCGCCTTGACGTTGCGGCGGTCCGGCGGCTCGACGAACGGGAACGCGGCGATGTCGCCCAGGCCCAGCGCCGTCATCTGCAGGATGACCGACGCCAGGTTGGTGCGCAGGATCTCCGGCTCGGTGAACTCCGGCCGCGCCTCGAAGTCCTCCTCCGAGTACAGCCGGATGCAGATGCCCTCCGACACGCGTCCGCAGCGGCCCTTGCGCTGGTTGGCCGACGCCTGCGAGATCGGCTCGATCGGCAGCCGCTGCACCTTGAGCCGGTGGCTGTAGCGGGAGATGCGCGCGGTGCCCGGGTCGATGACGTACTTGATGCCGGGGACGGTCAGGGACGTCTCGGCGACGTTGGTGGCCAGCACGATGCGCCGTCCGCCGTGCGGCTTGAACACCCGGTGCTGCTCGGCCGCCGACAGCCGCGCGTACAGCGGCAGCACCTCCGTCTGCGGCCCCCGCCGCCCCTTGAGGTGCTTGCCCAGCGCGTCCGCCGTGTCGCGGATCTCCCGTTCGCCGCTGAGGAACACCAGGATGTCGCCCGGCGCCTCGCCGGACAGCTCGTCCACCGCGTCGCAGATCGCCTGGATCTGGTCGCGGTCGGGGTCGGCCTGCGGGTCGTCGGGGTCGACCAGCGGACGGTACCGGACCTCCACGGGATACGTCCGGCCCGACACCTCCACGATCGGCGCGTCGTCGAAGTGCTTGGAGAACCGCTCGGGGTCGATCGTCGCCGAGGTGATGATCACCTTGAGGTCGGGCCGCCTCGGCAGGATCTCCTTGACGTATCCGAGCAGGAAGTCGATGTTGAGGCTGCGCTCGTGCGCCTCGTCGATGATCAGCGTGTCGTAGCGGCGCAGCAGCCGGTCGGTCTGGATCTCGGCCAGCAGGATGCCGTCGGTCATCAGCTTGACCAGCGTGTCGTCGCCGGACCGGTCGGTGAAGCGCACCTTGTACCCGACCGCCTCGCCGAGCTCGGTGCCCAGCTCCTCGGCGATCCGGTCGGCCACGGTCCGGGCGGCCAGCCGCCGCGGCTGGGTGTGCCCGATCGAGCCGAGCACGCCGCGGCCCAGCTCCAGGCAGATCTTGGGGATCTGGGTGGTCTTGCCGGACCCGGTCTCCCCCGCCACGATCACCACCTGGTGGTCCCGCACGGCCGCCAGGATGTCGTCCTTCTTCTGCGACACCGGCAGCGCGGCCGGATAGGTGATCGCCGGAACGGCCGCACGCCGCCGCGCCACCCGCCGCTCGGCGGCCTCGATCTCGGCGCCGATCTCCGCCAGCACCCGGGCGCGCCGCCGCTCGTCACGCAGCTTCTGCGCACCGTCGAGACGGCGGCGCAACCGGTGCGAGTCGTACAGGGTCAGCTCGGGCAGGCGCGCGCGCAGGTCGGCGAGCGGCGATTTCACGTGCGTCCTCATTACCGTCGAACGGGTGACCAAGGGCGGGGCAGGGCGGCCGGGCGGCGCCGGGCGGGCGTCCCCGCAACCTTGGCACCGTAGCCGGGACGACGCGCCCAAGGCGATCGGTTTTCCCGGCCGTCCCAGGGTCTAACAACATCATCCACACGCCCGGCATTCCACCACCGGCACCCCCGCCCGTGCTCGTGGAACCGTGTGGCCGCCGGGCCTGTCCTAGTGTTGGGTCAGGGTCGCAGATCGGAGGACACGTGATCGAACTGTCCACGGTGATTCAGCAGCTTCGCCGGGAACTCGGCGCCGCGGTGGACGCGGCGGCCAGCGAACGGCTCCGCTTCGAACTCGGCCCCATCGAGCTGGAGGTCACCGTCGCGGTGACCGAGGAGGGCGGGGCGCAGGGCAAGGTCAAGTTCTGGGTGGTGGAGCTGGGCGGCGACCTGAAGGACACACACGCCACCACGCAGCGGATCAAGCTCACCCTGCAGCCCACGGTCGCGGGATCATCGGAGCCCCCGCACGTCTCGGGTACGGCGGGCGCGGGCGAACGCTGAGCCGGCGATGTCGGCGAACGACCACGCCGACCGCGTCGCCGAGCTGCTCGTCGAACCCGCCGACGGCGGCCCGGGACGGCGCGGATCGGGATTCCGGGTGTCGGCCGGCGCGGTCCTGACCGCCGCGCACGTCGTCGACGGCGCGGAGCGGATCCGCGTCAGGTTCAACGCCGAGCGGGACGATGAGCGGGTCGTCGCCGCCACACCGTTGCTCATCTCCCGGGCCGGGGACGTGGCCGTGGTCGGCATTCCCCATCGGGAGGACGAGGGGCCGATCGAACCCGCGCGGTTCGCCCGGATCGGCGCCCGGGACGCGGTGCTCCCCTGCACCGCCACCGGATTCCCCAGATTCAAGCTGCGCGACGACCACGCCAGGCGGCTCCCCGACGGGGATCCGTCCCAGTACCGGGACAGCTGTCATCTGGTCGGCACGGCGCCGCTGCTGTCCAACCGCAAGCAACGCACGCTGGAGGTCTGCCTGGACGGTCCTCCGCCCGCGCCCGATCCCGATCCGGCGCGGTCACCGTGGGAGGGGATGTCCGGCGCCGCGGTCTTCTCCGGCGGCCTGATCGTCGGCGTGATCAGCGAACATCACCGTTCCGACGGGCTCGGACGGCTGGCCGCCACGCGGTGCGACACGTGGTTCGCCGCCCTGCCCGCCGAGGATCTGCGGCGGCTCCGCGAGCTGCTCGGGCTGCCCGAGGACGCCGCCGATCTGCCGGACGCGGCTCCCGCGTCCCCGGGGGCGCTGGTCAACGCCGCGTACACCGCTCAGGTCCGCAGCCTCGCCCCGGAGTATCTACTCGACCGCGAGGAGGAGCTGGCCGAGCTGCTGGCGTTCTGCGCGGGCGAGGAACCGTATCAGTGGTGGCAGGCCCCTCCCTGGGCCGGGAAGACCGCACTCACGTCGACGTTCGCGTTGCGTCCGCCCGCCGGGGTGCGCGTCGTCGCGTTCTTCGTGACGTCGCGGCTGTCCGGTGAGAACGACGCCGACGCGTTTCTCCGGGCGATGATCGACCAGCTGGAGGTTCTCGCCGGAGAGCCCACCGTGCCCGTCGCCGGGATGTCGGCCCGCAGCGGACGGTTCCTGCACCTTCTGGAGACCGCGGCACGGCGGCTGCGCGACCGCGGCCGGCGGCTGGCGCTGGTCGTGGACGGCCTGGACGAGGACCAGGGCGCCAAGCCGAGCATCGCCTACCTGCTGCCGCGCCATCCGCCCGACGGCGTGCGCGTCCTGGTGACCAGCCGCCTCGGCCCCGGGGTGCCGGGCGACGTGCCCGGCGACCATCCGCTCCGGCACTGCCGGCGGCGCCGCCTCACGTCCTCGCCGTACGCGCGGTACCTCGAGATCCAGGCGAAGAACGAGCTGTTCGACCACCTGAGCGGAGATCCGGACGCGGAAGAGATCATCGGGTTGGTCACCGCCTCCGGCGGCGGCCTGACCGTGACCGACCTCTGCGAGCTCACCGGCCGCCCCCGGTACTCGCTGGAGGGGCGGCTCGGGTCGGCGCTCGGCCGAAGCCTGAGGACACGCCGGCGGGACGGGGCCGAGCTTTACCTGTTCGCACACGAGACCCTCAAGGTCATCGCCGAGGAGACCTTGGGCGATGCCCTCGGCGCCTACCGGGAGCGCATCCAAGCGTGGGCCGACATGTATCGGCGGGCGCGCTGGCCGGACAGGACACCGGCCTATCTCCTGCGCCCGTACGTCCGGCTGCTGGCCGCCGAAGGCCGGACGGAGTCTCTGCTCGAACTGGCCGCGGACGCGGAACGCCACGAGCTCATGCTCCGCCGGAGCCGCTCCGACCTCGACGCCCTGAGCGAGATCACGGCGGCGACGGAGTTGATCCTCGGCGGGCCGGCGCCCGATCTGACCGGCCTGGTCCGCCTGTCCGTCGAACGCGACAGGATCGGCCAGCGCGGGAACGCCGTCCCGACCCGTCTTCCCGCCGTCTGGGCCCGCCTCGGCCAGGTGGATTTCGCTCGATCCCTGGCACGGAGCCTGGAGATGGCCACCTCCCGCGTCGACGCGCTGAGCGCCGTGGCGGAGGCTCTCGTCGAAACGGCCCCGGACCGCGCGGCCGACATCGTCGAAGAGTGCTGTGAGATCGCCGAGGCCCTGCCGCAGACACGAGACCAGGTGGCCGCGTGGAGCGCGATCATCGTGCCGCTCTCCCGTCTGGACCCGGCACGCGCCCACGCCCTGTCGGTCCGCGCCGAACAGGCACCGCCCTACTACGAGCAAGAGCGGGGGTGGATGATGCGGGGCCTGGTCGATGGCCTGATCGACGCCTCGATGCTCGACCGGGCCGAGCAGGTGGCCAGAGCCGTCACCGACCCGTGGCACCGCGCGGAGACGCTGGCCGCGCTCGCCCGGTCGTCGGCCGTCACCGCCCCGGCGGATTCGGTGCGGCTCGCCGCCGCGGCCTGGGAGTGCATGTCCGCCGTCGAGGACCCCTGGGAGGCCGCGCTCACCTGGGGCTCGGTGGCCGTGGCCGTCGCCTCCACCGCACCCGATCGGGCGACGCGAGCGGCCACGGAGGCCCGGTTGGCCGTCGCCAGGACCGATGGGTGGCGGAGGCCCGGCGCATCGGAGGGGCTCGTTCAGGCCCTGGGGGCAGCACGGCTGTTCGACGAGGCCGAACGCGTCGCCACGGCGATCCCCAGGGCGTACGAGCGTGTCTCGGCCCAGGCGAAACTCATCACCGAGATGGTGACGGCGAACTCGCCGGACCGGGCGGAGCGGCTCGTCGCCGCGGTGACCACCCCCCACGAGCGCGACGAACTCAACGCCTCCCTGGCCGTGCGGCTGGCGACGGCGGGCCGGATCGAGCAGGCGCGAAGAACGGCCACCGGCATCGCTGCGCCGCGGCGGCGGGCGCGGGCGTTCACCGCGATCGCGGCCGCCCTCGCCAAGGAGCGGCCGTATGGTGGCACCGAGGCGGCCGAGGCCGCCGAGGAGGCGCTGCGGGCCTCCTGGAAGACCTCTGTCGAGCCGTACCACCGATGCGACGTGCTCTGCGCGGTCGCCGCGGCCGTCGCGGAGTCGGATCCGGGCCGGGCGGACGTCGCCGCCCTGGGGGCGTGGGCGGCCGCCGAGCGCGAGGCCCATACCTCGCTCGGCGAGGCCACGCTCCGGGACGCCGCGATGGCACTGGCCGGTGTGGGACTGTTCACCGAGGCCGAACTGGCCGTCTCGAAGATCGATGAGCGCCACGCGCTCGAGGCGGCCCGGCACGGGTTGATCCGTCAATGGGCTCGCCGCGGTCGTTTCGATCTGGCGGCCCGGACGGCCTCCGCCCTTCCTCACGACGCCGAGGAGACGACCAAGGCGTGGCACGCCATCGCGCATCCGGAGAACGGCGCCGGTCTGGACGACGTCGTCGCGTCGATCGTCGATGTCATGGTCTCGCTCGGCCGGCACGGGGTCACCGACCTCCATGACACCCGGGAGGCGGGGGCCGCGGTCATCCGCCACCTGTCGGCCGCGGGGCTGGTCGACCGGCCCGAACGGCTCATCGACGCGTTCGCGTCGCACCAGTTCGCCGCCGACGCCAGGCAGTGGAGCGCTCTTGCCGAGGGACTCGCCGAGTCCTTCCCCCAGGGCGCCATGACGTCCGCTCACGAGGCGCTGCGGCAGGCCCGAGCCGTCGAGTCTCCCACACTGCGTGCACAGGAACTGAGCGGCGTGGCCATGGCCCTCACCGGGATCGATCCCACGCTGTCCGCACACACGGCGCAGGAGGCGTGGCGCACGGCTTCCAGTCTCACTTCGGACACCGACCGGGATCTGGCCCTGCAGGACGTGGTCCCGGCGCTGGGCGCCGCGCACCTGCTGGAAGAGGCCGAGCAGGCCGCCCGCGCCATCGGCTACGTGCATGACAGGAGAAGGGCACTCGCCGACGTCGCCCTTCGGGCCGCGCGGGCGGGCTCTGAACAGACCGGGCGGGCCGTCCGGATCGTCGCGGAGATCCTCACCGGTGACGAGTGGTATCGGACGCTTCCCGCCCTCGCCGTACTCGAACCCCAGGCGGTGCGGCTCGTGCATGACGCCTTCTCGTCCGAGACGGACGGCTCGTAGGGGCGGCCGAGGCGAACGGGCCTCGACCCTTGGCGGCGAACGCGGCGAACCCGGCGCGCGGCGGCTTACACCGGTCGATCTTCGGGGGTTGCGCCCGGGCAGCCGTCGTGCGAATCTTGGAACATTCGTTCCAAGATAGGTGGTGACGCGGATGCCCGACGTGAAGCACTTCGATCCCGACACGGTGCTGGATCAGGTGGTGCGGCTGTTCTGGGAGCGGGGGGCCGCCACGGCGGGCATCGCCGAGGTGGTGAACGCGACCGGGCTCAGCCGCTCCAGCCTGTACGCCACCTTCGGCGGCAAGCGCGACCTGTACGCGGCCGCGCTGCGCCGCTACGTCGAAAGCCAGTCCCGCCCGGTGTTCGAGCGCCTGGCCGCCGACGGGCGCGGGCTGCCCGCCATCACCGAGTTCTTCGACCGCCTGGTGCGGGCGCGCTGCGAAGGCGAGCACGCCCGCTGGGGCTGCATGGTCTCCAACGCCCACGCCGGTCCCGACCGGGACGACCCGCAGGTGCGCGAGATCCTGGACGACCACCACCGCGGCCTGCGCGCGGCGATGCGCGCCGCGCTCCAGGACGCCCGCGCCCAGGAGCAGATCCCGCCGGGCCTGGACCTGGACGCGGCCGCGGACATGCTGGCGCTGCTGGCCTACGGCATGAACCTGCGCTCCCGCGCCGGCGCCCCCGCGGCCGACCTGCTGGCCACCGCGACCACCACCCTGCGGGCCCTCACCGGCGCCGCCCGCCCCTGACCGGCTCGACCACAGACCCGTTCACCCCGAACCCACACCACGGAGGACCGCCGATGACCGGCTTCACCGTCTACGACGAGACCAACGCCCCCGAGGCGGCCCGCCCCCAACTGGAGGCCGCCAAGCGCCGGATGGGATTCGTGACCACCCTCAACGGGGTGATGGCCGAGTCCCCCGAACTGCTGGCCGGGTACAACGCCCTGGCCGAACTGTTCGCCAAGTCCTCCCTGCCCGGCCCCGCCAAGCACGTCGTGTGGATCACGGCCAGCGTGGAGAACAACTGCGAGTACTGCGTGGCGGCCCACTCCACCCTGGCGCTGCGCTCACGCGTCCCCGCCGACGTCGTACGGGCGCTGCGCGACGGCAAGCCGCTGGCCGCCCCCGCACTGGAGGCCGTCCGCCGCTTCACCCAGGCCATGGTCACCCGGCAGGGATGGGTGGAGGAAGAAGAGGTCGAGGCCTTCCTGGCGGCTGGCTACACCCGCCGCCACGTCATGGACATCGTCCTGGGCGTCGGCATGAAGACCCTGTCCAACTACACCAACCACATCGCCCACACCCCGCTGGACCCTGCCTGGCAGGACCAGCGCTGGAGCCGCGCCTGACCCGGCCCGGTCGTCAGCCCGTCGTCCAGGGCCGGAGCTTCTCGGGGTTGCGCACCGCCCAGATGCGCCTGATCCGGTCGCCGACGACGTCGAACGCCATCACCGCCACCGTGACGTCGTCCGGCCGGGCCACCAGACCGGGCTGGCCGTTGACCAGGCGCTCCGTGATCGTCAGGTCGGCTGCCCGGTCGGCGATGTCCACCAGGAAGCGCGCGACCCGCTCGGCGCCCTCGACCGGCTCGAGCACGGCGCTGACGAGGCCGCCGCCGTCGGCGATGCCCGTGGCGTCGGGGTCGAGGAGGGCGATGAGGGCGTCGAGGTCCTTGGCCTCCCACGCCTCCTTGAAGCTCCGGACGACGGCGGCGCGCTGGGCCGCCGGGGTCGCGGGCCCCTGCGACGCGCGGACGCGGCGGCGGGCCGAGGAGGCCAGCTGGCGGCATGCCGCCGGGGTACGGCCGACGATCTCGGCCACCTCCGGAAAGGAGAAACGGAAGACGTCGTGCAGGACGAACGCCACCCGCTCGGCCGGGGTCATCGATTCCAGCACGACGAGGAAGGCCATGGTGACCGACTCGTCCAGGGTGACGCGGTCGGCCGGGTCGGCCGAGGCGCTCCCCTGCCGACCGTTGATCCACTCGGTGGAGTCGGGCAGCGGTTCGGGGATCCATTCGCCCACGTAGCGCTCGCGCCGGGCCCGCGCCGAGCCGAGCAGGTCGTAGCAGATGCGGCCGGCGACCCTGGTCAGCCATGCGCCGGGGGACTCGATGGCGTCCTGCTGCGGCCGGGACATGGCGTACCAGCGGGCGTAGGTCTCCTGGACGACGTCCTCGGCCTCGGCCAGGGAGCCGAGGAGCCGGTACGCCATATTGATCAGCTGACGCCGCTCGCTGATGATCGCGTTCAGGCTCGGATCGGGCCGGTCCCGCTCCGGCTCGGAGGTGGTCATGGTGTCGCAGGCTCCCTTGGTCGCGTCCGCCCTCACCAGTCCGACGAGACAGCCCGCCGAACTGTGAGGCCGGCGCCGGCGACGTCACCGTGCGACGGGGCCCGGCAGGCTCCCCCGGTCGCCGACGCCTTCGCCGACGCCTTCGCCGGCGGCCGGTGGGAGCTTGGTACGGGCGACGGCCTTGACATAGTAAGGTGCGCGCCGCGATCTTCCGTCAGGGATTCCAGACGCCGGTGGCGGCCGTGGACTTGACGTAGTCGGCGAAGGGACGGGGGGCGCGTCCCAGGGCGCGCTGGACGCCGTCGCTGAGGTGTTCGCCCCGGCCGTCGGCGATCTTGCCCAGGAGCGCGGTGACCGTTTCCACCACGTCGGACGGCCAGCCCTGCGAAGTCAGCGCCGCCGTGAAATCGGCGACGCCGACGGGCAGGTAGCGGATGTCGCGGCCGGTGGCCTCGGAGATCAACGAGACGACGGAACGCAGTGACAGCGCCTCCGGCCCGGACAGCTCATAGATCTCCCCCGCGTGGCCGTCGCCGGTGAGGGCGGCGACGGCCACGTCGGCGATGTCCTCGGCGTCGACGAACGCCTCACGGCCTTCTCCGGTGGGCAGCGCGAGCTCGCCCGCGAGCAGCGGCTCGAGGAAGAAGTCCTCGCTGAAGTTCTGGGCGAACCAGGCCGGACGCAGGATCGTCCATTCGGCGCCGGAATCGCGCACCGCGCGCTCGACGGGCTCCTGCTCCGGCAGCGCGTGGCCGTCCCCACCGCGTGCCGACAGCAGGACCAGCCGCCGCACCTTCGCCTCGGCGGCCAGGCGAACGAAGTCCTCCACGGCGGACTGGTCGACGAACTCGTTCATGGGGACGACGTACACGGCGCCCACGCCGTCGAGCGCCGGGCCCCAGGTCTCGGGGGCCGTCCAGTCGAAGCGGGTGCCGGTCGTGCGGGAGCCCACGCGCACGGGCACGCCGCGGTCCTGCAGGCGGGCGACGACGCGGCGGCCCGTCTTGCCGCGGCCGCCGAGAACGAGAATCGGTGCGTTTTCGGTCATGCGCCCAGCTCACCAGACGGAGACGCGACGGACCATGGACGAGCGTCCACGTCCCATACGCGATCGTCTCGTTCGGGCGTCTCGCTCAGGCGTCTCGTTCGGGCGTCTCGCTCAGGCGCCGTAGACGGGTTCCGGGGCGGGTGCGCTGGAGAGCAGGCCGGCGACGACGTCGTCCAGTTCGGACGGTTCCCAGCGGCCGCCCTTGTCGATCATCGGGCCGTGCCGGAAGCCGTCCATCACGCAGATCCTCCCGCCCTCGACCTCGAAGACGCGGCCGGTGACGCCCCGCGAGCGCGCCGACCCGAGCCAGGCCACCAGGGGCGAGACGTTCTCCGGGGCCATCGCGTCGAACTCGCCTTCGGCGGGCGGCGCCATCGTCCGCGCGAAGACCTCCTCGGTCATGCGGGTGCGGGCGGCCGGCGCGATCGCGTTGACGGTCACGCCGTAGCGGGCCAGTTCGGCGGCGGCGACCAGGGTGAGGCCGACGATCCCGGCCTTTGCGGCGGAGTAGTTGCCCTGGCCGACGCTGCCGAGCAGCCCGGCGCCGGAGGAGGTGTTGACGACGCGGGCGTCCACGGCCCTGCCCGCCTTGCTCTCGGCGCGCCAGTGGCGGCCCGCGTGCTTGAGCGGCAGGAAGTGGCCCTTGAGGTGGACGCGCATGACCGCGTCCCACTCCTCCTCGGTGAGGTTGACCAGCATCCGGTCGCGCAGGAACCCGGCGTTGTTGACGAGGGTGTCCAGGCGTCCGAACGCCTCCAGGGCGGTGGCGACCAGGGCGGCCGCGCCGTCCTCGGTGGCGATGTCGTGGACACTGGCGACCGCGCGGCCGCCCAGCCGCTCGATCTCCTCGACGACCCGCTGGGCGGGGCCGTCGGCCG
Source organism: Actinomadura miaoliensis (assembly GCF_039536785.1). NCBI lineage: Bacteria > Bacillati > Actinomycetota > Actinomycetes > Streptosporangiales > Thermomonosporaceae > Actinomadura > Actinomadura miaoliensis. The sequence goes on from NZ_BAAAZG010000084.1 coordinate 29,199, forward strand.
CGTCCCCGGTGCCGTCGCGGGCCACGCCGACGTCGTTGACGACCACGGCGGCGCCCTGGCGGGCGAACTCCAGGGCGTGGGCGCGGCCGAGGCCGCGGCCCGCTCCGGTGACGGCCACGACGCGGTCCTCGCAGATCACTTGGCGTCCTCCTCGTTCAGGCCGGGCCTGTTGGCGGTGGCGGCGTCCAGGAAGGCGGGGCGTTCACCGCCGCCGTGCATGAGCAGTGCGGAACCGGTGACGTAGGCCGCCAGGTCCGAGGCGAGATAGACGCAGGCCGCGCCGACGTCGGCGTACGGGTCGGCCAGGCGGCCCAGGGGGACGGTGCGTCCGACGGCGGCGATCCCCGCCTCGTCGCCGTAGTGCAGGTCGGAGCTCTCGGTGCGGACCATGCCGAGGACGAGCGCGTTCACCCGGATGTCGTCGGGGGCCCATTCGACGGCGAGGGAGGTCGCCAGGCTGTGCAGGCCCGCCTTGGCGGCGCCGTAGGCGGCGCTGCCGGGCGAAGGCCGCACCCCGCTCACGCTGCCGATCATGATGATGGAGCCGCCGCCGGGCCGGGCCCGCATGCGGGCGGCGGCGGCCCGGGCGCAGATCAGCGGGGCGGTCAGGTTCAGTTCGATGATCTTGGCGTGGGTGCGGAGGTCGCCCTCCGACAGCGGCAGGAACGGGGTGCCGCCCGCGTTGTTGACCAGCACGTCGATCCGGTCGAGGCCGTCCATGAAGTCCCGCACGGCGTCCGGGTCGCGCACGTCGAGGGAGACGAAGCGGGCGGTGCGGCCGTCCACGGACGGAAGGTCCGGCGGCTCGCGGCGGGCGACGGCGACGACGTCGGCCCCGGCGGCCAGGAACGCCCGGCTGATGCCGCGTCCGACGCCCCGCACGCCCCCGGTGACCACGGCGAGGCGGCCGCTCAGATCCAGCGTCAGCGACATCGGGCCCTCCCGGCGGGTTCCTGCTACCGTCTGTTCTAACAAATGTTTGGTGGAAAGGTAGCGCATGGGAGTCTCCACCACGACCCACCCCGACGGGGTGGCCGAGATCGTCGTCACCGCGCCCCCGGTCAACGCGCTCACCGTCCGGGGCTGGTACGACCTGGCCGACGCCGTGCTGGCGGCGGGCCGCGACCCGGACGTCGGGGCGGTGGTGCTCCGCGCCGACGGACGCGGCTTCAACGCGGGCGTCGACATCAAGGAGATGCAGGCCGCCGAGGGGCACACCGCGCTGGTCGGCGCCAACCGGGGGTGCTACGCGGCGTTCGCGGCGGTGTACGAGTGCGAGGTCCCGGTCGTGGCGGCGGTGCACGGGTTCTGCCTGGGCGGCGGCGTCGGGCTGGCCGGCAACGCCGACGTCGTCGTGGCGTCCGAGGACGCCTACTTCGGCCTGCCCGAGGTGGACCGGGGCGCGCTGGGCGCCGCCACCCACCTGGCCCGGCTCGTCCCGCAGCACCTGATGCGCGCCATGGTCTACACCTGCCGCAACGTCACCGCCGAGGAACTGCACCGGCACGGATCGGTGCTGGAGGTGGTCCCGGCGGCGCGACTGCGCGACGCGGCGATGGCGGTGGCCCGCGACATCGCCGCCAAGGACCGGTACGTGATCCGGCGGGCCAAGGAGTCGCTGAACGGCATCGACCCGGTCGACGTCAAGCGCAGCTACCGGTTCGAGCAGGGCTTCACGTTCGAGCTGAACCTGACCGGCGCGGGCGACCGGCACCGCGACGCCTTCGTCCGCAGCGGCCGGGACGGCCGGGCCGCCGAGGAGGGCCGATGAGCAAGGTCATGACGGTGGAGGAGGTCGTCGCGTCGCTGGACAGCGGTATGACGGTCGGGATCGGCGGCTGGGGCTCGCGTCGCAAGCCGATGGCGCTGGTGCGGGCGATCTGCCGGTCGCCGGTCACCGACCTGACGGTGGTGTCCTACGGCGGCCCGGACGTGGGCCTGCTGTGCGCGTACGGCAAGGTCCGCAGGCTGGTCGCGCCGTTCGTCACGCTCGACTCGATCCCGCTGGAGCCGCACTTCCGGGCGGCGCGGCAGAACGGGGCGATCGAGCTGACCGAGTACGACGAGGGCATGTTCATGTTCGGGCTGTACGCGGCGGCGCACCGGCTGCCGTTCCTGCCGACGCCGGCGGGCCTGGGCTCGGACGTGCTGCGCGTCAACCCCGAGCTGAGGACCGTCCGCTCGCCGTACGCGGACGGCACCGAGCTGATCGCCGTGCCCCCGCTGACGATGGACGTCGCGCTGGTCCACATGAACCGCGCCGACGCGCGCGGCAACGGCCAGTACCTCGGCCCCGACCCGTACATGGACGACCTGTTCGCCAAGGCCGCGGCCCGCGCGTACGTGTCGTGCGAACGCCTCGTCGACACCGGCGACCTGCTCAAGGAGGGACCGGTGCAGTCGCTGCTGATCAGCCGCTCGCACGTCGCGGGCGTGGTGGAGACCCCGAACGGGGCGCACTTCACCACCTGCGAACCCGACCACGGCCGCGACGAGGCGTTCCAGCGGCTGTACGCGCAGTCGGCGGGCGATCCGGAGAAGTGGCGGGCGTTCCGCGACCGCTTCCTGTCGGGCGACGAGGCCGCCTACCAGGACGCCGTCCGCACCTGGCAGGAGGAGTCGCGATGAGCGCGGCGACGCGGGCCGAGGTGTGCGCGGTGGCGTGCGCGGAGCTGTTCCGGGGGGACGGGGAGATCGTCGCGGCGGCGGTGTCCGGGATGGTGCCCGCGCTGGGGGCGCGGCTGGCGCGGATGACGTTCGAACCGGACCTGCTGACCACCGACGGCGGGCCGAACCTGACCGCCGAGCCGGTGCCGCTGGGCGCGCCCGCCGGTGCGGTCGAGGGCTGGCTGCCGTTCCGCGACCACCTGTGGCTGGTGCTGAACGGGCGCCGGCACGTGGTGCTGGGCGCCAGCCAGATCGACCGGTTCGGCAACTCCAACATCTCCTGCATCGGCGACTGGGAGCGCCCGGCGCGGCAGCTGCTCGGCGTGCGCGGTGCGCCCGGCAACACGCGCGTCAACACCACCAGCTACTGGATTCCCCGGCATTCGCCCCGCGTGTTCACCGAGAAGGTCGACTTCGTCAGCGGCATCGGCTGCGACCGGGGCGCCTTCGAGCTGCGCACGGTGGTGACCGACCTCGGCGTCCTGGACTTCGACACCCCGGACCGGCGGATGCGGCTGCGCTCCACGCACCCCGGTGTGACGGTGGAGGACGTCGTCGCCCGCACCGGTTTCGAACTGGTCGTCCCGGACGAGGTGCCCGAGACGCGCGCGCCCACCGCCGAGGAACTCCGGATCATGCGCGAGGTGCTCGATCCCCACGGACTGCGCGAACGCGAGGTCCCCGCGTGACCGGCGACGCGACCGAGCCCACGACCGGGCACACGACCGGGCAGGCGTCCGGGGAGCTGACAGGGCAGGTGCTCGACACGCCGCTGACCCGGCTCACCGGCGTCCGGCACCCGATCGTGCAGACGGGCATGGGCTGGGTGGCCGGGCCGCGCCTGGTCACGGCGGTGGCGAACGCGGGCGGCCTCGGCGTGCTGGCGTCGGCGACCATGACGGTCGACCGGCTGGCCACGGCGATCCGCGAGGTCAAGGACCGCACGGACGCGCCGTTCGGGGTCAACCTGCGGGCCGACGCCGCCGACGCGGGCGAGCGCATCGACCTGATCGTCAAGGAGGGGGTGCGGGTCGCCTCGTTCGCCCTGGCCCCCAAACGCGAGCTGATCGCCCGGCTGAAGGACGAGGGCGTGGTGGTGATCCCCTCGGTGGGGGCGCGGCGGCACGCCGAGAAGGTCGCCGGGTGGGGCGCGGACGCGGTGCTGGTGCAGGGCGGCGAGGGCGGCGGGCACACCGGCCCGGTCGCCACGACGCTGCTGCTCCCCCAGGTCGTGGACGCCGTCGACATTCCCGTGATCGCCGCCGGCGGGTTCTTCGACGGGCGCGGCCTGGCCGCCGCGCTGGCCTACGGGGCGGCGGGCGTGGCGATGGGCACCCGGTTCCTGCTGACCGCCGACAGCTCCGTGCCCGACGCGGTCAAGAGCGTGTACCTGGGCGCCGCCGAGACCGTGGTGACGCGGCAGGTCGACGGGCTGCCGCACCGGGTGCTGCGCAGCGACCTGGTGGACGGCCTCGAACGCTCCGGCCGCGTCACCGGCCTGGTCCGGGCGGTGCGCAACGCCGCCCGCTTCCGGCGGATCTCCGGCATGTCGTGGCGGGCGATGCTGGCCGACGGGCGGGCGATGCGGCACGGCAGGGACCTGTCGTGGTCGCAGGTGCTCATGGCCGCCAACACCCCCATGCTGCTCCGGGCGGCGATGGTCGACGGGCGTCCCGACCTCGGCGTCATGGCGTCCGGCCAGGTCGTGGCGGTGATCGACGACCTGCCGACGTGCGCGGAGCTGATCGGCCGGATCGTCCGCGAGGCCGCCGAGGCGATCGCCGCGCAGCAGTCGATGATCGTGCGGGGTTAGCGGCGGGTCAGCGGGCGCCCGCCTCGATCCCGGCGAGCACGGCGGCCAGCCCCCCGTCGAACTCCTCATCGGGCGGGACGGTCTTCGCGCTGCGGGCGGTCTCGGCGAGCCGGGGGTAGGTGTCGTCCGGCAGGGCGGCCATCACATCGGTGCCGGCGCCGGCCAGCGGGCCGAGGTGTTCGAGCTGGATGGCGCCGAGGAGGTAGCCGAGCAGGGCGCGCAGCGCGATGACGCGGCTCCGGGCGTCGAACCCCGCCCCGGCCAGCACGTCCACCACCGCCTCCCCCCAGCGCAGCGAGGCGGGCGAGCTGTGCCGGTGCGTCATCGTCAGCGGGACGACGGCGGGATGCGCGGCGACCGCGTCGCGCACCCGCCGCACCAGCGTCGCGACCTGCTCGCGCCAGGGCGCGCCGGGCGGCGGCACGGTGTCGACGGCGCCCAGCACCAGCTCGACGACGAGCCCTTCCAGCTCCTGCCGGTCGTCGACGTACCGGTACAGCGACATCGTGCCCATGCCCAGCTCCTGGGCGACCGCCCGCATGGTGAGCGCGGGCAGGCCGTCCCGGTCGATCACGGCGAGGGCGGCCTCGGCGATGCGGGCGGGGCTGAGCGAACGGGGCCTGGGCATGCGTACAAGATACGCCTACACTCGTAGGCGTATGCTGTACGCCTACAAGCGGAGGTTCCCATGTCCAGGCTTTCGGTGGGCTCGCCGGTCACCGCCCGCGAGCTGGCCGCCGTCGGCGGCCCGCCGGTGCCCGTGCCCGATCCGGAACGGCTCGTCCACCTGCAGTTCCGGCGCTTCGCCGGATGCCCGGTCTGCAACCTGCACCTGCGGTCGGTGACGCGACGGCACGCCGAGATCGAGGCGGCGGGCGTCCGCGAGGTCGCGGTGTTCCACTCCCCCGCCGAGGAACTGCTCCCGTACGCGGCCGACCTGCCGTTCGCCGTCGTCGCCGACCCCGACAAGCGGCTGTACCGGGAGTTCGGCGTGGAGGCCGGCCGCCGCGCGCTGCTCGACCCGCGCGTGTGGGGCCCGATCCTCGTCGCGGTCTCCCGCTCGGCGGTGCGGGTGGCCCTCCGGCGCGACCGCACGCCGGCCGCCCGCCAGCCCCACGGACGGCTCGGCCTGCCCGCCGACTTCCTCATCGCCCCGGACGGCCGCGTCGTCGCCGCCGGGTACGGCCGGCACGCCTACGACCAGTGGCCGGTCGACGAGCTGCTCGCCCTGGCCGCCGAGGCTCGGCGCGCGGCCCCGGTGGCGTGAACGCGGCCGTCCGGCCGTGAGCCCGCGTGCGGCGCGGCGCACCGCCCTTCCGAGGTGACGAGGAGGCGCGCCGCGCCGCGGGGACGGGTCAGTAGCGGCTGCCGGCCGGCGCCGGGATGTCGTCCAGCTCGGCCAGGTCCTGCTCGGTGAGGTCCAGGTCGGCGGCACCGGCGTTGTCGCGCAGGTAGCGCTGCTTCTTGGTGCCGGGGATCGGGATGACGTGCTCGCCCCGCGCCAGCGTCCAGGCGATGGCGACCTGCGCGGGGGTGGCGCCGTGCCGTTCGGCCACCCGCCTGACGACGTCGACGATGCGCATGTTCTGCCGGACCGCCTCCTCCTGGAAGCGCGGGTTGCGCCTGCGGAAGTCGTCGTCGTCCAGGTCGGCGGTGGTCACCGTGCCGGTGAGGAAGCCGCGGCCGAGCGGTGAGAACGGCACGAACGCCGCGCCGTTGGCGGCGCACCAGCCGACCACGTCGCCCGGTCCCTCGCCGCCCGCGGCCGGGTCTCCCCCGGAGAACGCGCCGACGATGCCGCCCGGCGCGCCCATGGCGTCCCGCGTCCACAGCGACAGCTCGGACTGGATCGCGGCGACCGGGTGGACACGGTGCGCCTCCTCGGCCTGCGCGACCGTCACCTCCGACAGGCCCAGGTGCCGCACCTTGCCCTCGGCGACCAGCTCGGCCATGGCGCCCCAGCTCTCGGCGAGCGGCACGGCCGGGTCGACGCGGTGCAGGTAGTACAGGTCGATGACGTCGGTCTCCAGGCGGCGCAGGCTCTCCTCGGCCGAGCGCTTGACGTACTCGGGGGTGCCCCGGGTGGCCATCCTCATCTTCTCGACGTCCTCGACGACCAGCCCGGTCTTGGTGGCGAGCACGGCCTCGTCGCGGCGGCCCCGCAGCGCGCGGCCGACCAGGGTCTCGTTGTGCCCGACCCCGTAGACCTGGGCGGTGTCCAGGAACGTGACGCCGAGGTCGAGCGCCTCGCGGATCAGCGCCACCGACGCCTCGTCGTCGCGTTCGGAGGCGCCGTAGGCCCAGCTCATGCCCATGCAGCCGAGCCCGACCGCCCCGACCGGCGTCCCGGCGAACGTACGTGTCCTCATGGGGTCCCTTCTGGCGGATATGGAGATCGCGGCGGCGTCGTCGCCGCGCCGGTTCATGCCTTCGATCCTGCCCGGCGCGCGGCCGCTCAGACAGGCTCCCCTCTTCCTGGTGGTGCCACCACCACCCTGGCGACCCGTTGACGCCGCGAACGGGACGACCCTAACGTTTAACCGACCGGTCGGTATGTGTTCTCGAGCACGACGGACCGGCCGGAGGAATCGCCGGCACACGCATTCGCCCACCCCCGGAGAAACGCATGATCCGAAGCACGATGCAGGACTTCTCGCTCACCGTCGGCGCGATACTCAGGCACGGGTCCCGGGTGTTCGGGCGGAGCGAATGCGTGACCTGGACCGGCGCGGGCGCGCGCCGCGCCACGTACGCGGAGGTCGCCGAGAACGCCGAGCGGCTCGCCGCCGCGCTGACCCGGCTCGGGGTGCGCACCGGCGAGGCGGTCGCCACGTTCTGCTGGAACCACCAGGAGCATCTGGAGGCGTACTTCGCCGTGCCCGGCATGGGCGCGGTGCTGCACACCCTGAACATCCGGCTGTTCCCCGACCAGCTGGCGCACATCATCGGCCACGCCGAGGACCGGATCGTCATCGTCGACGACAACCTCGTCCCGCTGCTGGCGCGCGTCGCCGGGCGGGTGCCGAGCGTGGAGACCTACGTCGTGGTGGGCGACGGCGACGCGAGCGCGCTGGCGGAGGCGTCGGGCGGCCGGGCCCGCGTGCTGCGCTACCGCGAGCTGCTTGCGGCCGAGGAGCCGGGCTTCGCCTGGCCCGAGGTGGACGAGCACGCGCCCGCGTCGATGTGCTACACCAGCGGCACCACCGGCGACCCCAAGGGCGTGGTGTACTCGCACCGTTCGACGTTCCTGCACGCGATGGCGGTGCAGTCGGCGTCGCTGGTGGGCGTCACCGAGGCCGACCGGGTGCTGACGATCGTCCCGATGTTCCACGTCAACGCCTGGGGCCTGCCGTACGGGGCGCTGCTGTCGGGGGCGACCCTGCACATGCCCGGGCCGTTCATGCAGCCCGAGCACCTCACCCGGTTCATCGCGGCCGAGCGCAGCACCGTGGCGTCCGCGGTCCCGACGATCTGGAACGGCATCCTGGAGTACGGCGCCGAGCACGAGATCGACCTGTCGTCGCTGCGCACCGCGACGTCCGGCGGCGCGGCCGCGCCGCGCGCCATGCTGGAGCGCTTCGAGGAGCGGTACGGGCTGCGGATCATTCAGGGCTGGGGCATGACCGAGACCAGCCCGCTGGGCGGCATGGCGTTCCCGCCGCCCGGCGTGAAGCCCGGCACGCCCGAGGACGTGGACTGGCGGATGCGGTCCGGCCGGGTCGCGGCCGGCGTGGAGATGCGCGTCGTCGACGACCGGGGCGAGGAGCTGCCGTGGGACGGCGCGTCCGTCGGTGAGATCGAGGTCCGCGGGCCGTGGATCACCGGCTCCTACCACCGCGACCCGGCGCCGGAGAAGTTCCACGACGGCTGGCTGCGCACCGGCGACATCGGCACGATCGACGAGCGCGGCTTCTTCCAGATCACCGACCGGGCCAAGGACGTCATCAAGTCGGGCGGCGAGTGGATCTCCTCGGTGGAGCTGGAGAACCACCTGATGGCGCATCCGGACGTCCTGGAGGCCGCGGTGATCGGCGTGCCCGACCCGCGCTGGACCGAGCGTCCGCTGGCGTGCGTGGTGCGGCGGCGGGGCGCGACCGTCTCGGCGGCGGAGCTGGCGGCCTTCCTGGACGGCAAGGTGGCGCGCTGGCAGGTGCCGGAGAACTGGACGTTCCTCGACGAGATCCCCAAGACGACGGTGGGCAAGTTCGACAAGAAGCCGCTGCGGGCGCGGTTCCGCGAGGCCGCCTTCGAGGTGGAGCGGGTCGAGCGGGCCGCGCGGGGCTGAGCCCGCGCCGGTCTCAGGCGGACGTCGCGCCCCGGTCGTCCCGTCCGGGACGGCCGGGCGCGGCCGCCGGGGCCTCGGGACGCGCCCGCAGGCCGTTGAGGAACAGCTCGACGTAGTACTCGCTGATCTCCTGCGCGTCCAGCCGCCCGTCCGGGCGGTACCACGTGCTGACCTGGTGGACGGCGCCGAAGAAGTAGTGCACCGACAGGTCGGCGGGGACGTCGGCGCGGAAGACGCCCTCGCGCTGCCCCTCCTCCACCAGGGCGCGGAACTCCTCGTGGTAGCGGCGCCGCTCGGCCCGCACGGCACGGCGGCGCTCCTTGGGCAGCACGTGCATGGAGCGGAAGAAGACGGTGAACTCGTCCAGGTACTGGAAGCTGGTGGACAGCACGTCGACCGCGGCCGCGCGCAGCCGCTCCTCCACCGTGCCGGGGCCGCCGGCGAACTCGCGCAGGCGCCGCGTCTGCAGGCCGAGGAGCCGGTGGTAGATCTCGTAGAGCAGGTCGTCCTTGGCGCCGAAGTAGTGGTACATGGCGCCCTTGGTGACCCCGGCGGCGGCGACGATCTCCTGGACGGAGGTGCTCTCGTAGCCCTTCTCCGCGAACAGCCGCGTCGCCACGGCCAGCAGGCGGTCCGGGATGGACGCGTAGGCGGACGCGTTACCCGCCAGCCGCTGCGCCATGACTCTCCCCTGTCCCGAGGCCGGTCCCGCCGCGGGGACGGCCTCCCCTCGTGATCAGCGTTCAGCGTACCGGCGCCGGTCTCCCGGCCCGGCACCCGCAGGCCCTCGCCATGTCGCCGAACCGGCTATTGACGGGTTCCCGCCCCGATCATACGCTGCTGAGACCGACTGGTCGGTATGCAATTCCCCGCACATTTTCCGGGCTCGCGTCGTCACTCGGAATGGGGCCGCCATGTCCGAAGATCCGACTCGCACCGACCCCGAAGCCCCCGAACTCCCTGAACTGCTCCGCCTGCGTGAGGTGACCGTCCGTTTCGGCGGGCTGGTCGCCCTCGACGCGGTGTCCCTGACCGTCCCGTCCGGCCGCGTCACCGGCGTGATCGGCCCGAACGGCGCCGGCAAGACGACCCTGTTCAACGTGATCTGCGGTTTCGTCCGGCCGCGGCGGGGCGAGCTGCGCTGGCGCGGGCGGCCCCTGTCCCGGCACCGCCCGCACGACCTGGCCCGCCTCGGCATCGCCCGCACGCTGCAGGGCGTGGGCCTGTTCCCCGGCCTGACCGTGCTGGAGAACGTGCTGGTGGGCGCCGACCGGCACGCCCGCTCCGGCTTCCTCGGCGACCTGCTGGCGCTGCCGCGCGCCGACCGCGACGAGCGCGCGCTGCGCGAACGGGCGATGGCGCGGCTGGACCGGCTCGGCGTGGCCGGCGTCGCCGGGCGGCTGCCCGGCGAGCTGCCCTACGGCGTGCGCAAGCGGGTGGCGCTGGCCCGCGCCCTGGCCGCCGAGCCGGACCTGCTGCTGCTCGACGAGCCCGCGGCCGGGCTGTCGGCCGGGGAGATCGCCGAGCTGGCCGAGCTGGTCCGCGGACTGCGCGAGGAGCTGGCGGTGGTGCTGGTCGAGCACCACATGGACCTGGTGATGGACGTGTGCGACCGGGTGCTGGTGCTGGACTTCGGCAGGGTCATCGCGCACGGCACGCCCGCCGAGGTCCGCGACGACCCGGCCGTGGTCGCCGCCTACCTGGGCGAGGAGGTCCGCGAGCCGGAGGTGCCGGGTGCTTGAGGTGAGGGATCTGGTGGTCGCCTACGGGGCCGAGCCGGTGCTGGACGGGGTGAGCCTGTCGGTGGCCGGCGGCGCCCTGACGGCGGTGCTCGGGGCGAACGGCGCGGGCAAGACGACGCTGCTGCGCACGATCTCCGGGCTGCTGCGGCCCCGGGCGGGCGGGGCGGCGCTGGACGGCCGCGACCTGACCGGGCTGCCGGTGGAGGAGATCGTCCGGCTCGGCGTGGCGCACGTGCCGCAGTCCGGCGGCGTCATCACCGAGCTGACCGTGGAGGAGAACCTGCGGCTGGGCGGGCTGTGGCGGTGGCGGCGCGGCGACCTGGCCCGGCGGACCGGCGCCGTCTACGAGCTGTTCCCGCCGCTGGCCGAACGGCGCGCCCGCGCCGCCGCCACCCTGTCGGGCGGGGAACGGCAGATGCTGGCGCTCGGCCGGGCGCTGGTCGCCGAACCGCGGCTGCTGCTGGTGGACGAGCCGTCGCTGGGCCTGGCCCCCCGCGTGGTGGCCCAGCTCATGGCGGTGCTGCGGCGGCTGTGCGACGACACCGGCCTGTCCGTGCTGCTGGTCGAGCAGAACGCGCGCAGCGCGCTGTCGGTCGCCGACCGCGCGCTGGTGCTGAACCTCGGCGCCGTCGCGGCCGAGGGCGCCGCCGCCGCGCTCGCCGCCGACGACCGCCTCCGTCACGCCTACCTGGGGTTCTAGGGGGTCGCCGCCATGGTCCGGTTCGTCAACCTCACGCTGGCCGGGATCACCTCCGGCATGGTGTTCGCCACGGTCGCGCTGGCGCTGGTGCTGATCTGGCGGTCCACCCGGATCGTCAACTTCGCGCAGGGCGCGATGCTGATGGTCACCACGTTCCTGGCCTGGTCGGTCATCGACGCGGGCGGCTCGTACTGGGTCGCGCTGGCGGTGGCCCTGGCGTCCGGGCTGGTGCTCGGCGCGGTGGTCGAACGGGTGGTGATCCGCCCGGTGGAGGACAAGCCGCCGCTCAACGCGGTGATCGTCACGCTGGGGCTGTTCGTGCTGCTGCAGGCGGGCGCCGGGATGATCTGGGGCGACACGCCGCACTCCTATCCCCCGGCGTTCGGCATCCGCGGCTTCTCGGCCGGCGGCACGCGGCTGCTGCTGTCGCCCAACGACCTGTTCGTCCTCGGCGCGGCCGGCGCGGTGATGGTGGCGCTGACGGTGCTGTTCGTGCGCACCGACCTGGGGCTGCGGCTGCGGGCGGCGGCGTTCGCGCCGGAGGTCGCGCGGCTGCTGGGGGTCCGGGTCGGGCGGATGCTCACGCTCGGCTGGGCGCTGGCCGCGCTGGTCGGCTCGCTGGCCGGGGTGCTGATCGCCCCGTCGGTGTTCGTCGGGCCCGCGCAGTTCGACGCGGTGCTGGTGTTCGGGTTCACCGCGGCGGTGATCGGCGGCCTGGACAGCCCGGTCGGCGCGGTCGTCGGCGGGGTGCTGCTGGGCTGCGCGCTCAGCTACGTGTCCGGGTACGTCAGCGCCGACCTGGTCACGCTCGGGGCGCTGGCGGCGCTGATCGCCGTGCTGCTCGTCCGGCCGGACGGGCTGTTCGCCGCGACCACCGGGAGGCGGGTGTGACCGGAGCGACCCGGCGGGCCTCGGGACCCGTGCGCGCCGCGGTCCGGGCGCGGCTCGTGCTCGGCCGGTACCGGCTGGCGCGGCACGCGCTCGGCGCCGTCGCCGCCCTCGCCGCGCTGTACCTGCTGACCGGCGCGGCCGGCCCGTACCGGGACCTGCAGATCGCGCAGGCGGCCTACCTGACGTGCGCGGTCGCCGGACTGACGGTGCTGACCGGGCTCGGCGGGCAGATCTCCCTCGGGCACGGCGCGTTCATGGCGGTCGGCGCGTACACGACCGCGCTGCTGCTGATCCACCGGGCGTGGCCGCTCGCCGCCGTGCTGGTCGCGGCCGTCGTCGTGACGGCCGCGGTGGGCACGGTGGTCGGGGCGGTCGCGGCGCGGCTGCACGGCCCGTACCTGGCCGGTGCGACGCTGGCGTTCGCGGTCGGCCTGCCCGGGCTGGCCGGGTACACGCCGCTGCTGGACCTGCTGGGCGGGCAGAACGGGCTGGCGGTGCCGCCGGCGGCGCCGCCCGCGGCGCTCGGCGAGACGTTCCCGGTGGAGCGCTGGCAGGCGTGGATGGCCTGCCTGGGCGCGGTGCTGACGCTGTTCCTGCTGGCCAACCTGACCCGCGGCCGGTTCGGCCGGACGCTGCGCGCCACCCGCGACGACGAGATCGCCGCCGCCCTGCACGGGGTGCGGGTCGCCCGCGTCCGGATCGCCGCCACGGTGGTGTCGGCGGCGTGCGCGGGCCTGGCCGGGGGCCTGCTGGCGGTGGTGACCGCGCTGGCCGCGCCGGGCGCCTTCCCGCTCACCCTGTCGCTGCAGCTCATCGCGGCGATCGTCATCGGCGGCCCGGGCAGCCTGGCGGGCGCGGCCTGGGGCGCGCTGGTCCTGGTGTTCGTGCCGGCCTGGGCGTCGGACGTGGCGCAGCGGGCCGACCTGTCCCACAACGTCGCCTCCAACCTGCCGCTGGCGCTCTACGGACTGGTGCTGATCGTGGTCACCCTGGCGTTCCCGCGCGGCGTGCAGGGCGGGCTGCGCGTGGCCTGGGCCGCGCTGAGCCGGGCCGCCCTGGCCCGCCGCCGCCGTCCGACCCGCGGCGCCACCGGCTGACCGGCTCGTCCATCGGGGGCCCACCCACCGCTCACCTGGAGGAACGCATGAAGCGACCTCGACTCGCGCGGGCCACCGCCGCGCTCACCGCACTCGTGCTCGCGGCCGGCACGACGGCCGCGTGCGGTTCCGGGGACGACGGCGGAGGCGGCGGGGCCTCCGCTCCCGGTGTCACCGACACCACCGTGACCATCGGCAGCCACCAGCCGCTCACCGGGCCCGCCGCGCCGGGGTACAGCGCCAACTCCGCCGCGTCCAAGGCGTTCTTCGACCACGTCAACGCCAACGGCGGCGTCCACGGCCGGAAGATCGTCTACCGGTACGTCGACGACGTCTACAACCCGACGCAGACCGTCGGCGTGGTGCAGCGGCTCGTCCTGCGGGACAAGGTGTTCGCGATCTTCAACGGGCTGGGCACGCCCACCCACTCCAAGGTGGTCGGCTACCTCAACGCCCAGCGCGTGCCCGACCTGTTCGTGGCGTCCGGCTGCGGCTGCTGGGACCAGCCGAAGCGGCACCCGCAGACGTTCGGCTGGCAGGTCGACTACGTGCGCGAGGGCAAGATCCTCGGCGACCACGTGCGGCGCGCGTTCGCGGGCAGGAAGGTCGCCTACTTCTACCAGAACGACGACTTCGGCCAGGACGGCGTCAAGGGCCTCGACAGGTACATCCCGGCGAGCCAGGTCGTCACCCGCCAGTCCTACCAGCCGGGCGGCACCGACGTCGGCGCCCAGGTGCAGGCGATCGCGCAGTCCAAGGCGGACGTGGTGGTGCTGTTCTCCATCCCCACCTACACCGCGCTGTTCCGCCTTGCGGCGCTCAAGCTCGGCTACAGGCCGCAGATGGTGGTGAGCAACGTCGGGTCGGATCCCGTCACGCTGACCGGGCTGCTGGAGAGCCACGCCAAACGCGGCGGCGCCCAGGTCGAGGGCAACCCGCTCATCCAGGGCATCATCACCGACGCGTACCTGTCGGCGCCCGGCAGCGACGACAGCTGGATCCGGCTGTTCCGCCAGATCCACCGCCAGTACATCCCCAAGCTGCCGTTCAACGGCAACATCATCTACGGCATGTCCGTCGCCTACACGTTCGTGCAGGCGTTGCAGGCGGCCGGGCCGCACCCCACGCGCAAGAGCTTGGTCGAGGCGCTGGAGAAGTCCAAGTTCACCGGGCCGGGGCTGGTGCCGTTCGCCTACAGCAAGGACTCGCATGCCGGATACACCGGGGCGCAGATCGGTGTCATCAAGGGCGACACGGTCGTGCTCCAGGGGCAGCCGATGACGACGGACGCGGGCGACGGCCCCATCCAGCCGTACACGGGCGGGCAGCCCCAGGCCCCCGCCAACGGCATCCCGCCGCGGAACTGAGCACGGCCGGGGCAGCGGGGACCGGCCCGCCCGAGTTCGTCACGCGGGCCGGTCGGCGGGTGGCGGACCGGGGTCGCGAACGACGGCGTGCCGCACGGCCCAGGGAACGACCACGACGCGACGGCGGTGTCGGGATGGTCCCGCATACCGCGATATGCGCCATCCTCGCCCGGCCCGCGGCGGGCCCGGCGGGGCCGGGCCTTAGGCTGACCGCGTGACCGGTCCGGGAGCGGCTGTGCCGCGGTACGTGCGAGGCGGGTTCCTGGCCGCCGCGTGCACGCTGCTGGCGCTGGGCGGTCACGTGTGGGGCGGTGCGCGGGACTGCTGCCTGCCGCCGCTGCCCGCCGTCCTGGTCACCGGCGGCGCGGTGGGCGCGTTGAGCGTCGCCGTCACGCGCCGGACGACCTCGTTCTGGAAGATCCTCGCCGTCATCGGGTGGGCGCAGGTCGCCTTCCACATGGCGTTCACGGTCACCGCGGGCTCGGCGTCCGCCGCCGCGCACCATCCGTCCGCGGTCCCCGAACCGGCCGCCACGGGTCCGTCGATGCTGGCCGGGCACGCCGTGGCGGCGGTCGCGGGCGCCGCGCTGCTGGCGGGCGCCGACCGGGCGCTGTGGTGGCTGTGCGGGGCGATCTTCGCGATCGTCGTGGCGCGGCTGGTGGCGCGTCCGGTCGCGGTCGAACGCCCCGCCTGGGTGGTGGTCGCGCCCGGCGACCGGCCGCCGCCCGCGGGCGTCGTGCTGGCCCGGGCCGTCCGGCGCCGCGGCCCTCCGGTGATCGGCCCGCACGCCGCCTGAGCCCGTCCGGCGACGGGCCGCGCGGCGTGCCCGCGCATGTCCTGATCACCGGAACGCGAGGAAGTCTTCGATGTTCGACCGGCCGTTCCGGCGCGCCGCGCTGTCCGCGTGCGCCGCCGTGACGCTCACGACCACGCTCGTGACGTCGGGATGCGCGAACTCCGCTCCCGACGACGAGCCGGACACGACGCTCAGAGCCGTCCTGTCCGACCCCCGCAGGACCACCTATCCGCTGACCCTCGACAACTGCGGCCGGAAGGTGACGTTCACCGGGCCGCCCCGGCGACTGCTCATCCTCAACGGGACCTCGGTCGCCGAGGTCGAGAGCGTCGTCCTGCTCGGCCTGCAGAAGCACGTGCTGGCCAACGCGCAACGCTACGGCGTGTCGGACCACCCCACGATGCTCCGCGACGTCCAGGCCCTGCCCGACGGCGGGTTCACGATGAACAAGAACTTCGAGGTGCCGGCCGAGCGGGTGCTGTCGGCCAAGGCGGACCTGGTGCTGTCGACCTGGTCGGGCGGGTTCGACGCCAGGCGCGGCCTCGCCACGCGCGAGCAGCTCGCCGCGACGGGCGTCAACACGCTCGTCAACCCCGTCAACTGCGCGCTGGGCAAACCGGACGCCTCGCCGGAGGAGAAGGCCGCGTACGAGGGCATCTCCATCGAGTCGTCGTACGAGTTCCTGGCGCTGCTCGGGCTGGTCTTCGACGTCCAGCACCGGGCGGCGCGGGTCAGCGCGGAGCTGCGGCGGCGGGTGGAGGCGGTGCGCGCCCGCGTCCACGGCCGGCCCGCCAGGAAGGTGCTGATCGCCTACCCGGGCATGGCGATGATGAACGTCAACGGGCTGCCCGCGGTGATGACCGGCCGCCTCACCGACGAGGTCGTCCGCGCGGCCGGAGGCGTCAACGCGTTCGCCGGACGTTCCCGCGACGTCACCTCCACCCTCAACCGCGAACAGCTCGCCGCCGCCGAGGTGGACGTGCTGGTGGTGGGCGCCTTCGAGCCGAACGTGGACCTGGACGCCGAGGCGCGGAAGCTGTTCGCCGCCTTCCCGCAGTGGCGGGCGTCACGGACCCGCACGTACACCACCGCCTCCGACGGGGTGTTCCTCGGGCCGCTCAACGCGTGGGCCGTGGAGAAGATCGCCAAGGCGGTGCACGGCGATGGCTGAGGCGCGGGTGCGCAGGCGCGGCCCGCACATGGTGCCGGGGCACATGACGGGCGTGCTCATCGCCGGCCTGGCGGTGGCGCTCGTCGCGGTGTCGGTGGTGGCGATCTCGATCGGCTCGGTCACCGTTCCGGTCGGCGCGGTGTGGCAGGTGATCGGCGCGCATCTGACCGGTGCGCCGTCCGATCCGCTGCGCGAGCAGGTCGTCTGGGAGATCCGCACGCCGCGCGTGCTGGTGGCGGCGCTGGCCGGGGCGGGACTGAGCGTCGCGGGCGTGGCGCTCCAGGCGCTGGTGCGCAACCCGCTGGCCGACCCGTACGTGCTGGGCGTGTCGGCGGGCGCCTCGCTGGGCGCGGTGCTGGTCGCCGCCGTCGGCGCGAGCGCGCTCGGCGGGCTCGGCGTGACCGGCGCGGCGTTCTGCACCGCCATGCTGACCGTGCTCGCGGTGTACGCGCTGGCGCAGCGCGGCGGGCGGCTGGTGGACTCGCGGCTGGTGCTGGCGGGCGTCGCCGTCGGCTACCTGTGCTCGGCCGCGACCAGCTACGTGCAACTGCAGATCGACGAGACCGAGCTGCAGGGGCTGATGTTCTGGCTGATGGGCAGCGTGGCGGGCGCGTCCTGGTCCGACCTCGGGCTGCCCGCCGCGGTCATCGCCGGCTGCACCGGCTACCTGCTGCTGCGGGCCCGCGGCCTCAACGCGCTGCTGGCCGGGGAGGACGCGGCGGCCGGGCTCGGCACGTCGGTGCGGACGCTGCGCGTCACGCTGCTGGTCGTCGCCTCGCTGCTGACCGCGACGGCGGTGAGCGTGGTCGGCGGGATCGGCTTCGTCGGGCTGATGGTGCCGCACGCCACCCGGTTCCTCGTGGGCGCCGACCACCGGCGGGTGCTGCCGGTGGCGCTGCTGCTCGGCGCGGCGTTCCTGGTCGTGGTGGACGTCGCCGCCCGCACCGTGGACCGTCCCGACGAACTGCCGGTCGGGGTGATCACCACCGTGCTGGGGGTGCCGTTCTTCCTGTGGCTGCTGCGCCGGGGGACGCGCTGATGCGGCTGGTCATCGACGGCGTGACCGCCGAGATCGAGGGCGTGCCGATCGTGTCGGACGTCGACCTGGTGGCCGAGCCGGGTGACTTCGTCGGGCTGGTCGGGCCGAACGGCAGCGGCAAGTCGACGCTGCTGCGCACCGTCTACCGGTCGCTGCGCCCGGCCGCCGGGGCGGTGTCGCTGGACGGCGACGACCTGTGGCGGATGCGGGCCCGGCAGGCGGCGCGGCGCCGCGCCGTGGTCACCCAGCACGGCGAGCTGGGCGGGGAGTTCTCGGTCGCCGAGGTGGTGGCGATGGGACGCGCCCCGTACAAGGGACTGCTCGACCGGGAGGACGCCGGCGACCGCGCGATCGTCGCCGACGCCCTGGAACGCGTCGGCATGGCGTGGGCGGCCGACCGGCTGTTCTCCACGCTGTCGGGCGGCGAACGGCAGCGGGTGCTGGTGGCGCGGGCGCTGGCGCAGCGGGCGCCGCTGCTGGTGCTGGACGAGCCCACCAACCACCTGGACGTGCGGGCGCAGCTCGGCCTGCTCGACCTGGTGAAGTCGCTGGGCCTGACCCTGCTGGCCGCCCTGCACGACCTGGACCACGCCGCGTCCTACTGCGACCACGTCGTCGTGCTGAGCGGCGGCACGGTCCGGGCCGCGGGGCCGCCGCTGGAGGTGCTCACGCCCGAGTTCGTGGCCGAGGTGTTCGGTGTGCGGGCGCACATCGGCCCGCATCCCCTGACGGGCCGTCCGCACATCGCCGTGGCGTCGCTGCCGTGAGCGACGAGGGCGTCCGGCGCGGCGCCGGACGCCCTCCGCTCAGCTCTCCTCCAGCAGGCGCCGCCCGATCACCATCCGCTGGATGTCGGCCGTGCCCTCGCCGATCAGCAGCATGGGCGCCTCGCGGTAGAGCCGCTCGATCTCGTACTCGGTGGAGTAGCCGTATCCGCCGTGGACGCGGAAGGCGTCCTCGACGACCTCCTTGCAGTACTCGCTCGCCAGGTACTTGGCCATCCCGGCCTCCAGGTCGTTGCGTTCGCCGGAGTCCTTGCGGCGGGCGGCCATCACCGTCATCTGGTGCGCGGCCTCCACCTTGGTGGCCATCTCGGCGAGACGGAACAGCACGGCCTGGTGCTCGGCGATCGGCCTGCCGAATGTCTCACGCTGCCTGGCGTAGCCGAGCGCCAGCTCGTAGGCGCGCCGCGCCACCCCGCAGGCGCGCGCGGCCACGTTGACGCGGCCGACCTCCACGCCGTCCATCATCTGGTAGAAGCCCCGCCCGGGCTGCCCGCCGAGCACTCGCTCGGCGTCGATGCGGTACCCGTCGAACAGCAGCTCGGTCGTGTCGACGCCCTTGTACCCCATCTTGCCGATCTTGCCGGGAACGGTCAGGCCGGGCGCGACCTCCCCGAACCCGGGTTCCTTCTCGACCAGGAACGTGGTCATCCCCCGGTGTCCGGCGGCGGGGTCGGTCTTGACGAGCACGGCGACGAGGTTCGCCGTGGCGCCGTTGGTCAGCCACATCTTCTGCCCGTCGATCACGTACGCGTCGCCGTCGCGCACCGCGCGGGTGCGGATCGCCGCCACGTCCGACCCGCATCCCGGCTCCGACATGGAGAAGGCCCCGCGCACCTCCCCGGCGGCCATCCGCGGCAGGTACCGCGCCCGCTGCTCGTCCGTCCCGTGCTGGACGATCATCCAGGCGACGATGAAGTGCGTGTTGACGATCCCCGACAGGCTCATCCAGCCGCGCGACAGCTCCTCGACGACCAGCGCGTAGGTCAGCAGGGACTCCCCGAGCCCGCCGTGCTCCTCGGGGATCGTCAGCCCGAACAGCCCGAGCTCCCGCATCCGGTCGACCAGCTCCCGCGGGTAGGCGTCGGCATGCTCCAGCTCCGTCGCGACCGGCAGCACCTCCTTGTCCACGAACGCCCGGACGGTCGCGATGATCTCCCGCTGCTCGTCGGTCAACCCGTACGTCTGCTGCAACCTGTCGCCCATGCCACCAACCTTCCAGAATCTCCCGGCCCGGCACCAGATTGATCGTTAATGTTGGATCGCTCCCACTGGTGGATCGCTCCCACGGGGGCCGGGCGGGTCAGGGAGACCATGGGATACATGTGGGCGGTGTCGCGGGCCCTGTTCAGGGCGTTGCGCGACAGCGGACGGGCCGGGCGCAGGCGCCGCCGTCCGCCGCGTGGGCGGCGGCCGCCGTCCGACCCGTAGACCCCGGTCAGGCGAAGGTCGCGGTCATGGCCGTGACGGCCGCCGGGGCCTCGATGGACAGGTGGCCGTCCGGGGAGCCGGCGGCGACGAACGGCTGCCCGACGTAGACGGGTTTGCGGGCGCGGAACGCCAGCTCGCTCACCTTGTGACCGGCGCGGCGCGGCAGTTCCAGGCACAGGATCGCCAGCAGGGGGCCGTGCACCACCAAGGCCGGATGGCCTTCCACCTCGGTCGTGTAGACGGGGTCGTAGTGGATGCGGTGGGCGTTGTAGGTCAGCGCGCTGAACCGGAACAGCAGCACCGGGTCGGTGGTCGCCGGCAGCGTCCACGGCGCCTCCACCTGCGGCGGCTCGTACGAAGGGGCGGACGTGGGCGTGGCCGGGTCGCCGCTGCGGTAGACGAGGTCCTGTTCCTCGACGGCGATCTCGGCGCCGTCGCGCAGGTAGGTGTGGCGGACGGTCACGAACAGCAGCTCGCCGCTGCGGCCGTGCTTGAGCGTGGTGTCGGCCGTCTCCGAGCGGCGGGTGAGCGTGTCGCCGAGGCGGATCGGCTGGCGCAGGGTGAGCCGGCCCCCGGCGAACATGCGGCGCCGGTCGGGGATCGGCGGCAGGAAGTGGCCGTCGCGGGGATGGCCGTCGGCGCCCAGGTCGCCGGTGCGGGGACGGTCGAGGAAGTACAGCCACTGCCACAGCGGCGGCAGTTCCGGACCGGGCGGGTCGACGTCCAGCAGTCCCGCCAGCGCCAGGGCGGGCGCGGGGTGGATCGTCTCCGTGCGCTCCTGCGGGCCGGGCTCCCATCCGGCGATGTCGATCAAGCGACCACTCCCTTCGCGCGCAGCCCGGCGGGGTCCAGCCCCAGCTCGGCCAGGACGGCGTCGGTGTGCTCGCCCAGCCTGGGGGCGGGCACGACCGTGCGCCGGCCGGTGTCCAGGGGCGAGGCCGGGGCGTGCACGCGGCCGACGCCGGGCTGATCGATCTGTTCGAGCAGGGGGCTGGCGGCGGGGTCGAGGTCAGTGAAGCGGCGGTACGGGGCGTACAGCACCGACGTCGGCGCGAGCGCCTTGTCGACCTCGGCGAGGGTGCGTCCGGCGAACCAGGGGGCGAGCAGGGCGAACAGGGACTCGCGGTGCCGGTAGCGGTCGCCGTCCAGGGTGAAGTCGGCGCCCAGCAGGCGTTCCAGCTCGGCCACGGTCCCGGTCAGCCCGGTGGCCGCGCACAGGTCGGTGAAGTGCCGGGCCGTCAGCGCCACCACCATGACGCGTTCGCCGTCGGCGAGGGGGAAGTCGCGGCCGAGGCCGCCGTACAGGTCGTTGCCGATGCGGGGACGCTCGGCGCCCAGTTGCGCCTCGGCGAGGAAGCCCAGGTTGCCGGCCATGGCCAGCGCCACGTCGTGCAGCGCCAGGGTGATCCGCGCGCCGGCGCCCGTGCGGGTGCGGCGCCGTTCGGCCGCGAGCAGGCCCACGGCCGCGTACAGCCCGCACGCCACGTCCCAGGCGGGCAGCACGTGGTTGACCGGGCCGGCGTGGTCGGCGGGCCCGGTGACCAGCGGGAACCCGATCTCGGCGTTGACGGTGTAGTCGACCGCCGCGGTGCCGTCCGCGCGTCCCTGGATCTGCAGGTGGATCAGGTCGGGGCGGGCCTGCGAGAGCGTCTCGTACGACAGCCAGGCCCGGCCCACCGCGTTCGTCAGCACGGCTCCGGCGTCGGCCACCAGGCGGGTGACGACGTCGCGTCCCTCCGGGGACCGGAAGTCGACGGTGATCGACCGTTTGCCCTTGTTCAGCCCGGTCCACACCAGGCTGGTGCCGGACGGGGCCAGCGGGTGGCGTCCCACGTCGGCCGCGCCGCCGAGCGGGTCGACGCGGACGACCTCGGCGCCGAGCTGCGCCAGTGTCATGCCGCCGAGCGGGGCCGCGACGAAACTCGACACCTCGACGATCCGCAGGCCCTCCAGCATCAGCCCATTATGCAACCCGGGGTTCGCGGCGCCGTCAGAGGCGTTCGAGGATGGTGACGTTGGCCTGGCCTCCGCCTTCGCACATGGTCTGCAGCCCGTAGCGGCCGCCCGTGCGCTCCAGTTCGTGCAGCAGGGACGTCATGAGGCGGGCGCCGGTGGCGCCGAGCGGATGGCCGAGCGCGATGGCGCCGCCGTTGGGGTTGGTGCGGGCCGGGTCGGCGCCGGTCTCCTTCAGCCAGGCCAGCACCACGGACGCGAACGCCTCGTTGATCTCGATGGCGTCCATGTCGCCGATCTTCATCCCGGCGCGGCGCAGCGCGTGCGCGGTCGCGGGGATCGGCGCCGACAGCATCCGGATCGGGTCCTCGCCGCGCGCGGAGATGTGGTGGACGCGGGCGCGGGGCGTCAGGCCGTGGTCGCGCACGGCGCGTTCGGACGCGACGAGCAGCGCGGCGGCGCCGTCGGAGATCTGCGAGGCCAGCGCGGCGGTGAGACGCCCGCCGTCCACCAGGGTCCGCAGCCCGGCCATCTTCTCGGGTGAGGTGTCGCGGCGCGGCCCCTCGTCGGCGGCGACGTCCTCGTAGGGGACGATCTCCCGTTGGAAGCGCCCCTCGTCGATCGCGCGGATCGCGCGCCGGTGCGAGGTGTAGGCGAACGCCTCCATCTCCTCCCGCGAGATGTCCCAGTCACGGGCGATCATCTCGGCGCCGTTGAACTGCGACACCTCGGCGTCGCCGTACCGGCGCGTCCAGCCCCTGGACCCGGCGAACGGGCCGGAGCCGAAGCCGAGCGGCTCCGCGGCGGTCATCGCGTAGGCGATGGGGATCTGCGACATGTTCTGCACGCCGCCCGCCACCACCAGGTCGGCGGTGCCCGACAGCACCGCCTGCGCGGCGAAGTGCACCGCCTGCTGGGACGAGCCGCACTGCCGGTCGACGGTCACGCCCGGGACCTCCTCGGGCAGCCCGGCCGCCAGCCAGCAGGTCCGGGCGATGTCACCGGCCTGCGGCCCCACGGTGTCGACGCAGCCGAAGACGACGTCGTCGACCGCGGCCGGATCGGCGTCCACCCGGTCCATCAGCGCCGCCAGCACGTGCGCGCCCAGATCGGCGGGGTGCGCCCCGGACAGCCCCCCGCCGCGCCTGCCGACCGGGGTGCGGACCGCCTCGACGATGAATGCCTCGGCCACCTCAGGGCCTCCCTCCTCAGGCCTGGATGCCCTCCAGGACCATGGCCAGGTACTGCTTGGCGATGTCGTCGGCCGCCAGCCGCCCGCCGTGCCGGTACCAGCTCGCCGCCACCCACACGGTGTCGCGGACGAACCGGTACACCAGGGGCAGGTCGAGGTCGGCGCGGAACGCCCCCTCCCGCACGCCCCGCTCCAGCAGCGACATCCACATCCGCTCGAAGCGGCGGTGCGAGTCGAGCAGGTAGGCGAAGCGTTCGCTGGTGGCCGCCAGGTGGCGGGACTCGTTCTGGTAGACGACCACCGCGGCCCGGTGCCGGTCGATCGAGCGGAACGACTCCACGACGATGGCCTCCACGGTCTCGCGCGCGCCGAGCCCGGCGGCCAGCACGCGGTCGTAGGCGGCCCACATCTCGTTCAGGAACGTCGAGAGGATCTCGTCGACCATCGACTCCTTGGAGTCGAAGTGGTAGTACAGGCTGCCGCCGAGGATCCCGGCCGCGTCGGCGACCTGCCGGACGGTGGTGGCGGCGTAGCCCTTCGCCGCGAAGACCTCGGCCGCGGTGGCGAGAAGCTCGGCGCGCCGTTCCGCGCGCGCGGCCGCGGTGCCCTCGGTGTCGCGCCGTCGTGGGCTCATGGGCGGTGTGCTCCTAAGGATGCCGGCTGGAAACGGAGACCACCTCGCCCGTCATGTAGGACGAGTAGTCGCTGGCCAGGAAGACGATAACGTTGGCCACCTCCCAGGGTTGGGCATAGCGGCCGAACGCCTCCCCGCGCGTCAGCTCGTCCAGCAGGTCCTGTGACGTCACCTTCACCAGGTGCGGGTGCATCGCCAGCGACGGAGCCACCGCGTTGACGCGGACGCCGTGCGGGGCGGCCTCCAGCGCGACGCAGCGGGTCAGCGCCATCACCCCGGCCTTGGCCGCGGCGTAGTGGGCCTGGCCGCGCTGCGCCCGCCATCCGATCACCGACGCGTTGTTGACGATGACGCCCGAGCCGTGCTCCCGCATGATGCGCAGCGCGGCCCGGGTGCAGCGCATGGTGCCGTTGAGCGTGACGTCCAGCACGCGGTTCCACTGCTCGTCGGTCATGTCGGCCAGCTCGGCGGTGCCGCCCAGCCCGGCGTTGTTGACGGCGACGTCGAGGCGTCCGAAGCGCTCGACGGCGGCCGCGTACAGCGCCCGCACCTCGTCCTCGGACGTGACGTCGCAGCGGCGGGCGGCCACCCGGTCGGCGCCGAACTCCTTCTCCAGCGCGGCGCGCGACTCGGCCAGGCGCCGCTCGTGCGCGTCGGACACCATCACGGCGGCGCCCTCCTCCAGGCAGCGGCGCGCGGTCGCACCGCCGATCCCGGCCCCGGCCGCCGCGGTGATCACCACGACGCGGTCGCGCAGCAGGCCGTGCCCTTCCACGTACCGCGGCATCGCCTCGGTCATCCGGTCCCCTTCGGCTCGCGCGGCAGGCCGAGCACGCGCTCGGCGATGATGTTCCGCTGGATCTCGTTGGACCCGGCGTAGATGGTGTCGGCGCGGGAGAACAGGAACAGCCGCTGCCAGTCGTTCAGGTCGTAGGGTTCGCCGTCGGCGACGAGCCCGGCCGCGCCGAGGACGTCCATGGCCAGCTCCCCCAGCTCCCGGTGCCACGTCCCCCACACCAGCTTGGAGATGGACGACTCGGGACCGGGGGCGCCCGAGGCGACGCCCGCCATGGTGCGCACCGCGTTCAGCCGCATGATCTCCAGGCCCATCCAGGCGCGGGTGAGCCGGTCGCGCAGCAGCGGGTCGTCGACGGCGCCGGTGCGGCGGGCCAGCTCGACCACGCCCTGCAGTTCGCGGCGGAACCCGACCTGCTGGCCGAGCGTGGCGACGCCGCGTTCGAAGCCGAGCGTCGCCATCGCGATCCGCCAGCCGTCGCCGGGCGCGCCGACGATGTTCGCGGCGTCGGCGCGGGCGCCGTCGAAGAACACCTCGTTGAACTCCGAGGTGCCGGTCATCTGCACGATCGGGCGGATCTCCACCCCGTCCTGGCGCATCGGGACCAGCAGGTAGGACAGCCCGGCGTGCCGCGCGGACCCGGGTTCGGTGCGGCAGAGCGCGAAGCACCAGTCCGCCTCCGTCGCCAGGGACGTCCACACCTTCTGCCCCGTGACGCGCCACTCCCCGCCGACCAGCTCGGCGCGGGTCTGCACGCCCGCCAGGTCGGACCCGGCGTCCGGTTCGGAGTAGCCCTGGCACCACAGCTCCTCCACCGCGACGATGGGCGGCAGGAACCGGGCGCGCTGCGCGTCGGTGCCGAACGCGATGATCGTCGGGCCGAGCAGGTTCTCCCCGATGTGGCCGACCCGGGCGGGCGCGCCGGCCAGCGCGTACTCCTCGTGGAAGATCACCTGCTGGGCGACGGTGGCGCCGCGTCCGCCGTGCTCGACCGGCCAGCCGAGGCAGGTCCAGCCCGCCGCGGCCATGTGCCGCTCCCACGCCAGCCGGGCCGGGAACGCCTCGTGCTCGCGGCCCGGCCCGCCGAGGCCCCGGGCGCCGGCGAACTCGCCCGCCAGGTTGGTCTCCAGCCAGTCGCGGACCTCAGCGCGGAAGGCGCGGTCCGCCGCGCTCTCCCGGCCCGGTGCCCGGCCCGTCCCGTACCGCGTCCTCACACCGGAGGACTCTACCAAACGATTGTTAGAAAGTATCGTCCCCGGCTCGGCGGCTAGGCCACGCGGACGACGAACAGCGTGGTGTCGTCGGCGAACGGGTCGTAGCCCATCCGGGTCAGCACCAGGTCCAGCAGCCGGTCCGGCTCGCAGTCGTGCTTCTCGACGATCCGGGCCAGCCGGTCGATCTGCTCGTCCAGGTCGCTGTCGCGCCGCTCCACCAGGCCGTCGGTGTAGAGGACGACCACGTCGCCCGGCTGCAGCTGCGTGGTGAGCGTCCGGTACGTCAGCCGGGGGAAGGCGCCCAGCAGCGGGTCGGGCGTGTCGTCCAGCAGCCGCGCCCGCCCGTCGCGCACCAGCAGCGGCGGCGGGTGACCGGCGGTGGCCCACTTCATACGGCAGGTCTCGGGCTCGAAATGCGCGATCACGGCGGTGCCGGTGGCGGTCGGCTCCTGGTCGTTGGCCAGGTCGTTCAGCCAGCCCATGAGGCGTCCGGCGGACTCGCCGGTGTAGGCCAGGCCCAGCAGCCCGTGCCGCATGCGCGCCATGTCGGCGGTGGCGGCCAGGCCGTGGCCGCTGCAGTCCCCGACGGCGAACAGGGCCCGCCCGTCCGACAGCACCCGCGTCACGTGCCAGTCGCCGCCGATGCGCGCGGTGTTCTCGGCGGGAATGCTGCGGACCGCGGCCCTCAGCCCGCTCGCCCCGGCCAGCACCAGGTCGGGCGGCAGGATCGCGCGGCGCAGCGCCAGCGCCACCTGCCGCTCCCGGGCCGACTGGCCCTGCAGGCGCAGCAGGTCGCGGCGGGTCTCGGCGAGGGCGCCCTCCAGGGACCGGCGGTGACTGATGTCCTGGGTCAGCATCCGCACGCCGACCAGCAGGCCCGAGGAGTCCAGCACCGGCTCGGCGTACAGCCACAGGTGCCGCCGCTCGCCGTCCGGGGTGCGGATGCGGTGCTCGTACTGGACGGACTCGCGCCGGTCCAGCACGGTGTGCAGCGCGTCCTCGGCGAGCGGCAGGTCCTCGGGGACCACGACCTCGGATATCTCCTTCAGCGTGACCGGCCCGTCCTGCTCCGTGCGGCCGTAGTTGGCCAGCATCTGCGACGACCAGTCCTGCTCCCCCGTCGCCACGTCCCACTCCGCGAACCCGATGCGCGCCAGCCGCTCGGCCTGCTCCAGCCGCCGCGCCGTGCGCTCCTCCTCGTCGTGGAAGCGCCAGATCAGGCAGATACCGGTGGGGACGCGCACGGACCGGATGGTGAGCCGCATGGTGCGTGGGGTGCCGTTACGGCTGGTGGTGTAGGAGAACGGGCCGCGGGCGAACGGCCGCCCCGTCTCCAGCACGTCGACGTGGGCGGCGAAAAGGCCGCTCAGCACCGCGCCCGGGTCGGCGCGCAGCAACCGGCGCCCCCGCAGCTCGCGGATGCCGCGGCCGAACGGGTCCACGGCGTGCTCGTTGAGCGCGGCGTAGACGAAGTCGACGACACGTCCCTCGGGCGAGCGGACCGGCACCAGCCAGGCCGCCGAGACGATCGCCGCGTCCAGGATCGCCCGCGCCACCGGGTCGTCCGGGGTCGCGGCCAGCAGGTCGGCGTCGGCCTCGGCGTCCTCGGTGATCGGCCGCCCCAGCAGCTCCTCGACGGCCACCATCGGATCGGTGTCCCCGCGCGGGGTGGTGCGCCGCCGCGCCCTCAGCGCGCTCTCCCGGACCACGGCGTACGCGTCGCCGCCCGTCTCCCGGGCCGCGGGACGGTCCCCGACCAGCAGCGCGGCCGTCTCCTCCAGCTCCATGCCGAGGTCGCGGGCCAGCCAGATCAGGTGCTGCAGGGCCTCGCCGGGCTGGCAGCCCAGCCGGTCGGCCAGCACCACACGGGCCTCGGCGATCACGGCGCGTCCACGCGCCGCGGCCTGCATCCCCTGCAGCATCGGCACACGCCGCCGCCCCGGCTCAGCGGCGGGCGCGGCCTCACCGGAATCATCGTGGGTCCCCGGCTGACCGGGACCAGCCCCCTCCTCAGGAACACCGGTCTCCTGGCCCTCAGCTGGCTCTGAGGCCGCCGCCTGCTCCGGCGCGGCGGTGGGTCCGGGCTGCGCCTCCTTTGGAGGCTTGGTGGCCTGTGGGGGCTTGCTCTCGTTCGGAGGGCCGCCGTCCGGCTGGGCGGCGTCGTCCACGTCGTCGGACGCCGGCGCGTCCGGCGGCGTGACCTTGCCCGGCACCTTGGGCGGCGGCTCCGCCCGCACCGGCTCTCCAGGAGCCTCCGGCGCGGCGTCCTGGGGGCGTCTGCCGCCCGCCGGAAGCCGCGGCTCGCCGTTCGTGGAGGAGCCCGCGCCGACCGCCCCGGCGGCGTGCCCCGCCCGCCCGGCGGCGGACTGGGCGCGCTCCGTCCCAGGTCCGCCCTGTCCGGCTACGTCGTCCGGCCGCGACCGCCCACCGGGCGGCCGCTTCCACCCCGCGTCCACGATTTCCACAACACCGGAATATAGGACGAACCGCAATGAGTGTCGGCATCGTCGACAAACCGGTCGAGGGGCGTGAACTGCGGTACTACAAAGGCAGGGTCAAGAGTCCACCTCGGAGGCATCACCAGCACGTACGCCCGTTGAAGATCTTCTGATCCGCCGCCATGGACCAGTAAATTCCTGGTCAGCAAAAGATGTTTCTGGAATCGGCTCGGAAACGATCGGCACGGTCCGGTGCAGCAACGTGAAGAGCCTTTCCCAGCGGTCGAGGACGGCGTCGGGACGGTAGCGCTCCACCGACGCGCGGGCCCGCGCCCCCATGGCCCGGCGCAGGGCGTCGTCCCGGATGAGCCGTCCGAGGGCCGCCGCGAGGGCGGCGGTGTCGCCCGGCGGCACGAGCAGCCCATCCTGCCCGTCGGTCAGCAGGGCGCGGACGCCGGGGGCGCAGTCGAAGGCCACCGTCGGCAGGCCGTAGGCCATCGCCTCCAGCACCGACATCGGGAACCCCTCGGCCCGGGACGGCAGAACGAAGATCGAGGAGCCGGCGAACGCGGTCTCGACGTCGGAGACGACCCCGCGGAACTCCACCGACGTGGCGATCTCGGGGATCGAGGCGGCCTGGCGGCGCAGTTCGTCCTCCTCGGGTCCGGCCCCGTACACGCGCAGCAGCCAGCCGGGGTACCGGGACGCGACCCGTGCCCACGCCTCCAGCAGCAGGTCCACGCCCTTCTCGGCCGACAGCCGCCCCACGCAGGCCACGATGGGGGCGTCGAGCGATGGCAGGCGGCGCGGCGTGACGTGCAGGGGGTTGGGCATGTGCCCGACGTTGGTCATGCCGTCGCGCGCCCAGGCGTCGGCGTCCTCGGCGGTGAGCGCCAGCAGCCGGTCGCAGTGGGCGAACAGCTCCCTGACGCGGGGGTACCGGGACGATTGACGCGTGGCCTCGTACGACTCGTGCGTCATGCCGATGACCTTGAGCCCGGTGGTGTCGGCCGCACGGACCCACTCCATCGCCCACACCTGCGCCGCGATGACCACGCCGCCGGGGCTCGCCCCGGCGAACAGCTCCGACAGGCGCGCCGCCCCCTGGCGGAGGGTCCTGGTGCGCCACAGGTCGCGCCCGTAGGCGGCGACGTTGAGGCGCTGACGCACGGAGTGGGGGCGCCACGCCATCATGGGGGGCCGCCACTGCTCGTGCAGGGTGACGACGGCGTACGAGCCGTCCGCCTCGTAGTCGTGCCGCTCGGCGGCGTGGGTGACGCCAACGAGGGTGACGTGGTGCCCGCGCCCGGCCAGCAGGCGCGCGAGGTGGTGCGCCCACCGTTGCAGGCCTCCCACGGCGTCGGTGTTGTTGCACACGATGAAGACGTCCCTGGGCTCAGCCATCGCGGGCCCCCTCCCTGGTGGTGAAGAACCGCTCCACGACGGCGCGGGCGGCGGTGCCCCGGTCGTACTCGCCGAACCGCTGGACGAAGGCGCGGCGGCGCCGGGCGTATCGGGCGCCGACGCGGTCCAGGTCGGCGAGGGCGGCCACCAGGTCGTCCTCGGTGGCGGTGACCGGGCCCGGGGCGTGCTCGGTCAGGTCGAAGTAGCCGCCGCCCAGCGTCTGCGGGTCGGGCACGTGCAGGATCATCGGCCGGTCCAGCAGCGCGTAGTCGAACATCAGGGACGAGTGGTCGGTGATCAGCGCGTCGGCGAGCAGCAGCAGCGGCGTGACGTCGGGCAGGCGGCTCGCGTCGAGGGCGCGGATTCCAGCCACCGCGGGCCGCCGGGTACGGCACAGGTAGTGCGGCCGTACCAGCAGGACCATCACGTCGCCGAACTCGCGGGCGAACCGCCGCGGCTCGATCGGCGGGTCGACGTGACGCACCGGCTCCCCGTCCGGGCCACGGCGGAACGTGGGCGCGTACAGCACCACCCGGCGCCCGTCGTCCAGGTCGAGGGAGCGGCGCAGCGCCTGCGCCTCCGCGGCCACGTCGGGATCGGCATTGACGAGCGGGTCGTTGCGCGGATATCCGGCCGGCACCAGTTCGGCGCGTACGCCGAGACCCCTGACGAGCGTGTCGACGTCGTGCCGCGAGCGGATCAGGAAGCAGTCGTAGCGTTCCACCATGCGGCGCAGCCGCGCGCGTTCGGCCCGCCCGGCACGCTTGATCCGGGGCTGGTCGAAGCCCATCAGCTTGAAGGCCGAACCGTGCCAGGTCTGGATGTAGGTGGTCTGCGGCCGCTTGCGCAGCCCGCCGGGGAATCCCTGGTTGTCGATCCAGAACTGGGCTCGGGCCAGCTCCCAGTGGTACGCCCACGAGTTCCGGCGCACGAGCACGGCGTCCTTGGGGAAGCCCCGGGGTGAGGAGTCGTACGCCCACACGGCCCGTACCGGAACCCCTGCCCGGCGTAGCTCGCGATGGATGTACTTGGGGTTGTCGGCGTAGTGGCGTCCCATGTGGCTTTCGAAGACGACGGTGCCCGTGCGCACGGGCAGCCGGCTCAGCACGTGGTTGAACACGGCCGTCTTGGTGGTACGGGACGTGACCGCACGCCGGGCCGCCCTGTGGAGGCGGCGCGCGGCTCTCACCGTGCGGCGGGCGCCACGGAGAGCACGACGCCCCAGCGGCGCTTTCGCGGCCGCCCGGGCGGTACGCCACGCGCGTCCACTCCTATGCAGGACGAAGGCCAGATTCCCCCTGGTGGTGATGTAGGGGCGCAGACTCCCGGCCGCTAGTCGTGAAAGGCGCGGACGCACCGGCAACAGCACGTGCTCCGCCGCGCCGCGGAGTTCCCTGCCGGACAGACGGGTGACGACCTCCTCGCCGTCCACGTTCAGGCGCAGCCGCACGTCCCACACCGCGTCGGCGACCCCCATGGGACGAACCTGCCGTACCGGATCGAAGTCCGCCGCCCACAGGAGCCGATCCCCCGCGTGAGTGACGGTCGCGGTGACGCGGAAGACCCGCCGGGGCCTCAACCTGGCGGACAGCTCAAGGCGCGCCGTTATTTTCGCGTCGCCCGCCACCCTGCCCAGGGGATTCACTACGTGCCCGCGCAAGCGCGCGTGGCCGTCCCGCACTGTCAGCCCGGTGACCACGTTGAGGGGGCGAAGCTCACTGAGCGGGCACTGCTGCAGCCCCAGATGCGTCACGTCCAGAATCCGGCGCGCTTCGCCCGACGACGTGTACCGCCCGCTCCAGAAGACACGCCCGTCGTGTTGGAGCAAACCGGCACCGAGCACGGGATACTCCGCCGCCGCCAACGCCCCGTCTTGGTCGCCCTCACGCAACAGGTACGCGGCGATGGCGGCCATGGGGCTGGCCGCCTCGTAGACCCGAGGGTCGAGGCCGGCCAGATAGTCGGCGGCCAGTGCGCGGAAACCCTCCCTGTAGGCGGCGTCGCGGCACGGCAGATCGCGCATGTAGAGCAACAGATCGTGGTTGACGAACTTGACGTCCTTGGCGAGCCGCAACTCCTCGTCACCGTGCCGTCGCAACAGCGCGTCGATGCGCCGGTGTATCTCCAGCCGGTCGGCGAAGTTGGCCAGTTCCGAACGCCGGCTGGAGATCGACCGCGTATGGGGCTCGACCAGCCAGTTGTAGACGCGATGCGGAATGAGCGCCGTACGGGACGCCGCCAGGTACGCCTCCGCCGTGAACAGCAGATCCTCGTAGTGCAGCCGTTCCTCGAACCGCAGCCCGTGCCTCTCCAGGAAGGCGCGCCGGTAGAGCTTGTTGGTGGCGAGGGTGTCGTACAGCAGGTCCGGGTTGTCGCGCAGCGCGCCGTAGACCGCCGTCCGCTGGTAGAGCCACGGGTACCAGGGGCGCTCCCGTTTGCGCACCCGGTCCATGTGGACGCGCGTGCACAGCCCGGAGACCATGTCGGCGCCGGTGTCCTCGGCCGTGGTCAGCAGGTTGAGGCAGGCGTGCGGGTCCAGGACGTCGTCGCTGTCGAGGAACATCACATACCGGCCGCGTGCCCGCTCCACGCCCGCGTTGCGCGGGCGGCCGCACCCGCCGGAGTTGACCGGCAGACGCACGACCCGCACCCGTCCCGGATGCTCGGCGGCCAGCCGTTCGGCCACCGTCCCCGTCCCGTCGGTGCTCCCGTCGTCCACGACCACCACCTCGACGGCGCTGAGCGACTGTCTCAGCGCCGAACCGACCGCCCGGGGCAGCCGACCCGCGTCGTTGTAGGCGATCACGACCACGCTCACGTCAGGGCCGCGCGGACCAGGCCGGTGGGAGCCGGGCAGGAGGCGCCCAGACGGGACGTGCCCGTGCGGCCCTGCCCTCATGGACGTGTCCTCCCCCCGTCCCCGCTCGCGTGCCGGATACCTTTCCGGCCACCGCAACGACGGAGTAGAAGACACCACAAAAAAAGTGAATGATTGCGGCATTCAGGACGACAAAGGGCGCCCGGCGCGTGCCGGACGCCCTCCGCTGCCCGCCGATCGTCAGTCGGCGTCGTAGTCCGGGTACCCGTACCCGGCGACGAGCGACTTGGGACGCACCCGCTTCTCCACGGCGTTGTTGGTGTTGCCCTCAACGGTGGTGATGGTGCCGTCCCCGTTGTCCTCGACGACCAGGCCGACGTGGTCGATGCCGTAGATGCCGCCCCCGGACCCGTTCTGCCAGTCGAAGAACACCACGGCCCCGGGCTTGGCCTTGTGACCCCAGCGCCCCTTCTTCGCGAACCACTTGGCGTGCTGGACGGTGTAGGCGTCCCAGCCCATGTCCTTGACACCGAGCTGCGCACCGACCCAGGACACGAACATGTTGCACCACTCGGCGCCGTTGTAGGCGTCCACACTGAACCCGCCGTCACGCTTGGCCGTCATCTTCGCGTTGGGCGTCGAGACGAACCAGTCGTGGTACTTGGTCTGCCGGTCCGGCCCCTCCTTGACACCGACCTGCTCCAGAGCCAGACGGATCGCCTCGGACGGCTCGACCTTGCGGATCGGAACCGCGTAGCCCTCGGGCTTTTCACCGATGGCGACACTCCTGTGTGCCCTCTCCACCTGTGCCTGGGCGACAGGCCCCTTGACCTGCGGCTCCTCGTTCGAGGAAGGAGCGATGAGGGCGAAACCGACGGCTCCGGCCAGCACCGTCCCCATGGCGACGCCCACGCCCAGACGAGCCTCGGGGGATTGAGAAGCGATTCGATCGGGCATGCAGAGAACTCCTTGTCTCCCATGGCGCCTACCGGGTTAGCTGACGGATTCGGGCATGGAAGAGCCCTACGGCGCGCCTCGTCGACGCGCCGATTCACCCCGGGGCCTGCTCGGCCCGACTTGGGTCCCCGGCTCCGGTCCTCGCTCAGGCGACGGACACGGACTCGGCCACGGCCACCGCTGCCCACGGCGGCCGCTCACTGGTCTGATCTCGGTGGGGGGCGCGTTCCCGCGCGCCACGGTCGCGCCCCGGTCCCTCCCGGGTCACGACGGGCCACGACGCATGGCGCGCGTCGCGGGATTCGGGCCTGACGTTATCAGATGCCCACGCTAGGGCAAAAAACGTAAAGGCACTCTGACCTGCAACAACACCAGGAACGAGCCCCCCATTCCCCCCTGCTGTCACAAGGCGCACACCTGGCGGGTCAAGGCCGTGATCCTGGCGGCCGCCGTGGGGTAGGACGTCCCCGCCGGCTGCAGCGTGAGCACCGCCACGACGTACCGCTCCCCCGGCCCCACGAGCCCGGTCGTATGCAGGACCGGCCGTCCCAGCCCCAGATCCCCTGGCACGACCCCGGACGCGCCCTGCCCGAATCCCGACCAGCCCTGCTTGACCGCCCACGGCTTCGGCACGGCCCGCGGAATCCCGAAGTACTGGTCGTAGCCGTCCGTCCCCCGCCTGGTGGCCCTGCGCAGCTCCCGCAGCACGACGTCGCGATGCTCGGGCCGCGCCCTCTCCAGCAGATAGCGGTACGTCTTCACCACGTCCGCGGCGCTGAGCGCGGTGTACCCCCAGAACCCCGGCTTGTCCGCAGGCGGCGGCCTGGTGTCGGTGAGCCCCATCCGCCGCGCCATCCGCTCGACGATCGCCCCGCGCCCACCCCGCCGCCACAACGCCGTCGCCGCCGCGTCATCGCTGGACCGCAGCATCGGCCCCAGCCGCGGATCGGCCTCCCGGCTCCGCTCCAGATGATCGAGCGCGATGAGGATCTTCACCACCGACGCCGACCGGAACACCCGGTGCGCCCGGTATGCCCTCACCGTCCTTCGGCTCTCCCGGTCGAACACCACGTACCCGGCCCGTGTTCCCCGAGGCACCACCGGCTCCCGGGCCACCTTCGGAGTCGCCCTCTGCGTCGCCTTCTCGGTCGACTCCACCGCCCCACCACTCACCGGCCCAGCCCCCGGCGTCCGCTCCGCCCCCTGGTCACACCCACAAACCACCCCGAACGCCGCCACCAGAGCCACCCCGACCCGGCCCACCCGAGCCCAGGCTCCCGCTATCTCGGTACGCATGACCCCGCAGACTGCGCTACAGTAATCACGCCTGCTGCGGCAGGCGCCGGGACGTAGCGCAGTTTGGCAGCGCACTTGACTGGGGGTCAAGGGGTCGTGGGTTCAAATCCCGCCGTCCCGACCAGCTTTTCGCAGGTCAGAGGGCTCCGGATCTCGATCCGGAGCCCCTTTTTAGCCCACCGAACCATATTCGGGAGCCAATCGGGGAGCCACTTAGGACCGCTTGACGGTGTCAAGAGGTCCTAATCTGCCGTGCATCCAGTGCTAGAGGCGAAGGTCCACCTGTCCCACGCGGCCTACCCAACCCCGTGGGGTGCGCTTCGGATGCCGAGCACCTCCTTTGGACGCACTTGACGTGCACCGTCGACAGCTGCGAGGCGCGTTCCACCACCCCGATCGGCGTGTGCTTGCGGCGCGGGCAGGACTATGACTTGGAAAGCGACGAACCGGGCGGCCCGAACGGCCGCCCGTGTCGAGCACCCCTACGTTCGGCCCCAGCCGCGCCCGCGCCCGTCCAGCCACTCAGGGACCACACGCCTTCGGCGGGGAAGGACAGGATCCGCTGGCGGACCAGGGTCGGCGCACCGTGGCGGGATGTGCCCGAACGTTACGCACTGGCAGTCGGTCTACAGCCTGCACCATCGCTGGCAGCGCGCCGGGATCTGGGCGCTGATCTGGGTAAAGCTGCGAGCCTTTGCCGACGCTGCTGGGCTGGTCGGGGTGGAGTGTGTCGGTGGACTCCAGCATCAGCTGGGCCCACCAGCACGCCGCGGGCGCCCGCCACGATCATCAGGATCGGGTCGAGCTGCCGGGGCCGGAGCCGGCCGATCATGGGCTGGAACGTTCGCGCGACGGGTGGACCACTAAGCTGCATCTGGCCTGTGAGCAGGGTCGCAAGCCGCTGCCGGTGGTGTCGACGGGCGGGCAGCACGGGGACAGCCCGCATTCGTGCCGGTGGTGGAGCGGATCAGCGTGCCGCGTGGCGGGGCAAGCGCCCCCGGCCCCGGCCGGAGCGGGTGCTGGCTGACAAGGCATACTCGGCCAGGGCAACCGCGCCTACCTGCGCCGCCGCCGGATCAAGGCCACCATCCTGGTCAAGGCCGCCCAGCAGGCTCACCGCAAGGCCACGAGCTCGGCCGGAGGACGGCCATTGCTGTTCGACCCGGACGCCTACCGACTGCGCCACGCCGTGGAACGCGGCATCAACCTGCTCAAACAGCACCGCGCGGTCGCCACCCGCTACGACAAGCTCGCCGTTCGCTCTAAAGCCACCGTCCACATCGCCGTGATCGACATCTGGCTCCGGGCAAGCACCAAGACGACTTCTTAGCCTCGATCCACCCGGGTTGCATCCGCGAGTTCGGGATTCAAGTGCCTGGCGACACATCCCGCCTGAACAGCGACGACATTCAACTCTGAAGTCGTAGCCATTTTGATGTGGGCTTGTCATGACCCTTCTCTCCTGCTGGCGACAGCTCACTGCCGAGATTTTCCAATCTGTGCGTCAGGTCGGAGCGCCAGCTTCACCAGCACAGCGACAAACACCAACTGCGGGGCCATCATCACGGCGGTGTACCGCCGGGCCTCTACGGTTTCGCCTCGCCGCCGTGCCAGGAGCAGGTGCCGCGACCGGAGGACTGAGACCAGGTTCCGTCCGCACACAGCGTTCCGCCGCCGACTGGCGGCACAACCGGAGTCGAAGGCACGATCGGCGGGTAGCTGCGCATCCGCTGTTGCAGCTCGCGCTGCTGCCTAGCCAACTCCTTCATCATCCGGTCGAGCGCCTCGTCCTCCGGATCTGGGGACATGCAGATCTCCTTGCGCAGGAGCAGAGTTCCGGGATCGTCGCCGGGCCCACAGTTGATGACCGTGGGCACTGGTGTCTCCCACTCGGTATGGGCGGGACTCGGGACACCGACCGGTTCGGAGGCGGGCGGCGGGGGCGGCGTCGACTGGGGTTCGTACTGGGTGGCCTTGATGCTGTACCCGACGAGGAGAACACCCACAGCCACAGCCACAGCGGCAAAAATAGGCCACTGCTGGGGGTTAAAGGGGTTGGCCACGCCGTGATCCTAGGCGTGATGTGCCACTGTTGCGGCTGGTCGTCTCGGAAATGGCCGGTTCTGGCATGGTGACTGGCGCGGTGGTGGGTTGATCACTAGGCATCTGGACCGGCGACGTCAAGCCGGACCACACCGTCGATATCACCCCCGCCCGCTACGCCCCCTCCGGATACGACGGCGGCATCACCTTCCCGCCCCCTGCAGGGCGATATCGGGCGGCGCACACGATCCCTGCATCTGTGAGTTCCTCCCCATCGCCTGCACCAGCCGCTCAGCGACCCGTCTCGAGCCACCGAGGTGTTCCCCCAGTTGCGGCACCGTACCGCGGCGGCCGGGATCGTGATGGCGTCCGACACGGTCGCGTTGGAGCCGTCCAAGGCGTTGAGCGACGCGATCGAGTACTCCACCAACAAGGCCCTGGCGGAGGAGTAACCTCGATGCCTGTGGTCATCACGGCGCACCTACGCCAGGGCCGCCACCCTCGTCCTCAAACGCCAACACTTCGGTTTCACGGACCAGGTCGCGGTCGGCGCGCAGCCACACCGACGGGCGCCCGAACGCCAGCCGATCCCCAGCCAGTGCCAACGTCGCCCACGCCAGCCGCGCTGCCTGGGCCGAGGCGTCTCCGAACCGCAGCCGTTCCAGGTCGACCAGCGAGATCCACCCGCTCCTTACCGCCCCAACAATGGACACGCCCCCGTGAGCGTCACCGGAGGCAAATTGGAAAGAGCGACACCAAAGTCGAAACCTGCTCAGGATTGACACAGTCCGCCCCGTACTGGCATGGGGCGCCCTCAGGTGTGTGCCTCGGGATCGGTGACGGCTGACAGGTGTAGCGTTGATCCGTCCAACTCAAGGTCTAGTTCGAGCCCGCTCTCCAGGATGGCTGTCACGTCGGCGTGATCAGCAGGTTTGATTATGCCGAGGACACCAGTGGCCTAAAACACACCGAGCCTCGCAGGCTCTGGCTCGCCAGGTAGTGGCGCAAGCCGGACCAATCGGTCGCTTTCAGCGATACCGTCCCCAGGCGAGATCTCGATGCTGACAGCGCCGGTTCTCCAGGAGGGCGCGCAGTAGGCTGCGGCCACGGGTCCGCGTGATGTCGAGGAGATCGACCAACTCCGAGCTAGGGCCTGTTCGTGGTCCAGATCAGTCACAGTCGAGTGACTCTGCCCGCGCCGGAGCGGGAGCAG
>NZ_BAAAZG010000085.1:0-5862 GCF_039536785.1 Actinomadura miaoliensis
TCTGGCTCCGCAGCCTGCCAGCCCTCCCATGATCTGAACTAAGAACAGGCCCTAGTGCCACCACAAACTGATCGCCGAGCATGGGGGCCGCAGCCCGGCTGCACGATCTGCGGCATGGTGCGGCGCCGCTGGCGGTGGCTGCCGAGGTGCTTCTGATGTCACATGGCGAACTGCCGTTCGCCTTTTCGCCGGCGTTCCTGTGCGATCCACTGCTTGCCCTCCGCGGCGATGCCCTCCATGACATGCAGGGTGTGGTGGATCCCGGAGGCGTCCAGTGTCATCTCGGACACCACACCGGGGGCTTCGTCCATCTCGAGTTCTTCCATCCCCGAGGTCATCACCTCGACTTGGATCTGCTCCCCGTTGACGAGCGCGAGTTCGAATCTGCGCTCGTCGTCGTCTGCCTGGTGTACTCGCACGGCTGC
Organism: Actinomadura miaoliensis; assembly: GCF_039536785.1. Taxonomy (NCBI): domain Bacteria; kingdom Bacillati; phylum Actinomycetota; class Actinomycetes; order Streptosporangiales; family Thermomonosporaceae; genus Actinomadura; species Actinomadura miaoliensis. The sequence goes on from NZ_BAAAZG010000085.1 coordinate 426, forward strand.
GACCGCTTCGTAGCGGTAGTTGGTCCGGTTCCAGCCGTGGAAGGTGCCTCGCTCGAAGTCGAGTTCGACGCTGAGCTGGCGTACCCCGTCCATGGTGAGCAGGAAGAGGAGCAACTGGTACCGCGTGTAGCGCCAGGGGCCGTTCCGGACGCGGGCGCGCCTGGCGCGGGAGCCTCGCGCTTCGATGAACGCGTAGGCGATCATGTCGCTCATGGCCAGCCCGTAGTGGCGCAGCGCCTCGTCCAATAGCACCTTGCGGTCGCGGTCCAGCCAGGCGGCCATCTCCGGATCCGAGGGTGTGTCGGCCAGCTTCTGCCGCCAGCGCTCATAGGCCGCCGTGCAGTCGTCCAGCGTTTGCCTGCTCTCGGCTTCGTCGGCTGCATGCCGCCTGTGTTCCAGGACGATGCGCAGCCAGGTGAGCGCTCCTATTACCCCGGCCATCAGTGCAACCGTCGCCGAACGGCCCGCGCTTACGGGCGCGACCTCCATGGCGTTCTCCACCGCCCGAGTGGCCCCCAAGGCCAGAACGGCGAGACCGAGAATCGTCAGCACCTTGGTGGCCAAGGGGGTCGCGAGTTCCTGCCGGTAGTTCCACAGCGTGCCGTTCTCCCACCGCCTCCTGACATCGCTCACCCGATACCGGATCAGCCAGTTGATCTTCTCAACGCCGATCCGCTGCTCCCGGTAGATTTCGACGATCTCGTCGCGCAGGCTCTTGCGGATCCCTGCCGTCTCCGCCAACCAGACGGAGCGGCTCGTGTCGCGCGGAACGTACTTGGCGAAGTAGTAGTCGAAACGTTGGTCGACCCTGTTCGCGAAGCCGCCGGACGGCGCGCCGGTCGTACGCGCCCGAGGCGGCTCGTACTCCTCGTCCTTCGCCCTGCGCCGCTCGGCGCGATAGCGCCATTCCAGGCCGCCGCGCGCGGCGTAGTAGCCGCCGGCGATGCTCAGCAGGTACGCGAGCAGCGCGAAACCCTGGAGTTCCCGAGCCAGCAGGTAGCCGATATGGAGCACCGCCACGGTGAAGACGAGCGTCGCCGCCACCGCCTTGATCCAGGTGCCGACCGTGATCTCGGGCGGGCGGGGCGCACGTGTCCGGGGCGGGGTGGGCTTCGGCTCGAAGAACTTCCAGACACGATCGGCTCGGTCATCGGCCATCTGGTGCTCCCTGGCGCTCTGCAGGGCGCGGTGCCACATCTGATCTTTCAGCGGTCCGTCGAGGAACAACTCCAGGTGCCGCAGGATCATGGCGCGTTGGGGGTCGCCGAGCCCGTCGAAATCCTTGAGCAGGGGACGCAGGTCGGCGTCGGGCTGTCGCGCGGAATCCAGCAGGCGGCGGACGGTATTCACACCGTCCGCCCATGCGTCGCCGCCGGTGACACGGCACATGAAAGGTGCCTGCCGCAGCAGCGCGATGTCCTCCTCCGGCATCTCGTGCGGCGTTCTGCCGCTGACCAGGGCCAGTTGCCAGTGGAAGCAGACCTTGTTGCCGATATGACCTCCCATGACGGCTTCGTGGATGAGGTGCCGTGCCTTGCCCGGAATGCCGCCGTCGAGCAGGCTGACACCGGTCTCGAACTTTTCTGCAGGCGAAGCGTCTGCGGGAAGCGAGTAGATGTGGACTCCGCCGTGCACGGTTGCCGCCTGCACTCCGACATGGGCGGAATCCCCGGCGTAGTTCGTCGTGGTGGCACCCGGCTCGGTCATGACAGGCCCTGGACCAGTGCGATCACGCTCGCCACCTCGGCGGCCAGGGTGGCCACGTCCCCGACGAGCCCGCGGACCTTCTTGAGCGCCAGCGTCACCGCGCCGGTGTCCGGCGGCGTGGTCGTGTGCAGCGTCTCGCGAGCGTTGGCGAGTTCGGCTTGTGCCGCCTGGTAGGTGTCCTCGTCCAGGTGCCCTGCCGCTCGTGCCTGCTGAAGCCGGGCGGCCAGGCCGGCGATCGCCTGCGTGGGATCGGCCGGCGGGTCCTGCTCGCCGGACACCCGGATCCCGCCGTGCACGTGGCCGGCCTGCACGACCACCCGTGCGTTGTCCTTCGCGACGTTGCGGACCAACCCATCCATCTGCGAGTTCCCCATCCTTCCGGTTTCGTCGAACCGATCGCGGTTCCGTTCCTCAGCGGCCAGGTTTTCGGCCAGTGAGACGGTGAACGCCGCCGCGTTGGCCACCGCCCGCGCCTGCCATCGCTTGCGGTCGGTGGTCTCCTTGGTGCCGTCGGCTCGGTCGCTGATGCCCCGGACGACGACCACCGGAAGCGACCTGTTCAGATGCGCGGCCTGAGCCACGCCTGCTCCTTCCATCTCGATCGCGAGCGCGTCGTTGTAGTTCCGCCGGATCCAGCGGGCGTGCGCCGACACCGTGGAATTCAGAACCACCTCGCCGGCCGCGATCGGACCGAAATGCACTCCGGGCGCCCGGCGATGAGCACGAAGATCACCTGCCCAGGATCGGTCGCGCGCCACATGCCGGGCGATCTGGTCGGCGCCGTGCGAGACCTCCCAGACACGCGGACGGCTCTTGAACCCGTCGTCCTCACTCGTGCCCCCATGGAACGCATAGATATGGGTGGCCACCACCACGTCCCCGAGGGCGACATGAGAGTGCAGGGCCCCTGCCACTCCCACGAAGATCAGCGCCACCGGGGAGAACTCGGCGATGGCACGTTCGGCCAGTACCGCCGCGGACTGGTTGCCCTTGCCGACGAGGCCCAGAGCGATCCGGCACCGGCCGCCCGCAAGCCGGCCGACTTCGAAGCGGGTGCCTTGCGGGTGCCGATGCAATCGGGGGGCGTCCAGCTTTTGACGGACGGCCTCGTACTCCACGTCCAGTGCTGTCAGAACGACGATCTGACTGCCGCTCATTCTTTCGGCTCCTTGGCGTTCGACGGCTCGACCGGCCGGACCATCGGCGGATACAGGATCTTTCGAGGCCCGGCTTTGAACAGCCGGGCCGGCCGTCCGGTCGTGACCTTGCGCTCCGGGCCCGCCGGAACGATGAATCCGCTGGTCTTCTGGACCTTGCGATAGAAGTTGCGGGGATCGAGCGAGATGCCCCAGACCGCCTCGTAGACCCGCTGCAGGTCCGTGATCGTGAAGGTCGGCCCGCAGAACGCCGTCGCCAGCGCGGAATGCTCGAGCTTGGCGCGGGCCCTTTCGACGCCGTCCTCGACGATCCGGCGGTGGTCGAAGGCGAGTTCCAAGTCTCCGGAGAGGACCTGGTCGGCCCGCTGCCATCGCGCACCGGCCGCATCCGTGCCAGCGGTCGGCTCCGGCAGCCCCGGGGCTATCGCCAGATAGGCGACGGACACCACCCGACCACGCGGATCGCGGCCAGGAGTGCCATAGACGCCCAGATGCTCCAGGTGCAGCTTCTCAACATCCATGGCGGCCTCTTCCGCCAGCTCCCGGTGGGCCGCGGCGATGAGGTCTTCTTCGGCGTGCCGCAGGAAACCGCCCGGAAGCGCCAGAGCCCCCTCGTACGGCTCGACGCCCCGCTCGACGAGCAGCACGTGCAGGTGCGACTCGCGCAGCGTCAAGATCACCAGGTCCACCGCGAGCATCACGGTGGGCGGTGTCCAGCGGTCCTCGGTCATGCGGTGAGGCTAGCTTATTGTCAGCCTGACAGAAAGTGTCTTTCGGCTGCCGCTCCGGCCACCGCCTTGTCACCGGCCAGCAAGCCTCTGTAGAGGGCTAGGTTGAGCGTGGCAAACCGACGCATCGTGAGGCTCCGGCTCCGGAGCGGTCCTCTATCGGAAAGGCTCCAGCTTGACGCGCTGGGGGGTGGCCCGCGACGTCGACAGGATCCGGGTGTTACTCCGGTCATCAAGCCCCGATGACTAGTTTCTCAGCGCTCATTTCTAGTTACAAGGCGTTGCCGCTCGGCCCGCGCGGCCGGCCAAAACGCGGCTTTGTCTGTTCACGCCGCGATGGCGCGTCCTGCAGCACATCACCGTCGGCCCCAACAAGATCGGCAACATCGCCAAAGCCGCAGTCGTCCTCCTCCCTTCTGGCCACGCGCCGTGAACCTCCGTGAGATCACCTCATGGTGATGGTGCTGAGGGATGCGGTTCCGACGAGCATGAAGAGTACGGCGGCGAATCGGCCTTCGAGGCTGGTGAGACAGTGGTCGCTGTAGCCGATAGTGATGGTCGCTCAGCGTACCGCGTCGGGGAACACGTAGTGTTGGCGTCCGGGTGTGTACTTCTCCATTCTGCGGCTCGTCCCGCGTGATCAATATGAGTGTTTTGTGTGTACCGAGCCCGCATCCGGGGCCTGCGAGTGCGGCTGATCCGAACTCCTCCGCGGGCGTTGGTGGTTATGGTCGTGGTCATGTTCAATGCGTATCGCAATAACGACTTGCTGCTGTCGATGATGGAAACCCTGGTCAGGGAGGGCATCGATCTCGAGCCGGCCAGGAAGGCGTTCGAGTCCACCAAGGGAGATTTCACGGCGAAGTTCACCGCTGCGATACAGGCACGGTTGGCCCAGCTGGTGGTCCCAGAGGTGTTCATTGATGTGCCCAAGCGTCCGGAGGAGCTTCGCAAGACTGAGTTGGAGGCGTTGGTGCGGCCCGTTGCCGACGGCTTCCTTCGCTCGTATCCGACCAAGGGCGAGTTGCTGGACCAGGTAGATCGGATCCGGTGGCGGCAGGAGCGGCGCCCGCCGTGGATCCCACGCTTGGACCGAGACGGCAAACCCATATCTGGGTCAGAAACCGACTCGTTCGATGCCGAGCCTCGCCCTGAACGGCCCATGACGGTTACCGCCCTCCCCGAACTTGGCGACGTCACCGTCCTCCTGCCGACTGAGGCCGGGGAGAGGCCGGAACTGGCCATGGCGCCCGGCGGAATCGGGGAATGGGAAGCGGCTCTGTACACGGTCCTGGGGGTCACCGGTGAGCGCGGGCCCGCTACGACTGTTCCGATCTACGCACAGGCCAACGAGGCGCTGGTTCCCGACGACGTCCGCTGGTGGGCGACCGAGCCGGCACGGCCGTTGCCGGCGGCGCAGGATCCGGGAGTAGCAAGCGAGTTGCTGGCCACCACGACGAGCCTTGGCGGGCTGCCAGTCACCGATAACACGCACGAAGGGTATGAGGCGGTGGTCATCGCCCTTGGGGGCGCGGGGGACTGGCGCTACAGCGCGCGTTGGCTGCTTGACGCCTGGGGCCCCGGCGACGGCGTGGGCACGCTGGCCACCGCCCGTGCAGCCATCGCCGGGTGGGTGGAAGAGGGCCGCAGTGGGTTGATCGTTTACGTGTACGGCGGGGCGCTGCATGGCACCGAGGGGCTGATCGGTGCCCCGAGTCCGCTGCACAGTTACGTGCTGTGTGTTACCCGGTCGGCTGACGGTTCGGACAATGTCGAGACGGTGCATCGGCTAGGGCCTGTTCTTAGTTCAGATCATGGGAGGGCTGGCAGGCTGCGGAGCCAGAT
>NZ_BAAAZG010000086.1:0-70521 GCF_039536785.1 Actinomadura miaoliensis
CCCGAGCAGGGGCGGGCGCTCGCCCGGCACGCGGCGCCGGACGCGTCCGGCGCCCGGCGGGCGGGGGCCGCGCAGGGGCGGCACGTCCTCCAGGCTGATCACCGCGCCGCCTCCGGCGCCGCCAGCTCGCGCAGGGCCTCGGGCGAGCCCACGGGTTCGGCGGCGCGCACGTGCCCGGTGTCGTCCACGAGCACCGCGAACGGCGTGGCGGGGATGCGGTACGCGGCGAACAGGCCGTCGTGCTCGTCGGCCAGGACGGTCGCCGCGGCCGGCGCCGCGTCGGCCGGCGCCGGGCCGGAGAAGATCGCCCGGACCGGGCGGCCGAACGTCCCGGCGGCCGCCAGGACCTGCGCGCACACGCCGCAGTCGCGGTCCAGGAACAGCAGCAGGCCGGGGCCGAGGCGGTCGAACCCGGGCGCGGGCGACCCCGGGGCGGGGCCGAGCGGCGTGGTGCGCGGGGCACCCCGGCCCAGGGCGTGCACCTGCCGGACGAGCCCGGCCACCACCAGGGCCAGCAGAAGCAGCGCCGCCCACGTCACCAGCAGCGCACTGGTCTCGAAGCTCATCCGGCCGGGCTCCTCTCCCGCTCCTGCGCCATGGCGGGCGGGAGCGACCACAGCAGCACCGCCCACACCAGCCCCATGGCGACGACGATCAACGACTCGGCCGGGGGACGGGAGGCGGGCGGCCCCCAGACGGCACCGGCCAGCGCCAGGACCGCCAGCGCGCCCGCGCGGACGGCGACCCAGCCGGTCATGGGCGTCGAGGCGTCTCCCGCGCACCCGCAGGGCACCGCGTGCGTGCGGGTCCTCGCCACGTACGTCCCGTAGAGCGCGTAGGCCCCCAGCAGGACGGCGGCCAGAGCGAGGCAGGCGCACAGCAGATCGTCCAGGCCCAGCAGCAGCCCCGCCGCGGCCCCCGCGCCGGTGACCGCCTCGGCCGCCACCGCCAGCGCCGCCACCGGCCGCACCAGCGGACCCGGCACCGTCCCGTGCGCCCGGACCGCCGCGACGAGCACCCCGGGACGCCGCGCGTGCCCCCACAGCGAGACGGCCAGCACCACCGGAACCGTGACCGCCGCGATCCCGGCCGCCAGCCCGGCCGTCACCGGACCGCCTCGACCGCCAGCCCGGCCAGCCGTCCGGGAATCCGCTCGGCCAGATGCTCCTCCGGCAGCACCGTGACCAGCAGCGACCGCAGCGCCAGCAGGAAGTACAGGCCCTGCCCGGGCACGGTGTCCTGGAACAGTTCCCCGCCCGCGACCGACGCGCCCCGCCACGGCGGCAGGCGCCGCCGGGTCCGCGCGTCCAGCGCGGTGATCTCCAGCAGCCCGAGACCCGGCACCTCCTTCACCAGCATGGCGTCGGTGATGGCGGAGGCCGCCGGTGACGACGGGACCGAGGACTCGCGGCGGCGGGCGCGGCCGCGCGGCACGGCGATGATCCCGTCGTCGTGCTCGGTGAGCCGCAGCGCGTCGAAGAACGCCACCGCGTCGGCCGGGCGCGCGTGGTACAGGTGCGTGAACACCGCGTGGCGGCGTCCCTCCCATATCGCGGCCAGCACCGGCTCGCGCACGCCGGTGCCGGGGTCGCGGGTCGCGGTGCGGCCGGTGCGCAGCCGTCCGCCCTGGATGCGGAACTCCTGGTCGAGCCGCCGCACGCCGATGTCCTCGGCCCAGGCCAGCGCGTCGGCGTGGGTGCCGGCGGAGAACTCGTGCAGCCGGTCGGCGACGGCGACCCGCGCCACCGAGGTGACCGGACGGCCCAGGTCGTGCCGGCCCGACAGCCGGACCCGGACGCCGTCGAGCGACCGGTGGACGGCGACCTGGCGCCTCACTGCGGCCCCCTCTCCCGCGACCACGGAAGCGAAACACGACGAAAGTGACACTACGCGATCGAGACGTCACACGGTGCAATGTCCCCGGAAGTGGTCATCAGGCTGTAGGTAAAGTCCTTTCGGTGTTCCGGCGCGGCGTGCTCGGCACCGTTCACCGCGCCGCCCTCGGTACGCTCGGACGGTTCCCGGCGGCGCCCGACCGACCAGCGAGGTGACTTCGTGAGCAAGGTGGACGTGCTCATCCAGCGGCTCGACCCCGACCTGCCGCTGCCCGCGTACGCCCATCCCGGAGACGCCGGCGCCGACCTGGTCGCCGCGGTCGACGTCGAACTGGCCCCCGGAGAGCGCGCGATGGTGCCCACCGGCATGGCGATCGCGCTGCCGGACGGCTATGCCGCGTTCATTCACCCGCGTTCCGGTTTGGGCGCTAGGTTGGGGGTGACCATTGTGAACGCACCGGGTACGGTCGATGCCGGCTATCGCGGTGAGATCAAGGTGACCCTGCTGAACACCGACCCACGCGCCACCGTCCGGCTGCGGCGCGGCGACCGCATCGCCCAGATGGTCGTGCAGCGGGTCGAACACGCGGTCTTCCACGAGGTCGCCCAGCTTCCCGGGTCCGCCCGTGGGGACAACGGTTTCGGCTCCACGGGCGGGTTCGCGGATAATCGGTACGGTAACGAAGGAGCGTGAGTCGTGGCTTTTGGACGTCGCCGGCAGGCCGACAAGCCCGCCGAGGAGCCCGAGCGGACAGCCGACGAGCGGGCGGAGGCGGCGGACGCCGAGACCGAGGCCGAGACCGAGGCTCCCGCGCAGGAGGCCCCCTCCGACAGCGGGCCGTGGGACTCCCAGGACTCCTACCCCGAGATGCAGCGGCTGGACTTCGGGTCCCTGCTGGTCCCCGTGGCGCAGGGGCTGGGTTTCCAGGTGAACTTCGAGGCGACCCAGGTCGACGAGGAGGGCAACCCGCTGGACGCCCGGCCGGTCGCGGTGCTCGTCCAGTACGGCGAGAGCGCCATGCAGTTGCAGGCCTTCGCCGCGCCCAAGCGCAGCGGCATCTGGGACGACGTGCGCCGTGAGACCGCCACGGACATCCAGGAGCAGGCCAACGGCCAGGTCCAGGAGGGCGAGGGCCCGTTCGGTCCCGAGATGGTGGCCATGGTGCCCGCCGCGCTGACCGAGGAGGTCCTGGCGGAGATGCCGCAGGAGGTGCGCGAGCAGATCCCCCAGGAGTTCATCGACCAGGGCTGGGCGCCGCAGCTGATCCGCTTCCTGGGCGTCGACGGGCCGCGCTGGTTCCTGCAGGCCGTGGTGCAGGGCGCCGCGGTGCAGGACGAGGAGCAGTGGCAGGTCCTGGAGGACGTGCTGCGCAACGTGGTGGTGATCCGCGGCGAGCACCCCATGCCCCCGCGCGAGCTGCTGGAGCTGCGCGTGCCCAAGGAGTTCAACGAGGCCGACGAGCAGGAGCAGGAGGAGGAGAAGGTGCAGACCTTCGACCCCTTCGAACGCGGCCCGGAGATCACCGAGGTCCGCTGACCCCGCCGTCGCCCGCGGATCGGCCCCCGCGGCCCCCGCGGGCCGAGCAGGACCGGGCCCATCGACCATGGGCCCGTCCTGCGCTCAGCCGTCCTGTGCGGTGGCGGACGCGGGCAGCAGCCGCCCGAGCAGGTCGGACACGGTGATGGCGCCGATCAGGCGGGCCCGCCCGCCCTCGTGGCCGTCCACGACCGCCACCACCGGGCTGTGCGCGTCGGCCATCAGCGCGGCGATCTCCATCGCCTGCGCGTCGCCGGGCACCACCGGCAGGTGCGGCGCCCTCTCGGGGATCAGCACGTCCCGCACCTTCCGGCCGCCGAGCCGCTGGCACATGCGGTCGGCGTGGCCCTCGTCGTAGACGCGGGCCAGGGTCGGGTCGTCCTGGACATAGCGCGGGACGACGAACCGCAGGATCTGCGACCCGGGCAGCACCGCCACCGGGTGCTCGTCGTCGTCCACCACGATCAGCCCGGGCAGTCGCTGCTCGGCCAGCATCCGGGCCGCCTCCAGCGCGTCGGCGTCCAGCCGCGTGACGGGGAAGGGCCTCGCCAGTTCATGAGCCTGCACAACCTGGACGCTACTCCGCCGTGGCGGAGTCGGCACCGGGCGCTCCGATCATCCAGACTGGGGCCGGACCGGCCGTGTGGAGGAAGGGAGGCGTGCGGTGCCGCAGAGCGGTGACGAGCCCGCGGACGTGATCGAGGCGGGGACGGATGACGAGCGCGACGGGCGGCGCGGCGGCCCGCTCGCGCGCCTGTTCGGCGGGCGGTCCCGCCCGGCCGTCGCCGTCGCCGCCGCGATCGTCGTGCTGGGGGTGATGGCGTTCGCCGCGCTGACCCGCGACGGCGACCGGACGTCCGACCGCGCCGACGGGCAGGCCGGCATTCCCGAGGTGGAGGCGCCCTCGTCCCCGAGCCCCAACCCCACCCCGACGGTGACGTGGGCCGGCCCCACCCCGCCGCCCGCCGACCCCGCCCTGTTCAAGGGCAGCGACAAGGCGCCGGTCACGATCGTGGAGTTCGGCGACTTCCAGTGCCCCAAGTGCGGCACGTTCGCCCGCCGCACCAAGCCCGAGCTGACCCGCCGCTACATCGACACCGGGGTGGTCCGGCTGATCTGGCGCGACTTCCCCACGTTCGGCAAGGAGTCCATGCGGGCGGCGGTGGCGTCCCGCGCGGCGGCCCGGCAGGGCCGGTTCTGGCAGTTCCACGACGCCCTGTACGCGCGGCAGCCCCGCATGAACAGCGGCGAGATCGACGACGCGTTCCTGCGCGACGTGGCCCGCCGCGCCGGACTGGACCTGGCCCGCTTCGACGCCGACCGCCGCGACAAGAAGGTCCGCGGCGCCGTCGAGGACGACTTCGCGTTCGGCCAGCGGCTCGGCGTCCCCGGCACCCCGGCGTTCCTGATCAACGGCGAGCCGTTCTTCGGCGCGCAGCCGCTGTCGGCGTTCGAGCAGGCCATCCAGAAGGCCCGCGCCGCCCGCTGACCCGCGCGGCCGTCACAGGCGCGAGGGCCGGACCGGGTGTTTCAGCGCGCTGCCCGCCCGCCACACCGACCACGGAAGCTGCCAGTACCCCCAGCCGTTGTGCCACTCCAGGGGACGGTCGGTGCCGAGGATGGTGACGACGTCGCCCCGCAGCGACTGCCCGTAGAACCAGCGGGCGAACTCCGGGGAGGCGTTCACGCAGCCGTGGCTGACGTTCGCCCGCCCCTGCGAGCGGACCGACCAGGGCGCGGAGTGGACGTACTCGCCGCTGGAGGAGATCTGCACCGCGTGGCGGACCGTCTTCTTGTAGTAGCGGGGATCCTTGCGGTCGGTGACGCCCATCCACGCCGACGACATCACCACCGGGTCGGCCTTGCCCATGGTCAGGTGGACGCCGCTGGTGGTGGTGTACTTGCGGACCCCGCCCTTGCCCGCGCTGATCCCCGCCGACCGCACGGGACGGCCGTTCACCCGCACGGTCATGCGGTGCCGCGGCACGTCCACGGTGCTGATCCGGGACGGGCCCACGTGGAAGCCGGTCGCGTGGTCGGACCTGCCGTACACGCCCGGCGCCGCCCGCACCCCCGCGGTGTGCGCCACCAGCGCCACCCGCTGCCCGGCGGGCCAGAAGCGGCGCGGCCGGAACACCACCTGGCGGCCGTCCAGCCAGCGCCACGCGCCCGGCACGGGACGGCTCATGCGCAGCTCCAGGGACCGCTCCACGGCCGCGCGGTCGAGCACCGGCCGGTCGAAGACGACGATGACCGGCATGCCGACCCCGACCGCCTCGCCCGCGCGGGGCGTCACGTCGGCGATCCCGAACGTGGCCTGGGGGCGCAGTGTGCTGAACCGGGCGGTCGCGGCCGTGGGGCGGTCCCGTTCGACGCCGGTGGAGTCGACGGTGTAGGCGGTGCCGGGACGCAGCGTCCAGCGCGTCCGCCAGGTGCGGCGGTCGCGCGACATGCGTCCGGGCGCGCGGGTGCCGTCGGCGGCGCGCACGACGACGCGGCGCAGCGTCCCGCGCCGCGCGGTGACCACGACCCGGCGGTCGGGCCGCACCCCGCGCGTCCCGTGCGCGGGCGTGATCAGGATGGGCGGCGGCACGGACGGCGCGGCCGCCGCCCCGAACGCGCGGGCCGCTCGTCCGTCCCCGCCGGTCTCCTCTCCGCCTCCGCCGCACGTGGCCAGGGCGGTGAGGGCGGCCGCGAGCGTCGCGGCCGCGCCTCCGGCCGTCCAGTTCCTCCAAGTCCGTGCGTTGCCCCTGCGCAGCATCCTGTCCCCGTACCGTCTGCCGTGACCTGCGATGAGAATCCCTCGGTGGCGATTCGCCTACCGAGGGTGACGTCCACCAAAAACTAGACGTCGAGCGGCCCGGGCGGGGGGAGGCCGCCGAAGTCGCGCGTCTCGATTGGGTGACGGAACGGGCCGCCGCGCCGTGGCACCGGCGCCGCCCGCCCGACTTGTCGAACGTCGCCCCGGTTTCCACGGGTTCACCCCTGTCACCCCCGACAGTTCCTCCTTGGGATGCCTTACGCTTCGAACATGGACGAGGTGCCGGCCGACACGCGGGCCGAGACACGCAGGACCCCCGAGTCCGACCGCGGACGCGGCGGACTGCGACGCTTCCTGCGCCGCATGACGTCGAGCAAGGCCGAGATGGAGGCCGAGGAGCTGCAGAAGACCAGCGGGGCGGAGGGCGCCACCCCCATCACCGCCTGCGCGGCGCGCAAGCGCGCCTGCGTGGCGGGTACGCTACGTACGGTGACCCTGCGGCCCCGTGGCGGAGCGCCGGCCCTGGAGGCCGAGCTCTACGACGGCACCGACGTGATCAACCTGGTCTGGCTGGGCCGCCGCAAGATCGCCGGGATCGACCCGGGGCGGCGGCTGCGCGCCGAGGGCCTGGTGAGCGTGCAGGACGGTCGCAAGGTCATGTTCAACCCCCGCTACGAGCTGCGCGGGTCCGCGTGACCGTGCCGCGGGCGGGGGCGACCCGGTGAACGAGCGCGAGGCGAACGGGGGCGGCGTGGCCGCGGACGACGAGGGCGCGACCGGCGGGGCGGGGACCTCCGCCCCGGCGGCCGGCGAGGGCACGGCGCGTGGCGAGGGCGCCGCGCACGACACGGTCGAGGCGGCGGTGCGGGCGCAGCTGTCCAAGGCCCTGGGCGGCGTCCGCGGCATGATCGAGGCCGCCGTGCCCACCATCGCCTTCACCACCGCCTACGTGGCGAGCAAGGACGTCAAGCTGGCCGCGAGCATCGGGGTGGGCGCGGCGGTGCTGCTGCTCGTCGTGCGGATCGCGCAGCGCTCCACCCCGCAGTTCGTGCTCAACAGCCTGGTGGGCATCGCGATCGCGGCGTTCTTCGCGCTGCGCTCGGGCCGGGCCGAGGACGCGTTCGTCCCCGGCATCCTGCTCAACGCCGCCTACGCGGTCGGCATGATCTTCTCGATCGCGGTGCGCTGGCCGGTGGTGGGGTTCATCATCGGCTCCGTCACCGGCGACCCCACCGGCTGGCGGTCCGACCCGGGCGTGGTGCGGCTGTGCACGCGGCTGACCTGGCTGCTGGCGGTGCCCAACGTGCTGCGCGTGGCCGTGCAGTACCCGATCTACCTGGCCGACGGCGACCAGAGCGCCCTGCTGGGCCCCGCCAAGATCGTGATGGGGTGGCCGCTCCAGGTCGCCGCCCTGGCCACCATGGTCTGGCTGCTCGCCCGCGGCCGCACCCCCCTCACTCCGCCCCGCCACTCCGCCTGACCGAGGCGAGGAGCACAGGGGCGGTGTGCCCGCGGAGAGCGCGGGCCGTTTGCTCCTCGTGATTTTGCCCAGGGGGCGACCCCCTGGAACCCCCGAGGTGCAGGGGGGCAGTGTGCCCGCGGAGAGCGCGGGCCGTTTGCTCCTCGTTCTTCCCCCGTGATCGCCCTGCGGGCGCTCGGCGCCCGCAGGGCGGGGTCAGCGGGCGCCGAGGAGTTCGGCGAGTTCCTCTTCCACGTCCTGGCTGGCGACGAACATCAGCTCGTCGCCCGGTTCGAGGGTGTCGTCGCCGCTGGGGACCAGCACGCGGCCCTCCCGCAGGATCGCCACCAGCGCGGTGTCGCGCGGCCAGGACACCGAGCCGACGCGCTCGCCGCCCAGCGGGGCGTCCTCGGGCAGCGTCAGCTCGACCAGGTTGGCCTCGCCCTGCCGGAACGTCATCAGCCGGACCAGGTCGCCGACGCTGACCGCCTCCTCGACCAGGGCCGACAGCAGCCGCGGCGTCGAGACCGCCACGTCCACGCCCCACGACTCGTTGAACAGCCACTCGTTCTTGGGGTGGTTGATACGGGCCACCACGCGCGGCACCCCGTACTCGGTCTTGGCCAGCAGCGACACCACCAGGTTGACCTTGTCGTCCCCGGAGGCGGCGACGACGACCTGGCAGCGCTCCAGCGCCGCGTCGTCCAGCGAGGCGATCTCGCAGGCGTCGGCCAGCAGCCACTCGGCCCGCGGCACCGTCTCCACCTTGATGGCGCGCGGGCTCTTGTCGATGAGCAGCACCTCGTGGCCGTTCTCCAGCAGCTCCTGGGCGATGGAACGGCCCACCGCCCCGGCTCCGGCGATCGCGACCCGCATCACACGTCCTCCTCGCTGCGCGTGGCCACCGCCGCGTTGACCCGCTCCAGGTCGTCGGCGCGGGTCATGATGTGGACGATGTCGCCGTCCTGGATCACGGTGTCGGCCTCGGGCACCAGGGCCTCGCCCATCCGTGACAGAAATGCCACCCGCGTGCGGGCGGCCTCTTCCAGCGCGGCCACCTTGTCGCCGACCCAGGCGGGGCCGAGGTCCAGTTCGGCCAGCACGACCTCGCCGGTCGGGTCCCGCCACAGCGGCTCGGCGCCCTCGGGCAGCAGCCGGCGCAGGATCTGGTCGGCCGTCCACCGCACGGTCGCGACCGTCGGGATGCCGAGCCGCTGGTACACCTCGGCGCGGCGGGGGTCGTAGATGCGGGCGACGACGTTGTCGACGCCGAAGGTCTCCCTGGCCACCCGGGCGGAGATGATGTTGGAGTTGTCGCCGCTGCTGACCGCCACGAAGGCCGACGCCTGCTCGATCCCCGCCTCGGCGATGACGTCGCGGTCGAACCCGAACCCGGTGATGCGCCGGCCCTTGAAGCCGCTGCGCAACCGGCGGAACGCCTCGGGATTCTGGTCGATGATGGCCACCGAGTGGCCCTTGTCCTCCAGGATGTGGGCGAGCGTCGACCCCACCCGCCCGCAGCCCATGATCACGATATGCACGGCCGTTCCTTCTCCGGTTGCCCCCAGGATCGGTCCCGCTCGGACGATCCATGCCGGGCTGCAAAACTACACATCCGCCCAGGCAAGTACTACCCAACCGGGCGGACCTCCAGCCACCGGAACGCCCGGGACGGGCCGGTGCGAACGGCGCGGCACCGGCGGCTAGAGTCTCATCCGTGTCGAAGGCTTCCGACCTCGTCAAGCGGCTGGTCGTCGGCAGGGCCCTGCGCAGCACGCAGCTGCACGAACAGCTGCTGCCCAAGCGCATCGCGCTGCCGATCTTCGCCAGCGACCCGCTGTCCTCGGTCGCGTACGCGCCGCAGGAACTGCTCATGATGCTGGCGGTCGCCGGAGCGTCATTCTACGCCTACGGGCCGTGGATCGCCCTGGCGATCGTCTTCTTGATGGCGGTCGTCGTCGCGTCGTACCGGCAGAACGTCCACGCCTACCCCAGCGGCGGCGGCGACTACGAGGTCGCCACCGTCAACCTGGGGCCCAACGCCGGGCTCACCGTGGCCAGTGCCCTGCTGGTCGACTACGTGCTGACCGTCGCGGTGTCGGTGTCGTCGGGGGTGGACAACATCGGCTCGGCCGTCCCGATCATCGGGGAGAACCCGGTGATCGCCGCGCTGGCCATCATCACGCTGCTGACCGTGATGAACCTGCGGGGCGTCCGGGAGTCCGGGACGTTCTTCGCGATCCCCACCTACGCGTTCGTCGTCGGCGTGCTGTGCATGGTCGTCTACGGGCTGTTCCGGCTGGGCGTGCTCGGCGACCACCTGCGCGCGCCGACCGCCGACCTGGAGGTGCGCGCCGAGCAGAGCGACCTGGCCGGGTTCGCCGTGCTGTTCCTGCTGCTGCGGGCGTTCTCGTCCGGCTGCGCCGCGCTGACCGGCGTGGAGGCGATCAGCAACGGGGTGCCGGCGTTCCGCAAGCCCAAGAGCCGCAACGCCGCCACCACGCTGCTGATGATGGGCATGATCGCGGTCACCATGTTCTGCGGCGTGATCGTGCTGGCGCTGGAGTCGCACGTGCGGGTGGCCGAGAACCCCGCCCACGACCTGCTGCGCAACGGGCAGCCGGTGGGGGCCGGCTACATCCAGGAGCCGATCCTCACCCAGGTCGCCTCGGCGGTGTTCGGCGGCGACTCGCTGCCGTTCTTCTACATCGCGGTGGTCACCGCGCTGATCCTGTTCCTGGCCGCCAACACCGCCTACAACGGCTTCCCGGTGCTCGGCTCGATCCTGGCGCGCGACGGCTACCTGCCGCGCCAGCTGCACACCCGCGGCGACCGGCTGGCGTTCAGCAACGGCATCATCATCCTGGCGACCATGGCCGGGCTGCTGGTGTACGCCTTCCAGGCCGAGGTCACCAAGCTGATCCAGCTCTACATCGTGGGCGTGTTCGTGTCGTTCACGCTCAGCCAGATCGGCATGGTGCGGCACTGGAACCGGCACCTGGTCACCGAGACCGACCCGGCCAAGCGCCGGCACATGAAGCGCTCGCGGATCATCAACGCGGTCGGCGGCTCCACGACCGGGTTCGTGCTGGTGGTCGTGCTGCTGACCAAGTTCACGCACGGCGCGTGGATCGTGTGCATCGCCATGCCGGTGCTGTTCCTGATCATGAAGGGCATCCGGCGGCACTACGACCGGGTGCGCGAGGAGCTGACCCCCACCGGCGAGGACGTGGCGCTGCCCGCCCGCAACCACGCGATCGTGCTGGTGTCCAAGCTGCACAAGCCGACGCTGCGGGCGCTGGCGTACGCGCGGGCGACCCGGCCCTCCACCCTGGAGGCGGTCACCGTGGCCGTCGACTCGGAGGAGTCGCAGCGGCTGCAGGGCGAGTGGGACGCCCTCGACCTGCCCGTCCCGCTGAAGATCCTCGACTCGCCGTACCGGGAGGTCACCCGGCCGGTGCTGGAGTACGTCAAGAGCGTGCGGCGCAAGAGCCCGCGCGACGTGGTGACGGTGTTCCTGCCCGAGTACGTGGTGGGGCACTGGTGGGAGCACCTGCTGCACAACCAGAGCGCGCTGCGGCTCAAGGGGCGGCTGCTGTTCGTGCCCGGCGTGATGGTGACCAGCGTGCCGTGGCAGCTGGCCTCGTCCGACCGGCTCAAGGGGCGCCCGGAGCCGCCCGGCCCGGGGTCGGTGCGGCGGCCGTACCGCGAGGCCCCGCGAGGGGACGGGCTGCACGCCGGCGGCGGTATCGTGTCCAAGCGTGACTGATCTGGGGGCGGACCCGGGCATGGACCCGGAAGCGGACGAACTCCTCGAACTGGAAGTGGGCGGCGTCGGCAACGGCGGCGTCTGCGTGGCCCGCCACGAGGGGCGGGTGGTGTTCGTCCGGCACGCCCTGCCGGGGGAGCGCGTGCGGGCGCGGGTGACCGAGCGCACCAAGCGGTTCCTGCGCGCCGACGCCGTGGACATCCTGGAGGCGTCCCCCGACCGGGTGCAGGCGCCGTGCCCGTTCGCCGGGCCGGGCCGCTGCGGCGGCTGCGACTGGCAGCACGCGTCGCTGCCCGCGCAGCGCCGGCTCAAGGCGGCCGTCGTGGAGGAGCAGCTGCGGCGGGTGGCGGGCATCGAACGCACGGTCGTCGTCGAGGAGCTGCCGCACGCGCCGGACGGCCTGGGCTGGCGCACGCGGGTGCAGTTCGCCGTCCGCCGCGACGGCGCCGTCGGCCTGCACCGGCACCGCTCCCACGACATCGAGCCGATCGACGAGTGCCTGATCGCCCACCCCGGGGTCGAGGTGATGGGCATCGAGCGCAAGCCCTGGCGCGGCGCCGCGTCCGTCGAGGGCGTCGTGTCCGCCGCGACCGGTGACCGGGTGGTGGTCGTCCGCGGCGGCGCGAAGGCGCGCGTGCCCCGCCTGGACGTGCCCGTCCGGCTGGTGCGCGGCCGTCCCGCGCCCGGGACGCAGATCCCGTACGTGCGCGAGGAGGTGTCCGGGCGCCTGTTCCAGGTCAGCGGCAGCGGCTTCTGGCAGGTGCACCCGGGCGCCGCGCAGGTGCTCACCGACGCGGTGATGGACGCCCTGCAGCCCCGGCCCGGGGAGATCGCCCTCGACCTGTACAGCGGCGCCGGGCTGTTCGCCGCCGCCCTCGGCGAACGGGTCGGCCCGGACGGGCTGGTGGTGGCCGTCGAGTCGGACGCCCAGGCCGTCCGGGACGCCAAGTTCAACCTGCGCGACCTGCCCCAGGTGGCCGTCGAGCGCGGCCAGGTCGCCGACGTGATCGCCGAGCTGGAGTTCGGCCGCGCCGATGGCGGCTCCGACCGCGCCCAGCCCAAGCGCGGCGACCACCGGCGCGGCGCCCGGGTGCGGGGCGCCGACGTGATCGTCCTGGACCCGCCCCGTGCCGGGGCGGGCCGCGAGGTGGTCGAGCATGTCGCCCGCCTGGGCGGCCGCCGGATCGCCTACGTCTCGTGCGACCCGGCCACCCTTGCCCGCGACCTGTCCTACTTCGCCGACCGCGGCTGGACGCTGGCGAACCTGCGCGCCTTCGACGCCTTCCCCATGACCCAGCATGTGGAGGTCCTGGCGGTGCTGACCAGGGGCTAGAGTGCGGCCGGGTGGGCCGGCTCCGGGTCAGACGTGGGTGAGGCGGAGCTTGGACTGGCGGTGGCCGGTCAGGTCCCAGTCGTCCATGGGCCGGGCGGACAGGCCGTGCCGGGCGGCGAGCGCGACGAGCGTGCCGGTGCGGTAGTAGAAGTCCTCCCGCAGGACGTGGTGCTCCTCCCCGTCGGTGCGGTTGAAGGTGAAGTCGAAGAAGCCGCCCGGGGCCAGCACCCGCCCCACGTTCGCCAGGCACTCCTCGATGACCTGGACGGGGGAGTGGGAGAACACGCTGTGGGCGTGCACGACGGTGAAGTAGGCCGCGGGCAGGAAGTCCAGGCGCAGGTCGCGCACCAGCGTCAGGTGCGGTAGGCGGTCCTGCAGCCCGTCCCGGACGATGGTGTCCTGGGCGGCCAGCAGGATGTCGGGGGAGATGTCCACCCCGTAGTAGTGGCCGGGCTCCAGGAACCGGACGAACAGCCGTCCCGCGCGCAGGTTGCCGCAGCCGATCTCCAGCATCCGGTCGCCGGGGGACAGCCCGTGCCCGGTCAGGTAGTCGAACTGGAGCCTGCCGAGCCGCTCCCAGTGCTCGGGCGACGGCGTGCCGACCGCGCCGTTCGGGCTGCGCGCCGCGTCCGAGCGCATCACGGCCCGGTAGTAGCTCACGTGGTCGCGGGCCCGCGTCCGCAGCCAGGCGTCGCGGGCCAGCCTGCGCGCGTACGGCACGACGCGCCGCGGATTGCGGACGGCGTATCCCACCTTGTACGACAGGCGGGAGCGATTCTTGGCCTCCATGGGCAGAGCATGCCCAACCCGGACGAAGCGGAACGCCCGGAGCGTCCGCCGTCGTGCCGCACGCGACACCGCGGCCGTCAGCGGCCGAGGAGGGCGACGGCGGCGCCCACCACGGTCGAGGCGACGGCCGCCAGCAGGGACAGCAGCGCCACGGTGTGGCGGAAGCGGTTGTCCAGATGGCCGCGGGTCACCTGCTCGCGTTCGATGGCGACCAGCCGGTCGCCGAGCTCCTCCAGCAGCCGCGCCTGGTCCTCGGCGCGGCGCTCCTGCACGTCGGCGCGCTGGTGCAGCAGCGCCATCCGGCCCTCCAGCCCGGCCAGCCGGACGTCGACGCCGCGGCGCAGTTCGGCCAGTGCCAGTTCCATGGTGATCGGTCCAGTGATCGGTCCGTCGTCGGTCACGTCGAACCCGCCCCTTCGTTGGTGTTCGTGCGGGCCGCGCCGGGGACCGGGTCTGTGCCGGGGGACCGGAGACGCGCGTCTCGGCGGACCCGTCTCCACACTAGGAACCTATCGGTAACACTGCAAGAAGGAACCGGTAATTAATGGAAAGGATGATGAAGAAAACCTTCGCCGTTCGGTTACTGGATGTTCCTGAATGTTTCCGTCATGCTGAAACGCATGGGTGGTGAGCTGGACCGGGGTCGGGTCGCCAAGTACGTGGTGGCCCGCCGGGGAGCGCTCGGCCTGACGCAGGAGCGCCTGGCCGAACGCGCGGGGGTCACCGTCAAGACGGTCTACAACCTGGAGTCGGCCGAGCGCTGGCCGCAGGCGCGCACCCGCGCCGCCATCGAGGAGGCGCTGGAGTGGCGGCCGGGCGACCTGGTGCGCATCGCCGAGGGCGGCGAGCCGGCCCCGGGCCGGGACGGGACGCCGGACGAGATGGCCGTGGCGCTGCGCGAGCTGGAGGAGCTCAACGCCTACTTCGCCGACCTGCAGGCCGACTCGGGGGACAAGCGCCGGATGGCCCTGGCCTTCCTGCGCGCCCTGTACGGGGAGCCGGAGGGGCGCTGACCGGCGGCTCCGCCCGGGATTTTCCGTGATCTGAAAAGATTTCCGGAACTGACCGGTTGTTGCGCCCCTGACAGCCGGGCACACTGGGGGTGCCGGTTCAGGTCAGGATCCTCCGGCCTGGGCCCACCCCGCGGTGAAGGAAGTGGTCGCCCATGCGCGCAGTCGGACGCGCGTCGGCTGTCCGGTGCGCCCTTTTCCGGTATGCGCTCGCCCGGTATGCGCTCGTCCGGTGCGCGCTCGCCGCCGCGGCGGCCGGCGCGGGGGCCGCCGCCGTCGCCGTGCCGCTGCGCGGCCTCGCCGAGGTGCTGCTGATCGCGGTGAACGCCGCGCTGGCCGTCGTGGTCCTGGGCACGGGGCTGTGGACGGTCCGGCTCGCGCGGGAGCTGCGCGAGGGGCAGGCCGAGCTGATCCGCCACGTCGAGCTGCAGACGCGCGTGCTGCACAACGCCGCCCGGCTCGCCGCCGCGGCCGCCCGCTCCGACGAGCGTGGCCCGGGCGCCGGCCCGGGTGCCGGCCCGCAGGGGCCGGACGTCACGCCGCCCGAGCCGCGACGTCCGCCGGACGAGCGGTAGCCGCCCCACGTGACCGGGCGCGGCGCGGACGCCCGGTCACGTGCGCCAGAAGAGCAGTTTCGCGCTGCCGCCGGTGACGGCGGCCTCGGCGCCGCCGTGCTGGACGACCTGGAAGCGCACCCGGTGGCCGTCGTTGACGGTGTCGGCCGACACCCCGTACAGCACGTTGGTCTCGTCGCCGGAGGACACGAAGTCCTGCACCGGCCCGACGTCGAACCGCGCGGTGTCGCCGGCGTCGACCTCGATCAGCCGCGCCTGGACGCGCGTGCCCGCCGGGACGCCGCGCAGCCTCACCGCCGCGGTGAGGCTGTACCGGGCGGGGCCGTTGAGCAGGCTCGGGCCGCCCTCGTCGGCGTGCTGGTGCTCGCTGTCGGCGTATTCCTTGTCCCACCGGATCGTCGTCCACGTGCCGGGGGCGAGCGTCTGCTCGCCGGTGACGCCGACGGACACGTAGTCGGGCATGTCGTCCTCCCCGGGCGAGACGCCGACGCGCCACTGCCCGTAGTCGTCCTTCATGGCGCGGTCGTAGTCGACGCCCACACCGTTGATCTTGTGGTCGTTGGAGTACTGCTGGATGTGGGCGCGCGCGTCCCACTTCCCGCCCGACCAGGCGTAGGTCTGCCACGCCCAGCGGGCCTTGCCCGCGTCCAGCGCGCGCTTGGTGGGGCCGTAGCCCGCGTACAGGCCGACCCGGTCGCGGCCGATCACCGACGCCGCGCCGTCCAGGTAGGCGTTGACGGCGGCCTGCTGGCTCGCGGACGCGTCGAAGTCGACGGCGAAGTAGATCGGCCGGTCCTCGGGCATGCCGCAGTTCGCGGCCTGCTTGGCGGCGTCCCGGGCGTCGGCGGCGCCGCCCGAGCGGCCCGACAGCGCCCGCCGCGCCGTGGTCTCCCACACGACGACGAGCCACAGGCCGGCCCGCGACAGCTGGTCGGCCTCGGCCCGGGTCAGGTTCTTGCCCGAGGTGTCGTGCGACAGGTAGCGGCACACGAACCTGGCCCCGGCCTTCTTCAGGGCGTCCGGGCCCGGGCGCCCCCAGGCGTAGTCGACGCCGAACACGCTCATGCTCACTCCACGTGGCGACAGCGGTCGTTGTGTAGTCGATTCAACCTGCCCAGATGGGGCGTCCGCAGAGAATCGCTCATATTTCGGGGCGTCCTGGCCGCCTCGACAGGCCGACCGTTACTTGGCGAAAGGTTGACGTGACCGCCGGTGCGACACGCCGCCGCCGCGCTAGTAACTCGTCCGGGCCCCGGCTACAACTGATCTGCTCTGATCGGCCGGGGTCACGGGGGGACCATCATGATCGAGAAGGTGGGCGTGCGCGCCGTCGCGCGCGGCCTCGTCGTACCGCTGACCGCGGTGCCGCTGCTGGCGACGGCCCAGGCGGCCGGGCCCGCGGGCGCCGCCGAGACGCGGCCCTGGCCGCCCACGGGCACCGCGACGTCGGCCTGGCCGTCCGGCGTGTACGGCGCGCCGTCGCTCGCGGGGTCCCGCGGCGGCAGGTCCAAGGCGGCCCGGGGGATCATCATCACCACGGCCGCTCCGCGGGGGCCGCTGCTGCCGGGACGCACCTACAGCTGGCCGTTCGCCGTGACCAACAAGAACCGCAGGCGGGTCGGCCCGCTGGTGCTGCGGATGCGGATGTCCAGGCCGCTGATCTACGTGTCCGGGCAGCGCCACTGCGCGTTCGGCCGCGGCGTGGCGGCCTGCCGGCTCGGGACGCTCAGGCCGGAGCAGACGGTCGTGGGCGTGCTGACCGCCCGGGTCGCCCGGACGGCCAGGCCGGGCCAGGCGGTCGGCGGCAGGCTCACGGTGACGTGGGGACGGCCGTCCACGGTCAGCCACGCGTTCCCGCTGGTGAAGGTCGCCCGGACCGCCGACCTGTCGGTGCTCCACCGGGCGTCGGCCCGCGTCCGCTCCGGCCGCCCCATCACCTACCTGGTGCGGGTGCACAACGCGGGGCCGTCGCCGGCGCGGGGCGTCGTCGTCGCGGCCAGGGTGCCGGGCGGCCGCAGGAACGTGGTGCGGATGATGCGCGGAGGCTGCCGCCGCCACGAGTACTTCCTGATGTGCCACCTCGGGACGATCGCGCCCGGTGGGGACAGGACGCTCCGCTACAGGCTCATGCCGCGCCGCGCCGGCTGGGGGCCGCGTCCGGGCGCCGTGGTGCGCTCCGGCGCCAAGGTCACCGCGTCGACCCCCGACCTCAACCTCCGCAACAACGCCGCCGTCGCCGCCACCAGGGTCCTGCCCGCGCGCCGCGGCCCGTGGTGACCGCCTCGCCGCGATCTCGCCGTCCGCGCTGACCGGGCCCCGGTTTCCGGGGCCCGGTGGCGTGTGCAGTGTCGGTTTGGTACCAGGATGGACCCATGCGTCTTCGGATCTTCACCGAGCCCCAGCAGGGGGCGAGCTACGAGACACTGCTGTCGGTGGCCAAGGCCACCGAGGACCTGGGGTTCGACGCCTTTTTCCGCTCGGACCACTATCTGAAGATGGGCGAGGTGACCGGGGAGCCGGGCCCGACCGACGCCTGGATCACGCTGGCCGCGCTGGCCCGCGAGACGTCCCGGATCCGGCTGGGCACGCTGATGACCGCGGCCACGTTCCGCTACCCGGGGCCGCTGGCCATCGCGGTGGCGCAGGTCGACCAGATGAGCGGCGGCCGGGTGGACTTCGGCATCGGCACCGGCTGGTTCGACGCCGAGCACACCGCCTACGGCATCCCGTTCCCGAGCCTGAAGGAGCGGTTCGACCGGCTGGAGGAGCAGCTGGAGATCATCACCGGGCTGTGGCGGACCCCCGCCGGTGAGACCTACTCCTTCGAGGGCAGCCACTACGCGCTGACCGACTCCCCGGCGCTGCCCAAGCCGGCCCGGCCGGACGGCCCGCCGATCCTGCTCGGCGGTCTCGGCGCCAAGCGCACCCCGCGGCTGGCGGCCCGGTACGCCGACGAGTTCAACGTGCCGTTCGCCAAGGTGGACGACACCGGCGCCGCCTACGAGCGGGTCCGCGCGGCCTGCCGGGAGGCGGGACGGACCAGGCCGATGGTGTACTCGGCCGCCCAGGTGGTGTGCGTCGGCCGCGACGAGGCCGAGATCAGGCGGCGGGCCGACGCGATCGGCCGCCAGGTGCCGGAGCTGCGCGAGAACGGCCTGGCCGGCACGCCCGGCGAGGTCGTCGACAAGCTCGGCAGGCTCGGTGAGATCGGCACCGAGTGCGTCTACCTCCAGGTCCTCGACCTCGGCGACCTGGAGCACCTGGAGCTGATCGCCGCCGAGGTTCTCGGCAAGGTCTGACACTCCGTGCCGTAACGGGCCGCCGCCGGGTGCGTCCTCCTGCGGGCGGGCGTGCCGGGGGAGCAGGAAGGTCACCAGGAACGTCAGCCCGAGCATCCCGACCACGACCCACAGCGTCGCGGTCATCGCGTCACTGAAGCCCTCCTTGGCCGAGCGCTCCGCGGCCGTGCCGACCGCCTGGCGGACGGCGGGGGCCGAGGCCGGAGCGGCGGACGCGGCCGCCGCCACGTCGCGTTCCAGCCGGACGCAGGATTCGGGGACCCCGGCGCCGTCCTCGGCCGAGGCGCGGTCGCGTCCGCAGGCGCGCAGGTCGTCGACGATGAGGTCGCGCTGCGGGGCGGCGACGGAGGCGGCGGCGAGCCGGTCGCGCAGGGCGGGCGCGGCGTGCTCGGCCTCGGTGACGACCTGCCCGCCGAGCAGGCCGAAGAAGACGGTGCCGAGCACGGCGGCGCCGAGCGCGCTGCCGAACTGCTGGACGGCGGTGAGCGTGCCGCTCGCGGACCCGGTCTCGTGCGGCTCCACGCCCGACACCACGATGTCGAAGAACGGGGCCATCAGCAGGCCCATGCCGATGCCGCAGACGAGCAGGGCGGGGGTGAGCTGCCACGGCCCGACCCCGGTGCCCGCGATGTTCAGGGTGAGCGCGACGGCGGCGACCCCGGCGGCCATGATGGCGGTGCCGCCGTGGATGACGGGGCGTCCGAACCGCTGCACGGCCTGCGCGACGCCGAACCCGGCGATGATGCCGAGCGACCACGGCACCTGGGACAGCCCCGCCTTCAGCGGCGAGTAGCCGAGCCCCATCTGCAGATAGAGGCTGAACACCAGCGCGAAGCCGGTCATGCCGGCGAAGAACACGACGCCGACCAGCAGCCCGGCGGTGAAGCCCCGCTTGCGGAACAGGCCCGGGATGACGAGCGGGTCGCGTCCCGCGCGCTGGCGGCGCGTCTCGTACCAGGAGAAGACGCCGAACACCGCGACCGACAGGGCGAGCAGCGCGAAGATCCAGGCGGGCCAGTCCAGCTCGCGGCCCTGGACGAGCGGGTAGACCAGCAGGCCCGCGCCGAGCGCCGCCAGCGCCGCGCCGGGCAGGTCCAGGCGCGTGGTGTCCCCGCCGCCGTCCCGGGGCAGGTAGCGCAGGCCCGCCAGGACGGCCGCCAGGCCCAGCGGCAGGTTGATCAGGAAGATCATGCGCCAGCCGGTGCCGAACAGGTCGGCGCCGGTCAGCCAGCCCGCCAGCACCGGACCGCCCACC
The DNA here is from genome assembly GCF_039536785.1 of Actinomadura miaoliensis. Classification (NCBI taxonomy): domain Bacteria; kingdom Bacillati; phylum Actinomycetota; class Actinomycetes; order Streptosporangiales; family Thermomonosporaceae; genus Actinomadura; species Actinomadura miaoliensis. Next base: position 19,623 of record NZ_BAAAZG010000086.1, read on the forward strand.
GACGACAGCCCCATGACCGGGCCGAAGGCGGCGAACGCCGTGCCGACCTCCTTCGGCGGGAACATCCGCTTGATCATGCCGAGGCCCTGCGGCAGCATCAGCGCGCCGAACAGGCCCTGGGCGACCCGTGAGCCGACCAGCATGCCGGGCGACTGGGCGAGTCCGCACAGCAGCGAGGCCGCGGTGAAGCCGGCCGCGCCGACCAGGAACATGCGGCGGCGCCCGTACAGGTCGCCGAGCCGCCCGCCGGTGATCAGGCCGATCGCCATGGCCAGCGTGTAGCCGGCGGTCAGCCACTGGACGGTGCCGGCCGAGCCGCCGAGGTCGGCGCGGATGGTGGGCGCCGCGATCGCGGTGATCAGCGCGTCCAGCATGTCCATGATCTCGCCGGCGAGGATCACTATCAGGGCCGCCCAGCGCCACCGGTAGGCGGGGGCGGCGTCCGTGTGGGACATCGATTCTCCAGAGGGGTTCGGGGGCGGGGGAGCCACCCGCGAAGAACACTGTTCGTCGTTACGAACGCTGTTCTATGTTGGGAACATCGTTCGTGTCAAGTACGCTGTTCGTCATCTGTGGAGACGAGGGGCCGGCCGCAATCTCTCTCCAATAGAGAAGATATATCGCGTTAGCGGCCCGTCAAGATGTATCGCGAAAACGGGAGGTTCCGTGTCGGACACCGGCGCCCCGGAGATGCCCGCACCACCGTGGCGCAGCAGGCGCAGGCCGGCCGCGCCGCCGCGCCAGCCGCTCAGCCAGGAGCGCATCGTCGACGTCGCGCTGCGTCTGCTGGACGCCGAGGGGCTGGAGGCGGTCAGCATGCGCCGCGTCGCGCAGGAGCTGGGCACCGGCCCGGCCTCGCTCTACGCGCACGTCGCCAACAAGGACGAGCTGTTCGAACTGATGCGGGAACGGGTCGCGGGGGAGGTGCGCCTGCCCGAGCCGGACCCGGCGCGCTGGAGCGAGCAGATCCGGGAGACGGCCCGGGAGATGCACCGGGTGCTGAGCGCGCACGCCGACATCGCCCGCGTGTCGATGGCCACCATCCCCACCGGGCCCAACGCGATGCGCATCGGCGAGGGACTGCTGTCGATCATGCTGGCGGGCGGAGTGCCGCCCCAGATCGCGGCCTGGACGATCGACCAGATCTCGTTGTACGTGACGGCCCACGTGTACGAGGGCTCGCTGCACCTGGCCCGCCAGCGCGCCAGCGGCGAGAGCGTCGAGGAGTACATGACGGGGTTCCTCGGCCAGGTCCGCGACTACTTCGCCAGCCTGCCGCCCGACCGGTTCCCCAGCATGGTGCGGCACGTCGGGGAGCTGATGAACGGCGACGGCGACGACCGGTTCGAGTTCGGCCTCGACCTGCTGATCCGCGGCCTGGAGTCCTACGTCGGCGCCCGCCCGGCCGGCGCCGGCCCCTGACGCGGGCGTCAGCCGGTCAGGGGCGCGAGGACGCGTTCGAAGGCGACCTGGCGGGGCGCGCCCTTGGCCGTGTCCCACACGGCGAACACCACGTGGTCGAAGCGGCCGGCGAACTCGCCGCCCGCGGCCAGCGGCTCGGCGAACGCCTGGGCGACCTCGGCCGGGTCGTTGCGGAACACGCCGCAGCCCCACGCGCCCAGCACCAGCCTCCGGTGGCCGTGGTGCGCCGCCACCGCGAGGATCTTGCGGGCGCGCAGGCGCAGCACCTCGGGGATCCGCGCGGCCACCCGCTCGTCGCGGATCGCGCCGCGGTTGGGCGCCGGGGAGGTGAGGAACGCGACGTCGTACGGCTCCTCCAGCAGCCGCCCGGCGTCGTCGCGGAACACCGGGACGTCCGGGGAGTAGATCATGTGGTCGCTGTAGAGCAGGTCGCCCTGGGCACGGTGGAAGTCGTAGTACTCGCGGGCGGCCGTCAGCGAGGCGTACAGCGCCGACGAGCGGGCGAGCCCCTCCTCCTGGGCGTGCGCGCCGTTGAGGAACCCGCCGCCGGGGTTCTTGGCGGACGCGAAGTTGAGCGCCAGCGGCGTGTGACCGGGTTCGCGCAGGCGGCGGGCGGCCGCAAGAGTGGTCTCCCCGGTCACCTCGACGCGTGTGCCGCCGCCCGTCCCGGCCGCGGGCGCGTCCGGCAGCCGGGCGAGCAGCCCGTCGAGCTCGGCGGGGCGGTGCAGCACGGTGCCGCGCACCGCGGCCTCGATCCGATCGGCGACGGCCACGGTACGGCCGGACGGCGCGGTATAGTCGCCGCGCTCGATGATGGCCACGGTCTGCTGGGCGGTCTGCCGCCGGGGATGTCTGCTCATGGCGGCACGAGTCTGCCGGGGCGGGGCGGACGCCGCCAACCGGTTTTCCCGCCTTGATCAGCGATAAGTCGTGATTTTGCAACATTTAGGGTGCTTTCTGGCATCCTGGGCGGGCCATGGAGCCACCAAGATCACGAAGCGTGCCGTCCCCGCCGGACGCCCGCGAACCCGGCATCGACCCGGGCGCCCGCGGCGTCCCCGCGGCCTTCGACGAACAGCTCGAACAGTCGCTGGGAGCCGGACGGCGGCGCCGCGCCGGCACGATCGCCCTGGGCGCCCTCGCCACGCTGCTGGTCACGGCGGCCATCGTCGGCATCGGCGCGTTCGTCTTCCAGGGCGGGCTGATGGGCGGCGGCGCCTCCAGCGCCCACGTGCGGAAGACGACCGCCCCGCCCGCCACCGGCGACGCGCGGCCCCGCATGGAGGCCGAGCCGTCGGCCCCGCCCAGCATCAAGCCCACGCGCGAGACGTACATACCGAAACGCGGCACCGGCAAGTTCTCCCGCCCCAAGGGCGCGAACAAGACGGTCGGGCGCGGCGGACGCCTCATGCGCTACATGGTCGAGGTGGAGGGCGGCCTGCGGCAGGACCCCACGGAGTTCGCCCGCAGCGTCGACCGCATCCTGGCGGACCCGCGCGGCTGGACCGCCGCGGGACGGGTGTCGTTCCGCCGCGTGGACTCCGCCCCCTACGACTTCGTGGTGCGCCTGGCCTCACCCGGCACCACCGACAAGCTGTGCGCCGCCTACGGCCTGGACACCGAGGGCAAGGTGAACTGCGCCGGAGGCAAGGAGGTCGTGGTCAACCTGCGGCGCTGGCTGCTGCTCACCCCCTACTACAAGGGCAAGCCGGACGACTACCACGCGCTGACCATCAACCACGAGGTCGGCCACCGGCTCGGGTACGACCACGTCACCTGCCCCGGCAAGGGCCGTCCCGCGCCCGTCATGCAGCAGCAGATCTTCGGGCTGAAGGGCTGCGTCATCAACCCCTGGCCCTACGACCGCAAGGGCCGCTACATCACCGGTCCGTCGGTGCCCTGACCCGAAAACCCGTGGGGCCGGACGACGGGGCTCCGCCACACTGGCACGGTGCTTCTGACGATCACCACGACGATGGCGCCCGCCACGGACCTCGGCTACCTGCTGCACAAGCACCCCGACCGCGCGCAGGCGTTCGAGCAGTCCTTCGGCACCGCGCACGTCTTCTACCCCGACGCCGACGAGCGGCGTTGCACCGCCGCGCTGCTGCTGGACGTCGACCCGGTGAAGCTGGTGCGCACGCGCGGCAAGGGCACCCCGGACTTCTCCCTCGGCCAGTACGTCAACGACCGCCCCTACGCGGCGTCGTCCCTGCTGGCGTCCGCCATGGCCAACGTGTTCCGCAGCGCGATGCGGGGCCGCTGCGACTCGCGTCCCGAACTGGCCGCCGGGCGGCTGCCGCTGGAGATCCGGCTGCCCGCACTGCCGTGCCGGGGCGGCGCGGAACGGGCCGAACGCTGCTTCGCGCCGCTCGGCTGGAATGTCGAGGCCGTCCCGCTGCCCCTGGACCCCGGGTTCCCCGAGTGGGGCGACTCGCGCTACGTGTCCCTCACGCTGACCGGCGAGCTGCGGCTCGCCGACGCCCTCAACCAGGTCTACGTGCTGCTGCCCGTGCTGGACGACGCCAAGCACTACTGGATCGCCCCCGACGAGGTCGACAAGCTCATCCGCGCCGGCGAGGGCTGGCTGGCCTCCCACCCCGACCGGGCCGCGATCACCCGCCGGTATCTGGCCGGCCGGCACGGACTGGTACGGGCCGCGCTGGGCCGGCTCGCCGACGCCGACGACGCCCCCGAGGACGCCCTCGACCGCGACCCGATCGAGGAGGAGCCGCCCGCCGCCGACCCCACCGCCGCCGAGCCGGGCGCCCCCGAGCCGGACGACGCGGCCGGGGCCGCCGCGCCGCCGGTGCCGCTGGCCGAGCGCAGGATGCAGGCGGTGCTGGAGACCCTGCACGCCGAACGCGCCCCGCGCGTCATCGACCTGGGCTGCGGGACCGGCCGCCTGCTGGCGCGGCTCAAGCAGGACCGCTACTTCGAGAAGATCACCGGGGTGGACGTCTCGCACCGCGCCGTGCAGATCATGCACCGCCGCGGCCTGCCCGACGAGCACGGCCCCGACCGCGAACCGCGCGTCGAGGTGTTCCAGGGCGCGCTCACCTACGCCGACGAGCGGTTCGCCGGGTACGACGCGGCGGTGCTCATGGAGGTGATCGAGCACGTCGACCCGCCCCGGCTGCCCGCCGTCGAGCAGGTGGTGTTCGGCGGGGCGCGGCCGCGGCTGGTCATCGTCACCACCCCGAACGTGGAGTACAACGTGCGCTACGAGGGCCTGGCGCCGGGCGCCGCGCGCCACCCCGACCACCGGTTCGAATGGACGCGCGCCGAGTTCGCGTCCTGGGCCGGCCGGGTCGCCGAGACGTTCGGCTACCAGGTGCGGTACGTCCCGGTGGGCGACGACGACCCGCAGGTCGGCCCGCCCACCCAGATGGCGGTGTTCTCGCTCGGCGCGGGGACCGCGGCGCGGAAGACGAACGGGGGAGACGCGTGACCGAGATCAGGGTTCCCGAGATGGGGCTGGTGGTGCTGGTCGGCGTGTCCGGCTCGGGCAAGTCGCACTTCGCGGCCCGGCACTTCAGGCCCACCCAGGTGGTGTCGTCGGACTACTGCCGGGGCGTGGTCGCCGACGACGAGAACGACCAGTCCGCCTCCGGCGACGCGTTCGACCTGCTGCACTACATCGTCCGCAAGCGGCTGCGGCGCGGGCTGCTGACCGTCGTGGACGCCACCAACGTCCAGCAGAAGTCGCGCGAGCAGCTCGTCCGCATCGCCAAGGAGCACGACGTGCTGTCGGTGGCGATCGTGTTCGACGTGCCCGAGCAGGTCGCGGTCGAACGCAACGCCGCGCGCGCCGACCGGCGGCTGCCCGACCACGTCGTCCCGCGGCAGCGCCGCGAGCTGCGGCGCGGCCTGCGCTCGCTCGGCCGCGAGTTCAAACGCGTGTACGTCCTGCGCGACGTCGCCGAGATCGACGCGGCGACCATCGTCCACGAGAAGGCCTGGACCGACAAACGGGAGCTGACCGGCCCGTTCGACGTCATCGGCGACGTGCACGGCTGCCGCGCCGAACTGGAGGACCTGCTCGGCGACCTCGGCTACCAGATCGAGCGCGACCCGCTCGGCCGGGCCGCCGGCGCCCGCCACCCCGAGGGCCGCACCGCCGTGTTCGTCGGCGACCTGGTCGACCGCGGCCCGGACACGCCCGGCGTGCTGCGCCTGGTCATGGGCATGGTGGAGGCCGGCACGGCCCTGTGCGTGTCCGGCAACCACGAGGCCAAGCTGGTGCGGGCGCTGCGCGGCCGCAAGGTGCGGGTCGCCCACGGGCTCGCCGAGTCGCTGGAGCAGCTCGCCGCCGAACCCGACGACTTCCGCGCCGCCGCGCTGGCGTTCATGGACGGCCTGATCAGCCACTACGTGCTCGACGAGGGACGACTCGTCGTGGCGCACGCCGGGCTCAAGGAGTCCTACCACGGCCGGGCGTCCGGGCGGGTGCGGTCGTTCGCGCTGTACGGCGACACCACCGGCGAGACCGACGAGTACGGACTGCCCGTCCGCTACCCGTGGGCCAGGGACTACCGGGGCAAGGCCATGGTCGTGTACGGGCACACGCCCGTGCCCCAGCCCGAGTGGATCAACAACACCATCTGCCTGGACACCGGCGTGGTATTCGGCGGAAAGCTGACCGCGCTGCGCTACCCCGAACGGGAACTGGTGTCGCGTCCGGCGCGCCGGGTCTGGTACGAGCCGGTGCGCCCGCTGCACCCCGCCCCGGGCCACGCCGCCCCGGGCGGGCACCGCGAGAACACGGCGCTGAAGATCGAGGACGTGCTCGGCAACGAGGGCGTGGAGACCCGGCTCATGGGCCGCGTCGCCGTCCGCGAGGAGAACGCGCTGACCGCGCTGGAGGTGATGAGCCGGTTCGCGGTCGACCCGCGCTGGCTGGTCTACCTGCCGCCGACGATGGCGCCGTCCGCCACCTCCGCGCTGCCCGGCTTCCTGGAGCACCCGGCCGAGGCGCTGGCCGCGTACCGCGACGCGGGCCTGAACCGCGTCATCTGCCAGGAGAAGCACATGGGCTCGCGCGCCGTCGCGGTCGTCTGCCGGGACGCGTCGGTGGCCGCCGCCCGGTTCGGCGTGGACGACGGCACGACCGGCGCCGTCTACACCCGCACCGGACGGGCGTTCTTCAACGACCCCGCGCTGACCGGCGCGCTCCTGGACCGGCTGCGCACCGCGATCGGCGCCGCCGGGCTGTGGGACGAGCTGCGGACCGGCTGGCTGGTGCTCGACGGCGAGCTGCTGCCCTGGTCGGCCAAGGCCATGGAGCTGATCAGGACCCAGTACGCGGCGACCGGCGCGGCCGCGCGGGCCGCCCTGCCGGCCGCCGCCGACGTGCTCGCCCGGGCGTCCGCGCGCGGCCTGGACATCGCTGACCTGCGTGGACGCGTCGACCGGCGGCTCGCCAACGCCGCGCTGTTCCGCGACGCCTACGCCCGCTACTGCTGGACGGTGGACGGCCTGGACGGCGTGCGGCTGGCCCCGTTCCAGATCCTGGCGGGCGAGGGCCGCGCCTGGGCCACGGCCCGCGAGCACGACTGGCACATGCGGATCGCGGCCCGGCTCGCCGAGGCCGACCCGTCCGGACTGCTGCTGGCGACCGAGTCGCGCGTCGTCGACCTGGCCTCGCCGGAGTCGGAGCGGGACGTCACCGGCTGGTGGGAGGAGCACACCGGACGCGGCGGCGAGGGCATGGTCGTCAAGCCGCTCGGGCCGTTCCCGGAGGACCGGAAGATCCAGCCCGGGATCAAGTGCCGGGGCCGGGAGTACCTGAGGATCATCTACGGACCGGACTACACCGAGCCGGGCACCCTGGAGCGGCTGCGCGGGCGGTCGCTCGGCCGCAAGCGCTCGCTGGCGATGCGCGAGCACGCCCTCGGCGTGGAGGCGCTCGACCGGCTCACCTCGGGAGAGCCGATGTGGCGGATCCACCAGGCGGTGTTCGCCGTCCTCGCCCTGGAGTCCGAACCCGTCGACCCCCGCCTGTAGGCCGGGGGCGTCCGCCGCGCGGCAGGGCGGCGCGCCGATGCCTCGGGTGTCGGCACGCCGCCGGGACGAGACGTCCGCTCAGGTCGTGAACAGCATGTGGAACAGGCCGCCGTGGTGCGGGCGGTGGTAGTGCCCGCCACCGTGGTGATGGTGGTGCACCTGCCCGGGCGCACCCCACGCCGGCGCGGCCGGGGCCGCGGGCGGCGGGGCGGCGTGGGCCTGGCCCTCCAGGCGGCTCAGCGCCTCCAGTTCCCCGTAGTCGAGGAAGATTCCGCGGCAGTTGTCGCATTGCTCGATGTGGACGCCGCTACGGGTGTAGGTGCGCATCACGCCGCGACATTTGGGGCAGTGCATCGCCTCATCGTCCTTCCGTAAAAATCCCCAGGTGGGCTAAATGTAGGGCAGCTCGAACGCTACGTCATTCCTGGTCCCGCCTCGGAGATGCGCCTGCAGGTGTCGACGAGCGCCCGCTCGGGCCCGTCGAGCGGACGGCCGTCCGCCCGCGCCGATATGACGCACGTGGCGGCGATCTGGATCGCCAGAGTTCGCGCGGGCAGGTCCAGGGCCCGCCACGGGTCGCCGTCCGCGGGCACCGCCGGCCCCCCGGCCTCCCGGTAGGCGCTCAGGAGACGGGCCCAGTCGCCGGGCGGCAGCACCCCCGCCGAGAACAGCGCCGCGGGCCGCGCCAGGTCCCAGGCGGGGTCGCCGCGTCCCAGGTCCTCCACGTCGATGAGCCGCCAGCCGCCCTCCCCGGTGCGCACCATCTGCCCCAGATGCCAGTCCCCGTGGATCAGCCGGTGCGGCGTGGCGCCGTCCGCGCCTCGGTCGTCTTCCCCCGCGCGGATCCACGACGGCAGGGTGGCGAACGCCCGGCGCACCTCGGCGGCCTCCGGCCCGTCCGGCAGGCGCCGCACCAGCCGCCCCACCCGGGCGGGACGCCCCCACGGCGGCGCGTCGGCCGGAACCGGACACGTGTGCAGCGCGGCCAGCAGCCGGCCGGCCTCCTCCCACGGCACCGCGTCCGGGCTGACCGGCTCCCCGTACGGCCACACGGTCACCACCCGGCCGTCCACCCGCAGCGGCCCGTCCAGCGGAGGCAGCAGCAGCGCCGGCAGTGACGCCGCCACCCGCATCCGCCGCTCCAGCGGCGGCCCGCCGTCACGGTCCGCCTGGTGCGCCTTGACGACCACGTCACCGACCCGCACCACCAGCACCCCGTGCCGGTCGTACAGCACCACCGCCTCATCACCGCTTGCGGCCCGGGCGCGGCCGACCTCGGCGAGCCGCTCGAACAACGCCGGAGACGACGAATGGGGGGAACGGGCGACGGGGGGACGCATCCGCTCAGTCAACCACTCACCAGGAGGTCCCGGGCGAGAACTCCCGGGTCAGCGGGTGGCGGCGGCGTCGCGCAACTGCCGGCGGACCACCTTGCCCAGGACGTTGCGGGGCAGATCCTGACGGGGCCGGAACTCGGCCGGCACCTTGTAGTGCGACAGGTACCTCGCGCAGTGGCGGCGCAGCTCCTCCGCCGAGAACGGGTAGGCCGGGTGCTCGACGACATAGGCGACGACGCGTTCGCCGCGCCGCTCGTCCGGCAGGCCGACGACCGCGCAGTCGAACACCGCCGGATGGCGGCGCAGAACCTGCTCCACCTCGCCGGGGAAGACGCTGAACCCGCTCACCTTGATCATGTCCTGGCGGCGTTCCAGCAGCGTGATCCAGCCGTCCGGGCTCATCACCGCGATGTCGCCGGTGCGCAGCCACCCCTTCGACAGCACGCGCGCGGTGGCCAGCGGCTGGTTCCAGTACCCCGCGAACACCTGGGGGCCGCGCACCACCAGCTCGCCCGGCTCGCCCGGCGGCAGCGGCCGGGTCGGGTCCCCGTGGTCGACGATCACCGCGTCGGTCAGCGGCAGCGGCAGGCCCACGGTGTCGTTGCGGGCGCCGCCGCCGAGCGGGTTCGCGGTCAGCGCGGGCGACGCCTCCGTCTGCCCGTACGCCTGGATCAGCCGGCCGGCGTGCCCCAGCGCGTCCAGCCGCCCCAGCGTCGCGGCGGTCAGCGGGCTGCCGCCCGATAGCAGGATCCGCACCGGGTCCAGGTCGGACGGCCGGAACCGTGGGCTGTCGAGCAGCTGGTCGTACAGCGTCGGCACGCCCGGGAACACGGTGGGACGATGCCGCCGCAGCGCCCGCACCACCCGCTCCCCGTCGAACCGGGGCAGCAGCACGACCGAGCCCGCCTTCAGCACCGGCGCCACCAGGCAACTGATCATGCCGAACGTGTGGAACAGCGGCAGCACCGCCAGGGTGACCTCGCCGCCGTCGGTGACCTCCACGTCCCACGCGTGCTGCTGGCAGGCGTTGGCGACCAGATTGCGGTGGGTGAGCATGGCGCCCTTGGGACGCGCCTCCGTGCCGCCGGTGTAGGCGATGACGGCCAGGTGCCGCGACGGGTCGAGCCGGAACTGCCGCACGCGCCGGTCCGCCGGCCGCTGCAGCTCGGCGAACGGCACCACGTCCGGCCCGGCGGGGACCTCGGCGACCAGCGCCGCGCGGCGCCGCCGGGCCGCCGGCAACGGCAGCCGCAGCGCCGCCCGCGCCGCCGGGGGCAGCGCGTCCCCGATCGAGGTGACGATCAGGTGTTCCAGCGGCGCGGCGTCCCGCGCGGCCCGCACCGCCGGCAGTGAACGGTCCAGCACCACCGCGGCGCGCGGCGCGCAGTCGGCGAGCTGGTGGCGCAGCTCCTCCGCGGTGGACAGCGGGTTGTGCGGCACCGCGATCGCGCCGCGCCGCAGCACCCCGAAGAACGCGATGACCAGCTGCGGGCAGTTCGGCAGCACCAGCGAGACCCGGTCGCCCGGCTGCACGCCGAGCCGGTGCAGCCCGGCGGCGAACCGGTCCACGGCCTCGCGCAGCTCCCGGTAGCGGATCCGGCCGCCATGGAAGATCAGGGCGGGCCGCCGCGGATGCCGCGCGGCGGCGTCGTCCAGCAGCCGGGGCACGGCGACGTCCGGGATCGCCGGCTCGGCCGGCACCCCGGGCTGGTACCACCGCAACCACGGCCGTTCTCTGTGTGACGACTGCCACATATCCGTGGATTCAACCACCTGTCACGCCGGCGTGTCCGCCCACTCGCGCATCGTCCCCGCGCCGCCGGAAGGCCCGCGCCGCCGGGGCGGTGCGCCCCCGGCCCGGCGCGTCCCGGGCCATGATGGGAGGGAACGGCGACGACAGCAGCGAGGTGACCATGACGCCTGAACCGGCGGTGCGCCGGGTGTCCTCCCGCGTGGTCTACGAGAACCGGTGGATGACCGTCCGCGAGGACCTCGTCCAGCGGCTCGACGGGTCGCGCGGCATCTACGGGGTCATCGAGAAGGACGACTACGCCCTGGTCATCCCGGCGGAGCGGGACGGGTTCCACATGGTCGAGGAGTACCGCTACCCGATCGGGCGGCGGACGTGGAACTTCCCGCAGGGCTCCCACCCGGACCACCGCGGCGGCGACCCCGAGGCGCTGGCCCGGCGGGAGCTGGTCGAGGAGACCGGGCTGCGCGCCGGCACGATGACGCCGCTGGGCCGCCTGCACAGCTCGCACGGCACCAGCAGCCAGGGCGTCCACGTGTTCCTGGCGACCGGGCTGACACCGGGCGAGCACGCGCGCGAGCCGGAGGAGCAGGACATGCGGCAGCGGTTCGTGACCCGGGCCGAGTTCAAGCGCCTGGTCCGGGCGGGCGAGATCACCGACGACGCCACCGTGGCCGCATACGCCCTGCTCCTGCTGCACGAGGAGAACGCGCCGGGCTAACCCTGCTCGTCGAGGAGCCGCCGCACCAGGTCGGCGAAGGCCTCGTCGCTGAGCAGGCTCGCCCTGGCGTTCTCCTTGTCGATCTCGACGCGGACCGGGCGCAGGTCGGGCACGCCGCCGCCCGCCAGCGCCGCCGCCTCGTCCAGCGCCTCGTAGGCGCCGGGACGCCACCAGTAGACCTCCGGGGTGAGCGCCTTCTCGCCGACCTCCACGTGCCGGGCCGCCAGCGCCTGCACGGCCTCCAGCGCGGAGAAGATCTGCGTCTGCCCGATCGGGTGGACGAGCAGCAGCTCGGGGATCGGGAAGGCCACCAGCGCCCCGTGCGGGGACGCGGCCGGGTCGACATAACGCTTCAGCACGTGCATGTGCGCACCGACGTAGCGGTGCTCGCCGCTGATGTGCGTCAGCGGCACCCCGTACAGCTCGCGCGTCATGATGTGGTGCGGCTCCCCGTCCACCGACCGCGCCAGCGCCCGCGCGAACGCCTCGTCGGCGCTCGTGCCGCCCAGCGCGGACTTCTGCAGGGGCGAGATGGAGTCGGGATAGTCGACGACTACGGACTCCAGCAGGCCGGGCGCCAGCGGCCGGACGACCAGCGTGTCCCAGACCTCCTGCGGCAGGGCGTCCTCGGTGTAGATCCGCACGCGCAGGTCGTCGGCGGGCAGCGCGTCCTCGCGCACCGCCTGGCGCAGCTCGGCGTCGCGGCGCAGGTTCTTCTCCATCTGCTCGACGAACTCGGCGGCGATGCCGGGCAGCGCCGCCATCGAGTTGCGCCCGGCGTGCCGGCGCCACTCCTGGACGTCGCCCTTGACCTGCGTGCCGTCCGGCAGGGTGACGGCGACGGTGGCGGCGTCGGGAAGGATCGCCTCGTAGCCGCGGTCGGCGAACGCCTTGAGCAGCGCGCGGCCCAGCACGTCGGGCTCGGTCATGTTCTCTCCGTGGGGACATATAGGCATGAAGGCTGACTCGGGGTTCGACTCCCCAACCGCCCCACTGGTTCACGGCGACCGCACCGACGCCCACGCCCCTCCGCCCGCCGCGCCCGCCCGCCCCCGCGTCCCCGCGCACGGGATAAACGTCCCTGAGCGCTTCCTTAAGCCCGCCATAAGGGGATCGCCGGGGGTGGTGGGAGATGCGAGGTTCTGGGTGTGGCACTGCGAACCGGCAAGAGCGCGGGCCAGATGGCGCCCGCCCCCATGCACGAGCCCGCCGCGCGGGCGTTCCGGTCGCTGTCGTGGGCGCACCGGGAGATCCTGACCGAGACGTACTTCCGCAGGCGGTCGGTCAACGAGGCGGCCGCGTCGCTCGGGCTTCCGGTGGAGGTCGTCAAGGCCCGCGTCTATCACGCCCTCAGAGCGCTGCGGGAAGCGTGCGAAGCCCCCGGCTGAGACGATCCGCGGACCGGCGCGGGGCGCCCGCGGGGCACCGCCCGCGCCCCGCGCCGGCCATTCGCGCCGCCGCCGGATTCGGCGGCGTGGAAAACGTCTTGCACGCCCGGGAACAATTGCGGCAACCTGAATGTCGTAACGAAGCGAGACCGAGAACGGAAGGAGCCGGCGATGCGGCGTCACAGTAGCCGAATGCGCAGCCTGTCCGGTCTTGGCAGCGGACGCGGCGGGACGTGACGGAACCGTCCTGACCTGCGCACCGCCTGGCGACCGGAGTTCGCACAGGCGGTTTTCTCATTTTCTCGGAGGGTTGGCCGAGCGGTAAGGCAGCGGCTTGCTAAGCCGTCGTCAGGGTCCCCCCTGCGCGAGTTCGAATCTCGCACCCTCCGCCCCCGGCGGATAGGAACGCTGGCGCGTTCGGCGGTCCCATAAGCCGCATGAGGAGGGTTCGATTCCCTCATCCGCCACGTCCCGGCGGCCGGCCGGATCATCGTGTCGCCCGCAGTTCACCATCAGGGAAGCGAGACCCAGGTGGTCTGCGGCGCGAACCTGTCGTTGTCCTGCCGTCGCGCTCGTCCGCGCGTCCGCCGTGGTCATCCGGTCCGCCAGGGAGGTGGAGGCCGGCGGAAGGAGCGTAGGACGCGGTGACGTCCCCGGGCCGGGGGGCGGGTGGGGCGGCCGGTAGTGGACGGGGGGTGGTCGCGGGGGACGGAGGGGCTTAGGTTGCCTGCGATGAGAGGGGAACGCACGGTCCGCTGAACTGTTGCCCACCCCGGAGGCGAGATGAGTCGCTCCCCGTCCCGTTCCCTGCCCGGCCGCCGGGCGAAGACCGCCGTGCTGGCGGCGGCGCTGCTGGCGTTCACCGGCGCCGGTGCCGCCGTCCCCGCGGCGGCGCAGACCGCCCGGCCCGCGACGGGCCCCGGCTACCTCGACGCGCGGCGGCCCGTGCGCGACCGCGTCGAGGACCTGCTGTCCCGGATGACGCTGGACGAGAAGATCGGCCAGATGACGCAGGCCGAACGCGGCAGCGTCACCCCCGACGACGTCACCCGCCACCGCATCGGGTCGGTGCTGTCGGGCGGCGGGTCGACGCCCACCCCCAACACGGCCGAGGCGTGGGCGGACATGTACGACGGGTTCCAGCGCGCCGCGCTGGCCACCCCCCGGCGCATCCCGATGATCTACGGCGTGGACGCCGTGCACGGCCACAACAACCTGGTCGGTGCGACGATCTTCCCGCACAACATCGGGCTCGGCGCCACCCGCGACCCGGACCTGGTGCGCGATGTCGGCCGCGCCACCGCCGAGGAGGTCGCGGCCACCGGCGTCGACTGGACGTTCGCGCCGTGCCTGTGCGTGGCCCGTGACGACCGGTGGGGCCGCACGTACGAGTCGTTCGGCGAGGTCCCCGAGCTGCCCGCCGCCATGTCGGTGATCGTGGACGGGTTCCAGGGCAGGCGGCTGGACGGCCCCGCGTCGATCCTGGCCACGGCCAAGCACTACGTCGGCGACGGCGGCACCGCCGGCGGCGACGACCAGGGCGACACCCGGATCTCCGAGGCCGAGCTGCGCCGGATCCACCTGCCGCCGTTCCGGGCGGCGGTGCGGCGCGGCGTCGGCTCGGTGATGATCTCCTTCAGCTCGTGGAACGGCGTGAAGCTGCACGGGCACCGCTACCTGGTCACCGACGTGCTGAAGAAGGAGCTCGGCTTCGACGGCTTCGTCGTCTCCGACTGGAACGGCATCGACCAGATCGACGGGCAGCCCGGGTTCACCCCGCAGGAGGTCGCCACCGCGATCAACGCCGGGATCGACATGGTCATGGTGCCGCAGGACTGGCGCCGCTTCATCGACACGCTGCGCGGCGAGGTGCAGGCCGGGCACGTGTCCATGGCCCGCATCGACGACGCCAACCGGCGCATCCTCACCAAGAAGTTCGAGCTGGGCCTGTTCGAGCGGCCGTTCACCGACCGCCGCCTCCTGCGCACGGTCGGCAGCGACCGGCACCGCGCGCTGGCCCGCCGCGCCGTGGCCGAGTCGCAGGTGCTGCTGAAGAACGACGGCGGCGTGCTGCCGCTCGCCCGGAACAACAACAAGATCTTCGTGGCGGGCAGGGCCGCCGACGACATCGGCATCCAGAGCGGCGGCTGGACGATCACCTGGCAGGGCTCGCCGGGGAACATCACGCCCGGCACCACGATCCTGCAGGGCATCCGGCAGACGGCCGGGCCGTCCACCACCGTGGACTACAGCCGGGACGGCTCGGGCATCGACGGCTCCTACCGGGCGGCGGTCGCCGTCGTCGGCGAGCTGCCGTACGCCGAGGGCGAGGGCGACCGTCCCGACGGCATGGGGCTGGACGCCGGCGACCTGGCGACGATCGAGCGGCTGCGCGCCTCCGGCGTCCCGGTGATCGTCGTGCTGGTGTCCGGACGGCCGCTGGACGTCGCCGCGCAGCTGCCGGGCTGGAACGCGCTGGTGGCGTCCTGGCTGCCGGGCACCGAGGGACGCGGCGTCGCCGACGTGCTGTTCGGCGTCACCAGGCCGACCGGCAAGCTTCCGATGACGTGGATGCGAAGTGTCGACCAGCAGCCGATCAACCGCGGAGACGGCAAGAAGCCGCTGTTCCCGTACGGCTACGGCCTCACCTACCGACGGTAACGTGGGCGGGTGCCGCCCGCAGCCTTCGTCCCGAGCCGCCGCGGCGTCCTGCGTCTGGGCGCCGCGGCGGCCGCGGCCGCGCTGGCGGCGGGCTGCTCGGACGGCTCCGGCGGCGGACGGCGGCGGCTGGTCCTGGCGGGCGGCCCCACCGACGGGCAGTACGAGCCGTTCGCGCGGCGGCTGGCCCAGGAGCTGCGGCGCCGCGTCAGCGGCCTGACCGTCGACGTGCTGACCACCTCGGCCAGCGTGGAGAACCTGCGGATGCTCGCGACGGGCCGCGCCGACCTGGCGCTCGCGCTCAGTGACAGCGCCGCCGACGCCGTGGCGGGGCACGGCGCGTTCCGCGCGCCGCTGCCGGTGACCGCGCTGGCCCGGATCTACCTCAACTACACGCACCTGGTGGTGGCCGAGGACTCGCCGGTGCGGCGCGTCACCGACCTGGCGGGCCGCCGCGTGTCGCTGGGCGCGGAGGGGTCGGGCACGGCCGTGGTGGGGGAGCGGGTGCTGGAGGCGGCCAAGCCGCCGCGTCCCGTCCGGACGGTCAGGCTGGGGCTGGCCGAGTCGTGTGCGGCGCTGGCGGGCGGCGATGTGGAGGCGTTCTTCTGGTCCGGGGGCGTGCCGACCAAGGCGATCGCCGACCTGGCCGCCCGCACGCCGGTGCGGCTGGTGCCGCTGGACGGGCTGATCCTGGCGCTGCGCCGCGCGCACGGCCCGACGTACGTGGGCGTGTCGGTGCCGGCGGGCACGTACCGGCAGGCCACGGAGGTGCCCACGGTCGGCGTGCCCAGCTTCCTGGTGGCGCGCCGCGACCTGTCGCCCGGCCTGGCCGAGACGGTGACGCGCGTGATGTTCCACGCCCGCGACCGCCTGCCGGGGCCCGAGGTGCCCGGCAGCTACCTGGACGAGCGGTACGCGATCGGTACCGGCACCGTGCCGCTGCACCCGGGCGCCGTCCGCTACTACCGCTCCGTCTACGGCTGACCGAACGCGTCGAGCGGCAGGCGCAGCTCGACGACCAGGCCGTGCGGGTCGGCGGGCCGCAGCGCGAGGGTTCCGCCGCCCGCGCGGGCCAGCTCGTCGGCGATGGCGAGGCCGAGTCCGCTGCCCTCGACGTTGCCGTGGCGGGGCGACCGCCAGAACCGGCGCCGCGCGGCCTCCAGTTCGTCCGGGTCCAGGCCGGGGCCGTCGTCGGCGACGCGCAGCACGGCCGTGCCGTCGCACGCCGACAGCGACACGGTGACGTGCCCGCCGTCCGGCACGAACTTGATGGCGTTGTCGATGGCGATGTCGGCGACGCGTCCGGCGGTGTCGGGCGGGCAGTGCGCCGTGAGGCGTTCCGGCAGGTCGGCGTGCAGGTCGACGGTACGGGCCGCGGCGACCTCGCCCCAGGCGTCGAGCCGGGGCGCCAGCTCGGCGACCAGGTCGACCGGCCCGGCCGCCGCGCCCGTGCCGGACTCCAGGCGGGCCAGGGTGAGCAGGTCCTCCAGCATCGCGCCCAGCCGGTCGACCTCCTCCAGGGCCTGCCGGTGCTCGTCCGCGCCGGTGTCGCGCAGGTGCGGCTGCAGGTTCTCCAGCCGCAGCGACAGCACGGCCAGCGGGGTGCGCAGCTCGTGCGAGGCGTCGGCGACGAAGGCGCGCTGGCGTTCCAGCGCCGCCGACACCGCGTCGGCCATGGCGTTGAACCGCTCCTCCAGGCGGCGCAGCTCCGACGGGCCCGGCCCGCCGACCGCGGCGCGGGCGTGCATGCGGCCCGCCGCGATCGCCTCGGTGGCGGCGTCCAGTTCGGCCACCGGACGCAGCGTCCAGCGGGTCAGCCGCCGTGCCGCCACCACGGCGACGGTGAACGCGGCGGCAGCGGCGGCGGCCAGGGTCAGCCACACCAGCGCGATGTCGCGGCGGGCGTCGATGGTCGGCGCCTCGACCAGCACCATGCCGACGACCTGCGCGTCGCGCCCGGCGGGCTCGGCCACCACCACGCGGTCGGGGCCGAACGGGGTGACCAGCGGCAGCCGTTCGGTCGTGCGCCCGGCCAGGGCGCGCCGCACCGCCACGGCGGCGGGCGGGTCCACGGTGCCGGAGCGGATCAGCACGGCGCGCGAGTCGTCGCGGACCTCCACGCCCGCCCCGTACAGGGAGGCGTACCGGCGCACCTCGCTGACGAGCACGGAGGTGTCGCCCTCGCGGACGGCCTGGTCGGTCAGCTCGGCCAGGCGGGTGGCGTCGGCGCGCCGGTCCAGCAGCAGCACGCCCGTGCGCTGCTGGGCGTACGCCCAGGCCAGCGGCACCGCCAGCGCGAGCACCAGCCCGCCGATCAGCGCCAGGTAGGTCAGCAGCAGACGGCGGCGCATCAGTCCTCGACGCCCAGCCGGTAGCCGGTGCCGCGCAGCGTGCGCACCAGCCCCGGTCGGCCCGTCTTGGCCCGGATTCCGGCGATGTGCACGTCCAGCGACCGGGACGCGGCGAGGAACGCGTCGCCCCACACCGCGTCCAGGATCTCCTCGCGGCTGCGCACCACGCCCGGCTCGCGCGCCAGCAGCGCCAGCACGTCGAACTCGCGGCGGGTCAGGGTGACGGGGGCGCCGGCCACGGTGATCTCGCGGGCGCGCAGGTCGATCCGCACGTCCCCGGCCTGGACGATCTCGGGTGCGGCGGCGGCCGGGTCGGCGGGCGCGGGGGGCCGGCCGGGCGGCGGGACGGAGCGGCGGGCCACCGCGTCCATCCGCGCCAGCAGCTCCATGATCCGGAACGGTTTGATCAGGTAGTCGTCGGCCCCGGCGCGCAGGCCGCGCAGCACGGCCCGCTCCTCGGTGCGCGCGGTGATCACGATGACCGGCACGGCCGACACCCGGCGCAGCCGCCGCAGCATGTCCAGGCCGTCCATGTCGGGCAGGCCGAGGTCCAGCAGGACGAAGTCGCAGCGGTCCTTCAGCCGCAGCCCGTCGTCGGCCCGCACGACCCGCTCGACGCGGTGGCCGCGCCCGGCCAGGGCCGTGGTGAGCGCGTCGGCGAGCCGGTCGTCGTCCTCGACCAACAGCACCCGCATGCCCACCCCGTCCGGCACAGACCTACCCTTGCCCCTTCCCGGAGCAAGGGTAGGTGCTCGCAGGCCGGCTTCGCGCCAGGTCAGCCGCGGCCCGCCAGTTCGGCGGCCGGGGCCTTGTCGGCGCGGGACAGGACGGCGTGCCGCGTCTCGCGCATCGTCACGTACACGACCAGCGACACCGCCGCGCAGCCCGAGACGTACCAGTAGAACCCGGACTCGATGCCGCCCTGCTTGAACCACAGCGCCACGTACTCGGCGGTCCCGCCGAACATGGCGTTGGCCAGCGCGTACGGCAGCGCCACGCCGAGCGCCCGCACGTGGGTGGGGAACAGTTCGGCCTTGACCACCGCGTTGATCGAGGTGTAGCCGGTGACGATGACCAGGCCGCCCAGCATCAGCGCCAGCGCGGGCCAGAAGCCGCTGACGTCCCGCAGCGCCGTCATGATCGGCACGGTGCCCAGCATGGACCCCACGCCGAACGAGATCAGCAGCGGCCGGCGGCCGATCCGGTCCGACAGCGCCCCGGCGGCGGGCTGCAGGAGCATGAACACCGTCAGCGCGCAGAAGCTGACCAGCGTGGCGTCGTCCTTGCTCATGCCCGCGGTGTTGGACAGGTACTTGGTCAGGTAGGTGGTGTAGGTGTAGTACGCCACCGTACCGCCCATGGTCAGGGCGATGACCAGCGCGAACTCCCGGCGGTGCCGGAACAGGCCGCGCAGCGTGCCGCGTTCGGCGGGTTCGGCGGCGTCCTCCTCGGCCTCGTAGGCCTCGGTCTCCAGCAGGTTGCGGCGCAGGTAGAACACCACCGCCGCGCCCAGCGCGCCGACGATGAACGGGATCCGCCAGCCCCAGGAGTGCAGCGTGTCCTCCGACATGGTGCGCTGCAGCAGGATCTGCAGGCCGAGCCCGCACAGCTGGCCGGCGGTCATCGACACGTACTGGAAGCTGGAGAAGAAGCCGCGCCGCCCGGGGGTGGACGCCTCGGTCAGGTACGTGGCGCTGGCCGCGTACTCGCCGCCGACCGACAGGCCCTGCAGCAGCCGCGCCACCAGCAGCACCACGGCGCCGAAGTAGCCGACGGTGTCGTAGGTGGGCGCGATGGCGATCAGCAGCGCGCTGACCGACATCAGCGTGACCGTGGCGGTCAGCGCGGCCTTGCGGCCGCGCCGGTCGCCGAGGCGCCCCAGCAGCCAGCCGCCGACCGGGCGCATGAAGAACCCGACGGCGAAGATGCCCATCGTGTTGAGCAGTTGCGCGGTCGAGTTCCCCTTGGGGAAGAACGAGGCCGCGAAGTAGACGGCGAAGCTGGAGTAGACGAACCAGTCGTACCACTCGACCAGGTTGCCGATCGAACCGCCGACCAGCGCCTTCCACGGGCGCCGAACGGGCCGGGACGGCGTGCCGCCGGACAACGTCGTCGTCACCGGGCACCTCCTCGCATCACGGGACGGGAACGGGGTGACCTGCGTCACCGCAGGCCCCCGAAGCGTCACCGATCCGCCGAACCCCGTTCAAGAACGAAGCCCCAGATCTAACGTCCGCTTAACAAAGAGGACATCCGCGCCGCCCTGGGCAGGCTTCACGCGGGCTCAGGCCGCGCCCAGAGTCTGGGACAGGACGTCGTCCAGGGGCGTGGGCTTGAGCCCGAACGCGTCCTCCATCGCCGACGAGTCGACCAGGAACGGCCGGTGCGACATGTGCGTCGTCTCCCACAGCTCGCCTCCCGCCACAGCCGGGCGCGGGTCGAGCCCTCCGGCCCGGTCGCGGCCAGCGGGCGCGCCTCGGTCAGCGGCCCGTCCACGGGGCCGCAGCCGTACAGGTTGCCGAGCATGACGTAGCCGGCGCCGGCGCCTTCGGCCGCCGACAGCACCGATCCGAACAGCGGCGGGAGGGTGTCCGGCCAGGTGTGGTACAGCGCCGCGGGCCATGCCCGACGGTCCACACCGCATCGTGTTCGTGCTCGTACCGCCCGTGATGGCGTTCGACGTGTCGATCGCGCGGATGGTGTTCGGCGCCTTTCCCGATCGCTACCGCGTCGTGCAGTGCGCGGCCGAGCCGGGGCCGGTGGAGGACGTGGGCGACATGGGCATCGTCGCCTCGCACGGGCTGGACGCCGTCGACGACGCCGGCACGGTGATCGTCGTGGGCGGCGGCGGGCGGGAGGACGTCGACCCGCGCGTGCTGGAGGCGGTCCGGGACGCGGCGGCGCGGGGGGCGCGGACGGCCGCGATCTGCACCCGCGTGTTCGTGCTCGCGCAGGCGGGCCTGCTCGACGGCCGCCGCGCCACGACGCACTGGGGTCTGACCGGCGAGCTGGCCCGCCGCTTCCCCGAGGTGGAGGCGGTGCCGGACGTGCTGTACGTCGCCGACGGACCCGTGCTGACCTCGGCGGGCGCCGCCGCGTGCGTCGAGCTGTGCCTGCACATGGTCCGGGCCGACCACGGCGCGGCGGTGGCGGCGGAGGCGGCGCGGCTGTCGGTGGCCGCCCCCGCGCGTCCCGGCGACCAGGCGCAGGTCGTGCGCACGCCGCTGCCGCCGCCCGCGCGGGACGACCTGGCCGCCACCCGGGCGTGGGCGCTACGGCACCTGGACAGGCCGCGCGCGTGGGGACGACCCCGCGCGCCTACCGCCTGCGCAGTCAGCGGGTGAAGACGCCCAGCGCGTCGTAGACGTGCCAGGAGCCGACCTGCTTGTCGATGGTCAGCGCGTTCTCGCCCGTGCGCAGTGCGGAGCGGGGCAGTTCCAGCTCCACGTAGGACGGCTTGAGCGGGGTGCCGGGCAGCGTCGCGTCGCCTTCCAGGGAGCCGCGGGTGCCGCCGTTCTCCAGCTTGACGTCCCGCACGGGGGTGCCGTTCAGCCCGAGGTTGATCGTGCCGGGGATGGACGCGTGCGTGTCCAGCAGCCAGATCGCCAGCCACACCTCGCCGTCCGGCACCGCGTCCAGCGCGAAGCGGAACGTGGTGCGGGTCGACTTGGGGTTGCCCGCCCAGGAGTCGGACGGCCCCGGCTGGATGTACGACCAGTCGGTCTTCGGGTCGCTCCTGCCGTGGGTGAAGTCCACGCCGCCCGGGAAGCGGGTGCGGTACTGGGCGTAGCCGTTGGGCGCCAGTGCCAGTTCCAGCGACTTGTGGTCGAACGTCCCGACGGTCGCCAGCGGTGTGCCCGACACGGTGACGGATTCGGTGCTGTGCGCGGCGATCTCGCCGGAGGGGCGGCTGCGGTTCCCGGCCGCGTCCACCACCACGACGCGGTAGTACCAGTCCTGGCGCCGGCCGCCCATGCGATCGTGCAGGAAGCTGGTGTAGACGGTCTTGCCGAGCAGAGTGTCGGGCCCGATCGCGAAGCCCTTGGTCCGCGACCCGTAGACGGCGTAGTGGTCGACGAGCGGCTTGTACGCCTCGCCCTCCCAGGTCAGGCGGATCCGGCCGATCTCGCCGGCGGCGCGCGGGCGGCGCACCGGCTTCGGCCGGGGGCCGGACGCGGCGGAGGCCTCGGCGGCGGACGGGGTGAACACGAGCGCGGCGGGGACGGCGGCGGCGCCGATGCCGAGCGCGGTGCGTCGAGCGACGTTTCCCTGGCTGCTCACGGGCTCACACCTCCCGGTTCAGGCCGGGACGTCCGGCCTCGGTGACGAATCGGGCCGCGGTCGCGACGGGCGCGCCGGGGCGGCTGACGTAGGCGACGGTCCTGTACTCCGACGTCAGCGTCTTCGGGGTCAGGGTGCAGCTGACGTAGCCGCGGCGGGCGTTGTAGAGCTTGACGTGCGGGTTGCTCAGCCACAGCGGGCCGGTGGAGTCGGTCTCGCCGCCGTCGCCGTCGGATCCGATGGACCCGGTCACCAGCTCGGTGCCGATCGTGGCCGACCCCGGGTCCTTCCAGTCGGCCTTCAGCTCGGCGGCCACGTGCCGGTGGATGTCGCCGGACAGCACCACCGGGTTGGCGATGCCGTGCCGCCGGAACGCGGCGAACAGCCGGTCCCGGTTGGCGGGGAAGCCGTCCCACATGTCGTTGCTGTAGAGCTCGCCGGCACCGGTGTCGCGGTCGATCTGGGCCATGACGACGCCGCTGCCCAGCAGGTTCCACACCGCGTCGGAGCGGCGCAGCCCGTCGTACAGCCACCTCTCCTGCTCGGCGCCCAGGATGGAGCGGCGCGGGTCCAGGCGTTCGGGGGAGTTGTCGATGACGGCCCCGGCCGGGTAGGTGTCGCGGTACTGCCGGTTGTCCAGCATGTCGATCTGCGCGAGCCGTCCCCAGTGCCGCCGGTGGTAGAGCGCCATGGCGGGGCCGTCCGGCAGCATCGCGCCGCGCAGCGGCAGGTGCTCGTAGAACGCCCGGTAGGCCACGGCGCGGCGGCGCAGGAAGTCGGCGGGCGGCACGCCGGTCTCCGACCAGTCGCCGGCGTGGTTGTTCTGCACCTCGTGGTCGTCGGTGGTGAACAGCCACGGGGCCAGAGCGTGCACGGCCTGCAGGTGCTCGTCGGTCTTGAACAGCGCGTACCGCAGCCGGTGCTGCTCCAGCGTGTTGATCTCCACGCCGTGTTCGGGGCCGAGCGGCAGCGGCTCCTGGCGCCACCAGTTGCTCTTGGTGATGCCGTACTCGTAGATGTAGTCGCCGAGGAACAGGACCAGGTCCAGGTCCTCGGCGGCCATGTGCTGGTAGGCGGTGAAGTGCCCGTGGTACCACGCCTGGCAGGACGCGGTGGCGAACCGCAGCCGCGCGGGCGTGGAGCGCGGGTCGGGCGCGGTGCGGGTCCGGCCGGCCGGGCTCAGCTCGCCGCCCGCCTTGAACCGGTAGAAGTACTCGCGGCCGGGGCGCAGCCCGTGCACCTCGACGTGCACCGAGTGCGCCAGCTCGGGCGTGGCGATGGCCTGGCCGCGCTTGACCACGCGGGTGAACGCCTCGTCCTCGGCGACCTCGTACCGCACCGTGTAGGGGCGCGGCGGCATGCCGCCGTGGCCGTCGGCCTCCAGCGGCCGGGGCGCCAGGCGCGTCCACAGCACGAACCCGTCCGGCTGCGGGTCGCCGGACGCGATGCCGAGGGCGAACGGGTCGGCGGGGACCTTGCCGCCGACGGTCTCGTCGGCGGCGGCGTGGCCGGTGCCGACCGCGAACGCGGCGGCGCTCACGCCGGTGAGCGTCAGGAACGACCGGCGCCCGGCGGCGGGCAGGGATGATCTCATGCGCGGCTCCAGAGTGGGGGGATGGCCGTGAACGGCCTGACCAGGCACGATTAATGAAAGAGGGTTGCGAATGGAGGGCGATCGGGAGATGACGTCCCGCTCAACGGGAGGTGATCACTTGAGGCCGCCGGAGGTGAGCCCGGCCACGATGCGGCGCTGGAACAGCAGGACCACGACCACCAGCGGGACGGTCACGATCACCCCGGCCGCCATCTGGGTGCCGAACGGCTGGTCGTAGCCGTGCTGGCCGGTGAACTGGGCGACGATCACGTTGGCGGTCTTCATCCGCTGCTCGTTGACCATGCTCACCGCGATCAGGTACTCGTTCCAGGCCACCACGAACGTGATGATCGCGGTGGTGAACACGCCCGGCGCGGCCAGCGGCATGATGATCTTGCGGAACGCCTGGCCGGGGGTGCAGCCGTCCACCATGGCCGCCTTCTCCAGCTCGAACGGCAGCCGGCGGAAGAACGAGGTCAGGTTCCACACCGCCAGCGGCAGCGCGAACGACAGGTTCGGCACCACCATGGCCTGGTAGGTGTTGATCCAGCCGATGTCGGTGAACAGCCGCAGCAGCGGGACGATCAGCAGGCTGCCGGGGAACATCGAGGTCGACACCACCAGCGCCAGCACCAGCCGCTTGAACCGGAACCGCAGCCGGGCCAGCGCGTACGCCGCCGACACCCCGACGACCAGGGTGAGCACGGTGGTCGTCCCGGCGACGATCACGCTGTTGCCCAGCGCCCGCCAGAACCCGTTGCCCGGCTCGAACACCGCCCGGTAGTTCTCCAGCGACACCGGGCTCGGGATCGGCGACCTGTCCAGGATGTCGCCGCTGCGGCGCAGGCTGGACACCACCATCCAGTAGAACGGGGCCAGGCAGAACACCGCCACCAGCACCGGCGACAGCCGGTCGGCGAGCCGCCTCATCGCGCCTCCTCCCCGTCGTCGCCGATCACGTCGGCGCCCAGCAGCCGCACGAACACGTACGCGGCCACCGCGATGTACAGGAACAGGACGGTCGCGACCGCCGCCGCGGGCCCGTACCGCAGGTTCATCGCCTCGTCCCAGGCCAGCTGCGACAGCGTCTCCACCGACGGCTTGCGGGTGCCGACCAGCACCTGCGGCAGGTCGAACATGCGCAGCGCGTCCATCATCCGGAACATCACCGCCACCAGCAGCGTCGGCTTGACCAGCGGCAGCGTGATCGACACGAACCGCTGCCAGGCCCCGGCGCCGTCCACCCGGGCCGCCTCGTACACCTCGTCGGGGACGATCTGCAGCCCGGCCAGCACCAGCAGCGCCACGAACGGCGCGGTCTTCCAGGTGTCGGCGACTATCACGGCGAGGCGGGCGGCGCCGCCGTCGGCGGTCCACAGCACCTCCCGGCCGAGCACCGCGTTGGCCACCCCGTCCGCGGAGAAGATCCACCGCCACAGCAGCGCGGAGATCGCGGTGGGGATCGCCCACGGCACCAGCACGCTGGCGCGGAACAGCCCGCGGCCGCGGAACGCCCGGTGCATCAGCAGCGCCATCGCCAGGCCCAGCACGGTCTCGATCGCGACGGTGACGACGGTGAACAGCGTGGTGTTGGCCATCGCGGTCCAGAACCGGTCGCTCAGCGGGCCGGTCAGCAGCGCGGTGTAGTTGTCCAGTCCGCTGAACCGCTCGGCCTCCACCACGAGCCCGTCGGCGTCCAGCTCCTCGCGGGTGGTGTGCAGGGAGTCCCACACGGCGGCCACGATCGGGAAGGCGATGACGACGGCCAGCACCGCGAAGGTGGGGGAGAGCAGGAGCGCGGCGAGCCGCCCCTGCCCGTCTCCCGTACGGCGGCGCGGGCGGCGCCGGCCCCGGCCGGGCCCCTCGTGGCCTTGGGGAGAAGGCCCGGCCGGAGACGTGCCCGACGCCGGCGCCGCCTGCCCGCGGCGCGCGTCGGTGGTGGTGTGGCCCATGGTGCTCAGTCGGCGAGGCCGGACAGGGCGTTCTGCAGGTCGGCCGCGGCCTGGTCGACCGTCTTCTTACCGGTGACGGCGGCGGTGACCTGGTCCTGGATCGCGGCGGTCACCTCGCTGTAGCGGACCGCGACGGGCCGCGGCTTGGCCGCGTCCAGGCTCTTCTTCAGCACCGGCAGGTACGGGTACTGCTTGATCATCGCGGCGTCGTCGTACAGCGCCGAGCGCGACAGCGGGAACGACTGCTCCTTGCCGTACTCGCGCTGCACGTCCAGGCTCACGATGTAGGCGATGAAGTCGCGCGCGGTGGCCTGGTGCCTGGAGAACGCCGACACCGCCAGGTTGTTGCCGCCCAGCGTGCCCGAGCCGAGCCCGTCCTTGCCGGGCAGCGGCGCCACGTCGAACTTGCCGTTCACCTTGGACGTGCCGTCCTCGGCGGACGCCAGCGCGTACACGTACGCCCAGTTGCGGTGGAAGACCAGCTTGCCGTCCTGGAACGCGCGCCGCCCCTCCTCCTCCTTGAACGTGACGGCCTTGGAGGGGATCACGCCCTGCTTGTAGGAGTCCACCAGGAACCGCAGCCCGTCCTTGGCCTGCGGCGTGTTCACCTGCGGCTTGCCGTTCGCGTCGAACACCTGCCCGCCCGCCGACTGCACGGCCTCGGAGTAGTTGACGGTCAGGCCCTCGAACTTGTCGAGCTGGCCCGCGTAACAGTCGACGCCCTTGCCCTCGGGCGTGCGGCCGACCTTGTCGCAGGCGTCCCGCAGCTGTGCCCAGGTGGTCGGCGGCTCCTTCACGCCCGCCGCCGACAGCAGGTCCTTGCGGTAGTAGAGGATGCCGGTGCCGGTCAGCCACGGCGCCGCGTACAGCTTCCCCCGGTACATCCCGGTCTGCAGCGCGGCCGGGACGAACGAGCCGGTGTCCAGCTTCTCCTGCGCCAGCGGCAGCACCCACCGGCGCGCGGCGAACTCGGCCGTCCACACCGCGTCCAGCCGGATCACGTCGTAGGCGTCCGACTTGATCTGCGCGTTCTGCACCAACTGCTGGCGCGTCTGGTCGCCGTCCTCCGGAAGCTCGATGATGCGCACCTGCTCCTTGGGGTGCGCGGCGTTCCACTTGCCGACCAGCTTCTGGATCGTTCCGGTGAGGTCCTTGCCGGTGGCGAACGTGATGTTCCCCCGGCCCTCGTTGGTGGACGGCACCGACGACCCGCCGTCGCCGTCCCCGCCGCACGCGCCCAGCGCCAGGGTCAGGGACAGCGCCCCCGCCACACCGCCCGCCCAGCGTCGTCTCGTCGTCATCGGTTCGCTCTCCCTAGATCACGTTCCACACGTCACGTTCCACAGGTCACGTCGTATGCGGGTCGATCTCCACGACGGTCCCGGTGCGCCGCGCCCGCTCGGCCGCCCACACCACCCGGTGCGACGCCAGGCTCTCGCGGGCGTCGCTGGTGAGCGGGGTGTGGTCGCCGTCGGCGAGCGCGGCGATGAACGCGTCGGCCAGCGCGGCGTCGGCCTCGTCGTGCCGTCCGTCCTCCGCCCGGTTCGCCTCGCCGGTGTCGTAGGTCTCCACCTCGCCGGTGACGAAGTCGCGCAGCGAGATCCGTACGCCGTCGCCCTCGATGCAGCCGGCGGTGCCGAAGATGCGGGTCTGCCGCTGGGCGTACGGGGAGAAGGCGGTCACCGTGAACGAGGCGGTCGCCCCGGAGGGGAACTCCATGTTCACCACCTGGTGGTCGACCACGTCGTTGTCGCAGGCGTACACGCAGCGCCCGTAGGGGCCCTCGCGCAGCGCCCGCAGGACGCCCTGCTCGGTGAGGTCCTGCGTCACCGCGCCGAGCGGCCAGGTCTCCCGGTCGGGGTCGCCGAGGCAGGAGAGGTACAGGCGGGTCGCCGAGTAGGGGCACCGCTTCTCCACGGGGCAGTCCACGCAGCGGTCCGCGGCGCCCTCGGGCCGGTTCTCGGGACGGAAGTGCGACAGCCGCCCGAACGAACCCACCCGGGACGGGATCTCGCCCATCACGTGGACGAGCCAGTCGACGTCGTGGCAGGACTTGGTCAGCAGCATGGGGCCGGACTCGTCCTCGCGCCGCCAGTTGCCGCGCACGTAGGAGTGGGCGTGGTGCCACCAGCCGACCGGCTCCAGATGCTGCACGCTGGTCGGGGTGCCGATCCGGCCGCTCTCGACCAGCTCTCTGATCATCCGGGTGTAGGGCGTATAACGGAGCACGTGACACACGGCCAGCATCGAGCCGCTCCGCTCGACGGCCTCCAGCACCCGCACCGCGTCGGCCTCGCTGGTGGCCATCGGCTTCTCCAGCAGGATGTGGTAGCCCAGTGCGGCGAACCGCACCGCGGGCTCGGCGTGCTCGGCGTCCTGCGTCGCGATGATCACGCCGTCGGCGACGCGGCCGGCGGCGGCCAGGTCCCGCCAGTCGGCGAAGGCGCGCTCGGGCGGGATGCCGTGCCGCTCGGCGAACCGGCGGCGGCGCTCCGGGTCCGGCTCGGCCACCGCGACCACCCGGGCCCGCCCGGTCTCCAGGGCCCGCCGGGCGTAGGTGGCGCCCCGCAGACCCGCCCCCGCAACCGCGAGCGTGGGCCCCGTCCTCTGCATGCCTCGTGCCTCCTGACCTGGACCCGCGCCGCGCACGGCGCACGCCGGCGGCCGCCCGTCCGGACCGTCCCGGCCGCGCTCCGCGACTTACGCAAGGTCATTTCGTAAGAAGTTTTGCAATAATGTCCTCGGTCCGCCGACCCCTGTCAAGAGGTGCCGTGTCCCAATCCGCCCATCCCGGCCGGCCCGGCGGCTCGCCGGGCGATCCCGCCCGTCCGGCCGCGACCGGCCGCCCCGCGGGCGCGCCCCTGCACGGGGGCGACCCGTCGGTGCTGCGCCGGCTCAACTCCGCCGCCGTCCTGCGCGCCCTGCGCGACGGCGGCGAGCCCACGCTCAGCGAGCTGGCCAAGCGGGTCGGGCTGTCGCGCCCCACCACCGAGGGCGTCCTCGGCGAGCTGGCCGAGCGCGGCCTGGTGGCCGAGGTGGCGCCCCGCGCCGGGCACGGCCTGGGGCGCCCGGCGCGGCGCTACCGGTTCCGCGGCGAGGCCGGGTACGCGCTGGGCGTGGAGATCGACGCGCACTGGACCCAGCTGTTCCTGGCCGACCTGACCGGCCGGGTCGTCGGCTCGCACCGGCTGGACCTGGACGTGTCGCTGGCCGCGTCCGACCGCCTGGCCGCGGTGCGCGCCGCCGTCAAGACGTGCCTGGCCGAGGCGGGCGTCGCGCGGTCGCTGCTGTGGGCGGTCGGCGTCGGCACCCCCGGTGTCATCGACCCGGACGGCACCATCGCGTTCTGCACCGTCGTGCCCGGCTGGCAGGGGCTCGGCCTGGGCCGCGAGCTGGGCCGCTCGTTCAGCTGCCCGGTCCTGGTGGAGAACGACGCCAACCTGGCGGTGATGGCCGAACGCTGGCGCGGCGTGGCCCGCGACGTCGACGACGTGGTGGCCGTGCAGGCGGGCCTGCACACCGGCGCCGGCGCGATCCTCGGCGGCCGGCTGCACCGGGGCCGCTGGGGCGCGGCGGGCGAGGTCGGCATGCTGCCCGAGCTGGGCTGGCGCGACACCACCGCCGGGCTGATCGGCGAGTCCCACCCCGAGCTCGGCACCGGCCGCGCCGCCGAACGCGTGCTGACCGCCGCCGCGCAGGGCGACCCGCGCGCCGCCGCCCTGGTGCGGCAGCTGGCCCGCCGCATGGCCAGGGGCGTGGCCGTCATGGTGCTCGCGCTCGACCCCGAGATGGTCGTGGTGGGCGGCGCCCTGGCCGGCGACCGCCTGGTCGCCGAGCTGCGCGAGCAGGTGCGGCCGCTGACCCTGAGCCCGACCCGCATCGAGGTCTCCACCCTCGGCGACGAGGCGGTCGGCCTCGGCGCGGTCCGGCTGGCCCTCGACCGCATCGACGAGGACCTCTTCCGCATCGACTGACCGGATTCCGGCCCGCCTGTTTCCGGCGCGGGGGAGGGGGGCGCAACCCGGTCGCCTGGCGAATTCCGCCACGTCCCGGTGACATCTGTGGCGTCTGTCGCCACACTCCGGCACGTTCGTTGACGTGATCACCCGCGGCGCCTAGCGTCCCAGAACGAGGGCTTCACCTCATCCGTCAGAACGCCGTTTCGGGCGTTGTCAGGGGGCTGCGCCCGGCCAGAGGAGGCACCGCGACCCATGCCCCCACCCCTGCTCCCACCCCTGGGCACCCTCGTCCGCTCCCGACTGCTGCTCGTCCTGGCCGTCGTGCTCGCCGCCACCGGGCTGGCGACCGTCCCGGCCGCCGCGCGCAGCGCACCGTCCGGGCCGCCGCCCGACGTCTACACCTACCTCGACGACCCCCAGATGACCGCCGAGGGGCAGGAGCCCCCGCACTCGGTGCTGCGCCCGTACGACGACCGCGACGACGCCGCCGCCTCGCGCGGGTCGCGATGGGAGCGCTCACTCGACGGGGAGTGGCGCCTCGCCATGGCAGACCGTCCCGCCGAGGTCCCCGAGGGCTTCTACCGCGAGGGGTACGACACCTCCCGCTGGACCAAGGTGAAGGTGCCGCACACCTGGCAGAGCGACCGGCTCGACCACCCGATCTTCCGCAACATCCCCACCGAGATGGTGCCGGACGACCCGCCCCGCACGCCCAAGGACGTCAACCCGACGGGCGCGTACGTGAAGCGCTTCGACGTTCCCTCAAGCTGGGACGGCCGCCGCGTCTTCCTGCGGTTCGAGGGCGTCACCAGCGCCTACCTCCTGTGGGTGAACGGCCGGTACGTCGGCTACGACCAGGGCGGCTACACGCCCGCCGAGTTCGACGTCACCGACCACGTGCGCAAGGGCGCCAACACCGTCGCCGTCCAGGTGCACCGGTGGAGCTCCGGGTCGTACCTGGAGGACGTCGACCAGTGGCGTTACAGCGGCATCTTCCGGTCGGTGTGGGCCTACTCCACGCCCAAGACCTACGTGCGCGACGCCTACGTCACCACCGACCTGGACGCCTCGTACCGCGACGCCACCCTCAACGCCACGCTGACACTCGCCAGCAAGCAGGGCGAGCGGGGCGAGCACACCGTCAAGGCCACCCTCGTCGACCCCCGGGGCCGCCGTGTGCAGACCTTCTCCGGGACGACGACGGTCACCGGCGACACCGCGACGCTCAAGCTCAGCGCGCCCGTCGCCGACCCCGCCAAGTGGACCGACGAGACACCGAACCTCTACACGCTCGTCCTGGAACTGGCCGGGCCCGACGGCCGCGTCACGCACACCACCAGCGAGACGATCGGCTTCCGCGAGATCGAGGTCAGGAACCGGCAGCTGCTGGTCAACGGCAGGCGGATCCTCATCAAGGGCGTCAACCGCCCCGAGACCGACCCCGACACCGGACGCCACCAGACCCGCGAGCGGATGGACGCGGACGTCGCGCTGATGAAGCGGCTCAACATCAACGCGATCCGCACCGCGCACTACCCGTCCGACCCGTACCTGTACGACCTGGCCGACCGGCGCGGCGTCTGGATCGACGACGAGGTCGACATCGAGACCCACAACTGGGAGAACTGCAACCGGGCCGCGCCCAACGACTGCCTGGCCGACCGTCCCGAATGGCAGAAGGCGTTCGCGGAGCGCTTCCAGGCGATGGTCGCCCGCGACAAGAACCACCCCAGCGTGCTGATGTGGGACACCGGCAACGAGGCCGGGCTCGGTGTCGCGCACACCAGGATGGCCGAGTACGCCACCGCGACCGACCCGACGCGGCCGCTGTACCACCAGTCCAACTCGCCCGACGGGGACGCGCCGTTCGCGCACGTGTGGGGGCCGCGCTACCCGACCCCGGCGCGGCTGGAGCAGCAGGCGAACTCCACCACCAAGCCGATCATCATGGGGGAGTACGCCCACGCGATGGGCAACAGCCTCGGCAACTTCCGCGAGTTCTGGGAGGTCGTCCGCAAGTATCCGCAGGTGCAGGGCGGCTTCATCTGGGACTGGGCGGAGGCCAACATGCGGCACCCCCTGACCACCACGCCCGACTCGTCCGGGAACAAGATAAAGAGCTGGATTCAGGGCATCCCGAAGGTCGTCGACGGACATGAGGGGAAAGCGCTTTACTTCTCCGGCCTGGATGACTTCGTCGAGGTCTACCGGGATCGCCGGCTCGACATCACCGGCACCGCCGTCACTCTGGACGCGTGGGTCAAGCCGGTGCGGCCCTGGACCGGCGACTTCACGATGATCGCCAAGGGCGACCACCAGTGGGCGCTGAAGATGAGCAACGAGAACACCCTGGAGTTCTTCGTGCACAGCGGCACGTGGCGCACCGTCCGCGCGCCCGTCCCCGCCGACTGGTACGACCGCTGGCACCGCGTCACCGGCACCTACGACGGCACCGCCGTCCGCCTCTACGTGGACGGAAGCGAGGCCGCGCGGGTCCCGTTCACCGGGGCCATCGACTGGTCGTCGGCCGACCTGAACATCGCCCGCAACCCCGAGACCATGCAGGACAACGACCACGGCCGGTTCGCCAAGGGCACCATCGACCAGGTCCGCGTCTACCCCCGCGCCCTGACGGCCGAGGAACTGGCGTCCGGCGCCGACCCGAAGAAGGACGCGGCGCTGGCGCTCGACTTCGACCAGTTCGACACCGAAGGCTCGTTCCTGTCCAACGGGCAGAGCCTGTCGGGAGTCGACGGCCTGGTCGGCTCCGACCGCTTCGTCCAGCCCGAGACCGCCCAGCTCGCCTGGGTGCACTCGCCGATCCGCGTCACCCGCTCCGGCGAGACCGTCACGGTGGCCAGCGAGCGGACCTTCGCCGGCACCTCCGACCTGGAGCTGCGCTGGCGCTACACCGAGGGCGACCGGGTGCTGCGCTCCGGCCGCGAGCCGCTGAGGCTCGACCCGGGCGGCTCGACGCGGGCGTCCATCCCGGCGCCGCCCGCCAACCCGTCCGACGCCGAGCGGTGGCTGACCGTCGAGGCCGTCCTGAAGGACCGCGAGTGGTACGCGAGGCCCGGCCACGTCGTCGGGTTCGGCCAGTTCCCGGCGGGCGGGACGAAGGTGCCGCACGTCCGCAGGCCCGCCACCGGAACCGTCGAGACCGCCCAGAACGACAAGGAGGTCATCGTCACCGGACGCGACTTCCGGTACGTCTTCGACAAGGCCGAGGGCACCCTCACCTCGATGCGGTACAAGGGCACCGAGCTCGTCGAGACGGGCCCCGAACTGGACGTGTGGCGTCCCCCGATCAGCAACGAGACCTACACGTGGGGCAACGCCGAAGGCGAGAACTGGCGCCGCGCGGGCCTCGACCGCCTCGTCACGACGCCGACGTCCGTCACCGCCACGCCCGGCGCCACGGCCAGGGTGCAGATCACCAGCCGCGCCCAGGCGCCCGGCCACAACGCCTGGTTCGACCAGACCACCACCTACACGGTGGACGGCTCGGGCCAGATCGAGCTGAGCCACCACGTCAGCCCCCAGGGCGACGCACGCACCCTGCCTTACCTGGCCCGCGTCGGCTACACGGTGAAGACGCCCGAACGCTTCGAACGCTTCGCCTGGTACGGACGCGGCCCCGTGGAGAACTACAACGACCGCAAGGACGGCACCCCCATGGGCGTGTGGTCCTCCACGGTGGACGAGCAGTACGTCGACTACTACCGGCCCCAGGACCACGGCAACCACGACGACGTGCGCTGGGCCATGTTGTCCGACGGCCGCGCGGGGCTGCTGGTGGGCGGCGACCTGGAGGTCAGCGTCACCCCGTACGACGACCTGGACCGCGCCCTGTACCCGTTCGCGCTCAAACGCAACCCGGGGTGGAACACCCTGCACGTCAACCACGCCGTCACCGGCGTGGGCGACACCCCCAACCCGGTCCGCCCCGAGTACCAGGTGCGCCCTGACCGCGACTACACCTACACCACGATCCTGCGTCCCCTGACCCCCAAGGAGGCCCGCACCGGCACCCTGAACTGACCCCTCGCCGACCGGCCGGCCGGGCCCCTTCTCGGGACCCGGCCGGCCGCACGCGAGAATTCCCTTTTCGGTGGCATTTCCGACTTGCTGCCGAAAGTCATGTGAAACGCGGCCGGGTGTTTTCGGATGATCACTCGATGGGCGGGGTGGGGCGGTTCTCGGGATGCAGGAGGCGGGGCGCGGCGGGGCCGAGATGCCTGCGGACGATCCGCTCCCAGCGGCCGTCCCGGATCATCTGGTTCAGCGTCCGGTTGATCAACGCGCGGTCGGCCGGATCGCCCTTGCGCATGCCGATGCCGTACTTCTCGCGGTGGCTGGAGAACGGCTGGCCGAGCAGCCGCACCCGGCCCCGGTAGCGCGGGTCGCGGGCGAATCCGGCCAGGATCGAGTCGTCGGTGGACATCGCGTCGACGGTGCCGTCCAGCAGCAGGGGGAGGCAGTCGCCGAAGCCGTCGACGAGGCGCAGGTGCCGCCTGGCCCAGGCGTTGCCGATGTCCTGGGACCCGCCGAACCGGATGGCCAGCCGCAGCGGTGAGCTGGAGCCCTGCGCCCCGCAGGTGATCTTGTCCTTGAGGTCGTCCAGCCCCGTGATGCTCCGGTCGTCCGAGCGGATCAGGGTGTCCTGCGCCGAGATCAGGTAGGGCCCGGCGAAGTCGATCACCTTCAGGCGTTCCTCGCTGATGGAGTAGCTGGCGATCACCAGGTCGACACCGCCGTTCAGCAGCAGCCGCTCGCGGTTGCCGGAGACGACGGGCTGGAAGACCGGCTCGACGCGCAGCGCCTTGGCGATCTCGGTCGCGATGTCGACGTCCAGCCCGGTGCACTGGCTGCCCGCCGCGTTGCACAGCCCGATGCCCGGCTGGTCGGCCTTGATGCCGACGCGCAGCGCCCGGTTCATCGCGTACAGCGGGCCGTGGGACGCGCTGGGCACGGGCTCGGGCGTGGCCTGGCGGCACGCGGCGGCGGTGAACAGGGGCAGCAGCGCGGCGACGGCGGCCAGGCGGAAAACGGAGCGGTGCGGCATCGTGGTCCTCGTTCAGCCGGGCGCCGTCGCCCGCGACCCCGCCGGGTCCAGGCGAAGCGTGCACTGGGGGTCGGTGACCAGGCGGGTGACGACCAGGCGCAGCTCCCGGCCGCCGCGTCCGCCGAGGGGCACCACCTGGGTGATGTCGGTCTGCCCGGGACGGGAGGTGAACGAGGGCAGCGGCCGCCCGTCGGCCTCGGCGTGCGCGGTGATCCGCATCCCGAACGTGCAGGCCGAGACGGGGTCGGTGGGGGTCACGGTGAGCCGGACGCGCAGCGTCCAGTCGGTGCCCGCCGGCAGGCCCCGGCTGAGGGTGAACACTGGACGCTGGGACGCGGTGACCTCCTGGGCGGGCGCGGCGAACTCGACCGTGTGGGCCGGCGGACCGGCGAGGAGCAGCCGGTCGGCCGCGACGCCCGCGAACGCCGCGAGACCGGCCGAGGCCATGGCCAGGGCCGCCGCCCGCCTCCGCAGCCGGTCGGCGCGCCTGCGCGCCTCGTCCCGCTCGTCCCGTGCTTGTTGCCGTGCCCGTGCCTCCTCCCGCGCCCTGGCCGCGGCCTCGTCGGCCCGGGCCGTGGCTTCGTCCGCCCTGGCCGTGGCTTCGTCCGCCCGGGTCGTGGCTTCGTCGGCCCGGGCTGTGGCGTCGTCGGCCCTGGCCCTGGCCTCGTCGAGCAGCTTCTCGGCCTGCCGCGCCCGTTCCAGCGCCTGGTCGCGTTCGGCCAGCAGGCCGGAGAGGTCGGCGGGCGCGGGCTCCTCGGCCCGCACGCTGGCGCCGACGTGGACGCCGGCCTGGCGCAGTTGCTCCAGCGCGGTGTTCAGATAGCCCCAGACGGTCAGCGACCCGTCCCCGATGTCGGGCTCCTGCCCCTGGTCGGCCTGCCGCCACCATTCCAGCCACGACCTGCGGGTCCCGTACTCTCCGGCGGCGAAACCGTCCGGGTCGTTCTCCGCCAGGAACTCCAGGAGCACGGCGACGCACACCTCGACGCGGCGCCGCGGCGGCGTCCGGCCCGCCGGGAACTTCCCGGAGACCAGCTCGCCGATCCGCTGCCCGCCCGCCTTGGCCCGGCGGCCGTCGGTGCGGGCCAGGCCGCTCTGCTCGACGTCGTTCTTCCGGGCGACCAGGGTGGTCAGCCGCTCCCGGTCCGCGCCTCCCGGGCTTTCCCGCAGCCGCGTCTCGGCCTGCTGGCCCTCCGCCATCCAGTCGCACAGCCGCCGCTCCAGCTGCGCGTGCGAGACGCCGTGGGAGTTCACCGCCAGGTCGAGGGCGCGCAGCATCGCGATGAAACGCACCGTCGACGGCTTGATCTCCCGTTTCGGCCTGGGCACGGCCGCCAGCACCTCCCGACCCCTCCCGGATTTCCCGATCATTGGGAAACCCCGGGAATCATTACCTGCCTGGGAGGATAACCGGGAGTACTCGGATGTGGCGGGAACATCTCGTTCGGCAGGCCGAATGTGCACAAGTAAGTAGAACGGCGGGAGATCATGTGGAACGCATGAGGCGCCCGCCGCCGCCGCGTCGCTATTGACGGATAACGGCGTCCATATTCGGGGAAGCGCGTCCGGATGTGTAAGGGGATTGCTCTCCCCCCGCGCGGGACCGGCGGACTAACGTCGCATTCGACAGCGAGATCAGGCACGGGCGATCCCCTGACGACCTGACCGAAACAGCCGGGCGACGACCCGCCATCGCGGGCCCGGCCCGGCGGCCGCGCGGCGCACCGGATCCGCACGCCGCGCCACCGGCTCTTCCTGAGGACCCGGCGGACGGAGGGCCGTCGCCGCCTCCGGCGCCGCCGCGCCCCGGCGGACGACGCCGGCCCGGACGCGGCGGCCCCCGCCCGCCCAGGGGCAATCTCGCAGGCAGGAGGTCGACTCCATGACTTACGAACAACCCCCGGCGTACCAGCCCATGCCGGCGCACCGCAACGACGCCGACGTGTCCGGCACGTACTGCCCCATCCTGTTCTTCGACGTGGCGAGCTTCGGCCGTCCCGACCGCGACGCCGACATCCAGCTGGCCGTGCGGCGCGGGCTCTACCAGATCGTCTTCGGCGCCCTCGACCGCGTCGCCGTGCCCCGCACCGTCTACTACCGGCAGGACCACGGCGACGGCGTGCTCGCCGTCCTCCCGCCCACCGTCCCCGCCCGCGCCCTCGCCGAGGGCCTGCCGATCTGGCTGCACCTGGAGATCCGGCGGCACAACAAGTGCGCCAGCCCCGCCGCCCGCATCCAGTTGCGCGGCGCCCTGCACATCGGCCCGGTGTACCGGGACGAGCAGGGCGTCAGCGGCCGCGCCCTGATCCACGCCGCCCGGCTCATCGACGCCTCGCCCGTCCGGCGCGCCCTGGCCGACTCGTGCGCCGACCTGGTGTTCGCCGCCTCCGACCGGGTGTACGACGAGGTGATCCGCCACCACCCGACGCCGGTCGACGTCGAGTACCGCGAGTTCGCCGCACGGGTGAAGGAGGACGAGTTCACCGCGTGGCTCACCGTCCTCGGCCGCCACGCGGACCCCCTCCTGGAGACCCGGCCGCCGCTGCGCGCCGTCCCCGACCACCCCTGATCTCCGGGATGCGGACGTCGTCGGCGCGGCGCGTTGAGTGCCCGGGACACCGGCTGATACGGCATGGGGGGAAGATGTCGGCGTGCTGCTGTAGCGTCTCGGGGGAGACGGGACGCGGCGAGACGGGAGTGGCATGAGCGCACAGCCTGAGGGGCCCGGCCGGGCCGGGCGGGTGCGGCCGGTCCCGCGCACGATCAAGGCCATCGGCGAGGCGCTGACCAGGGAGAAACGCGCCAGGTTCTACGGCGAGGTGCTGACCGCCGAGCAGGGGCCCGAGCTGGACGGCGTGCTGGAGCGCTGGTGGATGGACGCCGTCCTCGACCAGGTGCCCGGCCGCCGGCGCCGCCACGCCGACGGGGTGGCGGGGCGCAACCTCGTACCGCTGCCGGAGCCGCGCGGCGAATCCGAACGGTGACCGCGCCCCGGCGCGGCTGGACCGTCTTCTGCACCGAGGACGCCGCGGGGGAGATCGAGGCGATGCCGACCCCGCTGCACGACACGGTGGTCGAGCACTTCAAGGACCTCGCGCGGCGCGGCGGCGCCGCCATCGACGGGGGACGGCCGCCGCCGGGGCACTCCATGGACGGCGACGCCGTGGCCTACAGCGCGACTGTGCCCGGCCACCCCGTGATCTACGAGTACGTCGTCCTGGACGACATCCGCGAGTTCCGCATCACCACCATCGCCTGGCTCCCGTGACCCGCCGCCGGTCACCGCCCGGGACCGGGTGGCGGCCTCGGTGGCGCGGTGCGCACTTCACCCGATCCGGCGCAGGGTGAGCAGGCCGCCGATTCCCGGGACGACGGAGCGCCATCTGGCCCCCGGTACGGCGGTCTCCGGGGTCAGCCAGGTGGCCGCGATGACGGCGAGGTAGGCCGTGCCGTGCAGCGGGCCGACGAGGGAGCTGATCGCCTCGGTGTGCACGGTGACCAGGTTGGCCAGCAGGACCGCCAGCGAGACCGCCTCGGCGGCGGCCGCGATCCGCAGCGCGCGCACGGCGGTCACGCTCCCGTGGTGGAGCCGGGCCGCACGATCATCAGCACGACGACGACCGCCCACAGCAGGTTGAAGATCCCGGTGGCCATCGCCAGCCGCGCGGCGCCCCGCGCAGCGGTCGCGTCCGCGGCCTCTCCCTCCGCGGCCGCTCCCTCCACGGCCAGCAGGCGTCGCTGAACGGGCAGGATGACCGCCGCGAGCAGGACCGCGGCGATCGCGGTGAGGACGATCGAGACGACCAGCCAGGCGTCGGTGAGGACGCCCATCTGGGCGCCGGTGGCCAGCCCGAAGGCCGGCACCGCGACGCCGACGACGGTGTAGCCGCGGCAGATCCGGTGCAGGAACGCGGTCACCCCCGGCGAGCGTTCGCCGGC
Organism: Actinomadura miaoliensis; assembly: GCF_039536785.1. Lineage (NCBI taxonomy): Bacteria > Bacillati > Actinomycetota > Actinomycetes > Streptosporangiales > Thermomonosporaceae > Actinomadura > Actinomadura miaoliensis. The sequence goes on from NZ_BAAAZG010000086.1 coordinate 58,046, forward strand.
GGCCGTCTCGCGGGCATAGCGGGGGAACAGCGAGGCGGCGACGGCGACCGGCCCGATGGTCAGGATCGCCGCGAGGACGTGCACCGACAGCAGCAGTTTGGTCACTGCGCATCCCTTTCGGTAGGGCACCTATGTATTGGCTACCAATACATAGCACGCCTACACGTCGACCTGTAGGCTGGCTACCTATGAAGGGCGACGCGGTACGGGGACACCTGGACGGACTGCTGCTGGCCGTGCTGGAGTCCGGCCCGCTGCACGGCTACGCGATCATCGCCGCCGTCCAGGAGCGCAGCGGCGGAGCGCTGGAGCTGCGCACGGGCACGATGTATCCCGCGCTGAACCGGCTGGAGCGGCTGGGGCTGCTGCGCAGCAGCTGGCAGTCGGTCGGCGAACGGCGCCGGCGCTGCTACGAGCTCACCGACGCGGGACGGCGCACCCTGGCCGAGGAGCGCACGGCGTGGGACGAGTTCACCAGGGCGATCGGCGCGGTGCTGAACCCGGCGCCCGCTCCGGGACGGGCCACGTGATCGACACCGTGACGGACGAGCACGGCCCCGATCCGGTCGAGGAGTACGTCGCGTCCCTGGCGGCGGTCCTGCGCGGACCCGCCCGGGTCAAGAACCGGATGGTCCAGGAGATCCGCGACGGCCTCACCGACGCGGCCGACGCCCACGCCGGCGAGGGGATGCCGCGGCGGCGCGCCGTCCGCGAGGCGGTGCGCGGGTTCGGCACCCCCGAGGAGATCGCGCCGAGCTGCCAGCGCGAGCTGACCATCGCGCAGGCCCGGCACACCGCCCGCGTGGTGGCCCTCACCGTGCCGTGCCTGCTCGCCTGCTGGTACCTGCTGCGCAGCGGCGGTCCCGGGGACGGCTGGCAGCCGCCCCGCGCGGTGCAGGTGCTGGCGGCCCAGCTGGCGGGCGTCGCGACCGGCGCGGCGCTGCCGGCGGCCGCGACGCTGGCGGTCACCGGCGTCCTCGCCCGGCGCCTGCCCACGCCGCACCGGCTGCTCGTCGCGGTGGCGTGGGCGGGGACCACCGCCGCCGTGGTGATGGGCGTCGCCGCGATGGCGCTCGCCGTCGCGTCGCTGCTGGCCGCCGACTGGCCGCTCGTCGCCCTCGCGGGCGTGCTCGCCGCCGCCTCCCACGCCGCGGTCGCCTCGTCCGCCCGCGCCTGCCGCCAGTGCGTCCGCCTGGCCCCCGCCTGACCGGCCACGTCGAGACGCCGGCGCGCCCGCGGCGACGCCCGCGGTGAACGGGTCAGGCGGGGAAGGCCGGGCTGGGGAGGCCCTGGCCCGCGTCGGGCAGGACGAACAGGGAACCGGCGTGGGCGTCGTCGGCGGGTGCGCCGACGGTGGCGGTGGTGATGTAGAGGTCGCGCAGGCCGGGGCCGCCGAACGCGCACGCCGTGGTCTGGCGGGCGGGTACCTCGACGGCGCGGTCCAGCACCCCGGCGGGGGTGTAGCGCAGGACGCGGCCACCGCCCCACAGCGCCACCCACACGCACCCGTCCGCGTCCACGGTCAGGCCGTCGGGCAGGCCGGGGACGTGGGCGAACACGCGGCGGTCGTCGCCCTGGAACACGTCGACGCGGCGCGTCGGCGTGTCCACGTAGTACATCAGGCGCCCGTCGGGGCTCCAGGCGAGGCCGTTGCTGACGGTCACGTCGTTCAGGACGGTGGTGACCTTCCCCTCGGGCGTCACACGGCGCAGGCGCCCCCCGCCGGGGGCCTCGTCGTAGCGCATGGTGCCCGCCCACAGGACGCCGTCGGGGGCGACGGCGGCGTCGTTGCCCCGGCAGCCCTCCTCGGGCCACTCGGCCAGCCAGCGGAACGAGCCGTCCGGCGCGTACAGGCCGACGCCGTCGCGCAGGTTGACGACCAGACCGCCCGAGGCGCGCGGCTTGGCGGCGCCGACGTGCTGCGGGGTGGGCCGGACGGTGTCCGTGCCGGTGGACGGGTCGTAGGCGTGCACCTCGGAGGCGAGGATGTCCACCCACAGCAGGCGGCCGGAAGCGGGGTCCCAGGTGGGGCCCTCGCCCAGCGCGGCGCGCCGGGCGAGGGCGATCTCGACGTCTGTCATCGGGTGGAGAAGGAGTAGACGGTGGTGGTGTCGTAGGTCTGGCCGGGGCGCAGCACCGTGGACGGGAACCGCGGCTGGTTGGGCGAGTCCGGGAAGTGCTGCGTCTCCAGGCAGAAGCCGTCGCCCTGCCGGTAGGCGCGGCCGCCGGTGCCGACCAGGCGGCCGGTCAGGAAGTTGCCGGAGTAGAACTGGACGCCCGGCTCGGTGGTGCGCACGTCCATGACCCGGCCGGACACCGGCTCGGTGACGCGGGCGGCGTGCCGCAGTCCCCGGCCGTCCAGGACGAAGTTGTGGTCGTAGCCGCGGCCGATCACCAGCTGCGGGTGGCCGTCCCGGATGCGCTCGCCGATCGTGTGCGGGCGGGTGAAGTCGAACGGGGTGCCGCGCACGGACGCCAGCTCCCCGGTGGGGATCAGCGTCGAGTCGACCGGCGTGTACCGGCCGGCGTTGATCTGGAGGCTGTGGTCGAGGACGCTGCCGGAGCCCTCACCGGCCAGGTTGAAGTAGGTGTGGTTGGTCAGGTTGACGACGGTGGGTTTGTCGGTCGTCGCCCGGTAGCCGATGCGCAGCTCGTTCTTGGGCGTGACGGTGTAGGTGACGGTGGTCTCCAGCGTGCCCGGGTAGCCCTCCTCGCCGTCCCGGCTGGTGTAGGACAGTCGCAGCGACACCTCGTCGCCGTCGCGGGCGGGTTCGGCCTTCCAGACCTTCTCGTCGAAGCCCTTGTCGCCGCCGTGCAGGCTGTTGTCCCCGTCGTTGGCGCCGAGCCGGTACGTCTTGCCGTCCAGCGTGAAGCGGGCCTTGCCGATGCGGTTGCCGTACCGGCCGATGAGGGCGCCGAAGTAGGGGTTCTCGTCCTGGTACGTCGGCGACAGGTAGCCCGCCAGGCTGCCGAAGCCCAGGGCGACGTTGCCGGTGCGGCCGCGCCGGTCGGGCACCTCCAGCGACTGGACGATCCCGCCGTAGGTCAGCACGCGCACGGTCATGCCGCGGCCGTTGGACAGCGTGTACCGCTCGACCGCCGTGCCGTCCGGCAGCTTCCCGAACGGCTCCTTGGTGATCTTCGGGGCGGTGCGCGCCGGGGCGGCGGCGCCGGGGGACGCCGACGCCGGGCCCGTCGCCGCCACCAGGGCGGCGACCAGCAGTGAGGCCCCCGTGAGGGGCGGAAGGAACCTCATGACTCTCCTCTCAGGTGATGCGTTGACCCCCCGAGGACATGGATCCGGCGCCGCGGCCCCGGCGGCGCCGCGCGGTGCGGGCGCGGCTAGCGCAGCAGCGGGCTGCCGGAGCGGCGCTTGGTCCAGACGTCGAACGCGACGGCCGCCAGCAGCACCAGGCCCTTGACGAGCATCACCCGCTCGCTGGGCGCGCCCATCAGCGACATCCCGTTGTTGATCACGCCCATGATCAGGCCGCCGGTGATCGCGCCGACCACCTTGCCGACGCCGCCCTGCACGGCCGCGCCGCCGATGAACGCCGCCGCGATGGCGTCCAGCTCGAAGGTGTTGCCCGCGGTCGGGCCCGCCTGGTTGAGCCGCCCGGCGAAGATCACCCCGGCCAGCGCGGCCAGCACGCCCATGTTCACGAACAGCCAGAACACGATCGACTTGACCTTGACGCCGGACAGCTGCGCCGCCTGCAGGTTGCCGCCGACCGCGTAGATGCGGCGGCCGAACACCGTCCGGGTGGTCAGCACCGTGTAGCCCAGCACCAGCGCCGCCAGCAGCACCAGCACCCACGGCAGGTTGTGGAAGCGGGCCAGCTGCACGGTCACCGCCATGATCAGCGCACCGGCGGCGGCGATCTTCAGCACGAACACCGGGAACGGGTCGACCGTCTGCCGGTAGCCCAGGCGCGCCGTGCGGGTGCGCCACTGCGCCACCGCCAGCCCGGCGACGACGCCGATCCCGACCAGCAGGCTGAACAGGTCCGCGCCGCCCAGCACACCGAGCCCGATGTTGCCGAGGTAGCCCTCGGTGAACCCGTTGGACAGCGTGCGGACCTCGTCGGGGAACGGGCCGATGCCCTGGTTGCCCAGCACGGTCAGGGTCAGCGCGCGGAACAGCAGCATCCCCGCCAGCGTCACGATGAACGACGGGATGCCGAAGTAGGCGATCCAGTAGCCCTGCCAGGCCCCGATCGCGGCGCCCGCGGCCAGCGTGAGCAGCAGCGCCAGCGGCCACGCCACGTCGTGGTTGACCATCAGCACGGCCGCGATCCCGCCGGTCACGCCGACCACCGACCCCACCGACAGGTCGATGTGCCCGGAGATGATGATCAGGATCATCCCGATCGCCAGGATCAGGATGTAGGAGTTCTGCACGATGATGTTGGAGATGTTCTGCGGCTGCAGCAGGTCCCCGCCGGTCAGCACCGTGAACAGCACGACGATCAGGGCGAAGGCGATGTAGATGCCGCTCTGCCGGACGTTGATCGTCAGCTGGGACAGCGGCCTGCCGTTGCCGGGCCCGGACGCCGCCGGGCCGGTCTTGCTCGTGGCTGCGCCGGCGTCGGCGCTCGCGGGCGCGGTGCGGCTCATCCCTGCCCCCCGCTCGCCTCCGGGGCGCCGAGAAGGCGCCGCCTTCCCTCCTCGCTCGTCCCTCGCTCGTCAGTCCAGGCGACGCCGCGCCCCTCCGGCTCGCTCATTGAACCGTCTCCTGTTCCTTGTCCTTGGTCATCAGGTACATGAGGCGTTCCTGGGTGGCCTCCGCGCGCGGCACCTCACCGGTGATCCGGCCCGCCGCCATCGTGTAGACGCGGTCGCACATGCCCAGCAGCTCGGGCAGCTCGGAGGAGATCAGCAGGATCGCCTTGCCCTCTCCGGCCAGCCGGTTGATGATCGAGTAGATCTCGTACTTGGCGCCCACGTCGATGCCGCGGGTCGGCTCGTCCAGGATCAGCACGTCCGGATCGGTGAAGATCCACTTGGACAGCACGACCTTCTGCTGGTTGCCGCCGCTGAGCTTGCCGGTGACCGCGCCGACGTCCGGCGCCTTGATGTTCATGCTCGCGCGGAACTCGTCGGCGACCCGGTACTCCTCGTTGCCGTCCACCCAGCCGCGGCTGGCCAGGCGCGACAGCCCGGCGGCCGAGACGTTGCGCTTGATGTCCTCGATCAGGTTGAGGCCGTAGCGCTTGCGGTCCTCGGTGGCGTAGGCGATGCCGTGCCGGATGGCGTCCCGCACCGTGCGCACGTCGATCTGCCGGCCGTCCTTCAGGACGCGCCCGGACGTGCCGACCCCGTACGAGCGGCCGAACACGCTCATCGCCAGCTCGGTGCGGCCCGCGCCCATCAGCCCCGCCAGCCCGACGATCTCGCCGCGGCGCAGCGTCAGCGACGCCCCGTCCACCACCTTGCGGTCGTGCTGGGACGGGCTGTGCACCGTCCAGTCCTCGATCCGCAGCACCTCCTCCCCGATCCGCGGCTCCCGCGGCGGGTAGCGGTGCTCCAGGTCGCGGCCCACCATCCCGGTGATGATCCGGTCCTCGGTGACGTCGTCGGCGGCGGCGTCCAGCGTCTCGATCATCCGCCCGTCGCGCAGGATGCTGATCGAGTCGGCGATCGCCAGCACCTCGTTGAGCTTGTGCGAGATGATCACGCTGGTGATGCCGTCGTCGCGCAGGCCGCGCACCAGGTCCAGCAGGTGCGCGGAGTCCTCGTCGTTGAGCGCGGCCGTGGGCTCGTCCAGGATCAGCAGCTTCACCCGCTTGGACAGCGCCTTGGCGATCTCGACGAGCTGCTGCTTGCCCACGCCGAGGTCGGCGATCGGGGTGACCGGGTTCTCCGGCAGCCCCACCCGCTCCAGCAGCTCGGCGGCCTCGTGGTTGGTGTGGTTCCAGTCGATGAACCCGCCGAGCAGGCCGCGCCGGCGGGCGCGCTCGTTGCCGAGGAAGATGTTCTCGGCGATCGACAGCTGCGGGCACAGCGCCAGCTCCTGGTGGATGATGACGATCCCGCGGTCCTCGCTGTCGCGGATGCCGGAGAACCGGCACGGCTCGCCGTCGAAGAGGATCTCTCCGTCGTACGAGCCGTGCGGGTACACCCCCGACAGCACCTTCATCAGCGTGGACTTGCCCGCGCCGTTCTCCCCGCAGATCGCGTGGATCTCACCGCGCCGCACCGTCAGGTCGACGCCGGTGAGGGCGTTGACGCCGGGGAACGTCTTGGTGATGCCGTGCATCCGGAGGATGTCGTCGGTCATGTCGGTGTCCTGTCGGTCGCGCCGGTCACTTCAGGCCGACTTTGTCCGCGGTGTAGTAGCCGGTGTCGACCAGCGCCGTCTTGACGTTGTCCTTGGTGACGATGACCGGCTCCAGCAGCTGGGACGGCACCACCTTGTTGCCGTTGTTGTAGTCCTTGGTGTTGTTGACCGTCGGCTTGCCGCCCTTGAGCACGGTGTCGGCCATCTTCACGGTCTCGGCCGCCAGCTGGCGGGTGTCCTTGAAGATCGTGGAGTACTGCTCGCCGCCCAGGATCGACTTGACCGAGGCGACCTCGGCGTCCTGCCCGGTCACGATCGGGTACGGCTGGCCGGAGGTGCCGTAGCCGTTGCTCTTGAGCGCCGACAGGATGCCGATGGACAGCCCGTCGTACGGCGACAGCACGCCGTTCACCTTGGCCCCGTCGCGGTAGGCGTTGGTGAGCAGGTCCTCCATGCGCTTCTGCGCGGTGGCCGGGTCCCAGCGCAGGATCGCGATGGTCTTGAAGTCGGTCTGGCCGCTCTTGACCTTCAGCACGCCCCTGTCGATGTACGGCTTGAGCACCGACATGGCGCCGTTGTAGAAGAACGTGGCGTTGTTGTCGTCGGGCGAGCCGGCGAACAGCTCGATGTTGAACGGGCCCTTGGCGGTGCCCTCCGAGCCGTCGGCGTTCTTGACCTTCAGCCCCACCAGCAGCGAGGTCGCCTGCTGCACGCCGACCTTGTAGTTGTCGAACGTGGCGTAGTAGTCGACGTTCGGGCTGTTGCGGATCAGCCGGTCGTAGGCGATGACCTTGATGCCGTTGTCGGCGGCCTGCTGCAGCTGGGTGGTCAGCGTGGTCCCGTCGATGGAGGCGACGACCAGCAGCTTGGCGCCCTTGGTGATCTGGTTCTCCAGCTGGTTGACCTGCGTGGGGATGTTGTCCTCGGCGTACTGCAGGTCGACCTTGTAGCCGAGCTTCTCCAGCCCCTTCTTGAGGTTGTCGCCGTCGGCGATCCAGCGCTCGGACGAGCGGGTCGGCATGGTGACGCCGATCAGCGCGCCGGAGTTGTCGGCGGACCTGGCCTCCTTGTCGATCGTCTTCTCGCTGGACCCGCAGGCGGCCAGCGACGCGGTGAGAGCGAAGGCGGAGAGGACCGTAGCGATGCGCCCGATTCTCATGGGTTACTCCTCCGGGGTGGGGGGCCGTCCGTCGCGCCGGATGCGCGCGGAGCGGTGCTCGGGGGGTGGGGTCGCGGGACGGTGGGTCTCAGGGGGCAGGGGTCAGGGGGCGGTGAGTGACGCGGCGGCGCCGGTGACCGGGAACCGCTCCAGCGGCCCCGGGTCCCGGGAGCCGAGGGGCGACATCCCGGCGTCGGCGCCGAGCCGGGCGAGGGTGTCGAGGACCAGGCGGCCGCGCCGCACCCGCTCCCGGCCGCTCTCCACCGCCAGCGGCAGCAGGTGACGGCCGACCGGGTAGATCGGGGCGGCGTTGCGCAGCCCGAACTTCAGATAGATGGGGGCACCGCAGCGGATCAGCTCCGCCGCGTCGTACAGGCGGACGAACCCGCCGAGGTCGTCGGGCGCCTCGACGTAGAAGTCCATGGGCGCGGCGCTGAGCGCGCGGATCTCGGCGAGCTGCGCGAGCGTCAGGTCGCTGGGCACGTTGACCGAGTCGGCGCCCAGGTGCTCCCACACCTGGTAGGACGCCGGGTTCACCGGCCCCACCAGCGCCGACACCTTGAACGTGACGTCGGCGGGCAGGCGCCCGGCGGCGCGCATGCGGTGCAGCGTCCACAGCACGCCCTCGTCGGCGACCAGCAGCGACGGCACGCCGAGCGCGACGGCCCGCTCGGCCTCCTCCACGCACTGGGCGAGCTGGTCGCGGCCCCGGGCGCGCGGCCCCGCCGTCGGGTAGGTGCGCGCCCCGCCGCCCGCCTCCCACGAGCCGCGCGGGCCGAGGAACAGGCACAGCTCGATGTTCCGTTCGCGGCAGGCGGCGACCATCTCGGAGATCTCGGCGTCGGTCAGCATCCACACGCCCGAGCCCTGGCTGATGCGGTGCAGCGGCACGTCCAGGCGCTCGCTCTCGTCCAGCACCGCCGCCAGCACGGCCGGTCCCTCGCACGACGGCAGCTCGGTGCGCCACGCGCCGCCGTCGGGGAAGGCGCGGGCCGAGCCCGGCACGGTCTCGGGACGCGCCGGGAAGCCCAGCTCGCCGAGCGCGTGCTCACCGGGCAGCCGCGGGCGGGCGTCGGGTCCGTCCATCGGGGGGTTCACCTCTGCAAATGCTCGAAAGCGGACATCGGGCGTGTCATTCGGCGTGTCATCGGGCGTGTCATTCGGTGTCGGGGCGGAGCAGCACCTTGCCCGCGCCGGGCGACGCGCTCAGCGCGAGCGCCTTCTCGAACTCGGCCAGCGGCAGCTCGTGGGTGACCAGGCCGGCGGGCCGCAGCACGCCGGTGTCGAACGCGCGCACCGCGTACGCCCAGTCGGCCGGGCCCGCGCCGAACACCGTGTGCAGGGTGAGGGCGCGGGTGACCAGCAGCGCGGTCGGCACGGCGTCGGACGGGTCGCCGGGAATGCCGGTGACCACCACCCGCCCGCCGCGGCGGGCCAGCGCCACCGCCGCGTGCGCGGTGCCGGGCGCGCCCGCCGTCTCCACGACCACGTCGTAGTACTCCTCGGCGGCCTCGCCCGGCCGGTAGAAGACGGTGGCGCCCGCCGACAGCGCGGGCTCGCCGCGTTCGGCGCGCGGGTCGATCGCCGCCAGCCCGGACGGGGACGCGGCCGCCAGCAGCTGCAGCGCCAGCATGCCGAGCGTGCCGGCGCCGACCACCGCGGCCGTCTCACCGGGCCGCAGCGCCGCGTGCCGGACCGCCGCGGCGATCACCGCGGCCGGTTCCAGCAGGGCCGCGGCGCGCAGGTCGGCGCCGGGCGCCAGCACGTGCAGCAGCCGCGCGGGCACCACCAGGTGGTCGGCGAACGCGCCCGGACGGGTGAACCCGGTCTCGTCGTACCCGGCCGCGCACAGATTCGGCGCGCCGTTGCGGCACGGTCCGCACACCAGGCAGCCGCGGTACCCCTCGCCGACGACCCGGGCGCCGACGAGCGCCTCGTCCACGTCCGGGCCGACCCCCGCGACCGTGCCCGACCACTCGTGGCCGGGGACGATCGGGTAGGCGCAGAAGCCGGCCGGACGGGCGCCGTCGAACAGCTCGCGGTCGCTGCCGCACAGCCCGGCGGCGGCCACCCGGACCAGCGCCTCGCCCGGTCCGGGCTCGGGGGCGTCGCCGACGAGCAGGCGCGAGCGGCCCGGCTCGTCGACCACCAGCGATCTGCTCATCGGCGCGCCTTCTGCGAGTCGGGGCCGGTGCCCCGGCGCAGGTGCCAGTCCTCGGCGAACAGGTCGAAGTCGGCGTGCTGGCGGGGGAACTCGGCGACCGCGTCCAGGTCGAGCTCGACGCCCAGCCCGGGCCTGTCCGGCAGCGGGAAGTAGCCGTCGACCACCTCGGGCGCGCCGGTCGCCACCTTCTTGATCGGGGCGTCGGCGAAGTCGTTGAAGTGCTCCAGGATCTTGAAGTTGGGCACGCAGACGCCCAGCTGCAGGGTGGCCGCGGTGAGCACCGGCCCGCCCACGTTGTGCGGCGCGACCTGCACGTAGTGCGTCTCGGCGGTGGCGGCCAGCTTGCGCACCTCGGCGATGCCGCCGAAGTGGCCCACGTCCGGCTGCACGATGTCGGCCGCCTGCAGCTCGAACAGCTCGCGGAACTCGAACCGGTCGTGGATGCGCTCGCCGGTGGCGATCGGCAGCCCGGTGTGCGCGGAGACCTTGGCCAGGGCCTTGAGGTTCTCCGGCGGGGTGGGCTCCTCCAGCCAGCTCGGCGCGTACGGCTCCAGCAGCCCGGCCAGCCGGATCGCGGTCGCGGGGGAGAAGCGTCCGTGCATCTCCACCAGCAGTTCGCACTCGGGGCCGATGGCGTCGCGCACCGCCTCGACCAGCGCGATCGACCGCATCGTCTCGTCGTGGTCGAGTTCCATGCGGCCCGCGCCGAACGGGTCGAGCTTGAGCGCCCGGTAGCCGCGGTCGACGACCTTCTTGGCGGCGGCGTGGAACTCGTCGGGGGAGCGGTCGACGGTGTACCAGCCGTTGGCGTACGCCTTGACGCGGTCGCGGACCCGGCCGCCCAGCAGCCGCCAGACCGGCTGGCCGAGGGCCTTGCCGACGATGTCCCAGCACGCCATCTCGACGCAGGCGATGCCGGACATCACGATCTCACCGGCCCGGCCGTAGTCGCCGTACTTCATCCGGTGGACCAGGTCCTCCAGGTCGAAGGGGTCGGTGCCGACGATGTGCCGGCGTTCGGCCTCGGCCAGGTAGCCCAGCAGGGCGTCGGTGTGGCCGAGCATGCGGGTCTCGCCCACTCCGGTGAGGCCCTCGTCGGTGTGAACGGTCACGAACGTCAGGTTCCGCCACGGGGTGCCCACGACATGGGTCCCGATCTTGGTGATGCGCACGGCCTGTCTTCCTGTGTCTCGGCGATCTTGGTCAAGCGCTTGCTGGTGGTAGCGCTAACATCATGCCCGGCACCGGTCTCCCGTTCGTCGCGTCGTTCCTCGTCAGCGCCCCGGCGGCGCGGCGGTGCTCTCCCGGACCACCAGCTCGGGCTCCACGGTGCGGCGCGGGAAGCCCTTGCCCTCCGGCGGCGGGGTCCCGTCGATGCGTTCCAGCAGGAGCTGGAACGCGTGCCGTCCCACCTCGCCGAACGGCTGGCGGACGCTGGTCAGCGGGGGCGCGAAGTAGGGGGCCTCCGGCACGTCGTCGAAGCCCACCACGCTCACCTCCTCGGGGACGCGCCGGCCCGCCTCGCGCAGCGCGCGCAGCAGGCCGAGCGCCATGGGGTCGTTGGCGGCGAACACCGCGGTCACGTCCGGATCGGCGGCCAGCCGCCGGCCCTGCTCGTAGCCGGACCGGGCGCTCCAGTCGCCGCCCAGCGGCTCGGGCGCCTCCCGGCCGTGCTCGGCCAGCACCGCGCGCCAGCCGTCGACGCGCGCGCTGGCGTCGATCCAGTCGGCCGGCCCGGCGATGTGCCACACCGTCTCGTGGCCGAGGCTGAGCAGGTGCCGCACGACCCGCACCGCGCCCGCCCGGTGGTCCACCACCGTCACCGGCGCCGGCACGTCGTCGCCCACGCCCACCACGACCACCGGAAAGTCCGGCGGCAGCCGCCGCAGCCCCTCGGCCGCCGACTGGTGCGGCGCGATGATCACGACGCCGTCCACCGACTGCCCGCGCAGCCGCTCCACCCCGTCCTCGATGGCGCGCGGGGTCAGCGTGCTCAGGCTGGCGATGTTGACCGAGTACTCGGCGGCGCGGGCGGCCCGCTCGATGCTGTAGAGCATGGACGCCGGCCCGTACAGGGTGGTGTCGAAGCTGACCACGCCCAGCACCCCGGACCGTCCGGTGGCCAGCACGCGCGCGGCGGAGTTGGGCCGGTAGTCCAGCTCCCGCATGGCCGCCAGCACCCTGGCGCGGGTCTGCGGCCGCACCTTCTCGGGGGAGTTGAGCACCCGCGACACCGTCATGGCCGACACGCCCGCCAGGGCTGCCACGTCCTCCATCACCGCGGCGCGGGACCGGGCGGGCGGGGGTGTGGCGGCGGTCACGTGACCTCCTTCACGTCGGCGTGCCCTGAATGTTTGCGCTAACGAAACGAGCTGTCAATACCCCTGAAAAAACCGGTGATAGCGCGAACATCCGGACGCGGAGGGTCACGGGGCGAGGGGCGCGGCGAACGACCACCCCGCGGCCAGCAGACCGTCGACGGCCGCGACGGCGCGGGCCAGGCGTTCCTCGTGCGTTCCGGTCACCACCACATGCGGCAGGCCGCGCCGCTCAAGCTCATCACGGAAGCGCCCCGACATCCACCCGCGTATCCGCTCGCCGTCACGCCAGCCGTCCTGCTCGAACGGGACGCCCTCGGTGTCGGTGAGGATCCACAGGTGGTGGTGCGGCGGCCGTTCGTGCAGCCGTTCCACGTCCGGCGCGGGCGACCCCAGGTAGCGCTCGTGCCACAGCGCGGTGGCGAACGCGTCGGTGTCGCACACCAGCAGCGGCGAGCCCGCGCGGGCCGCCGCGTCCTCCAGCGCCAGCTGACGCTCGGCGATCTCGGTGAACTCCGCGGACTCCCAGGTCAGATCGTCCAGCCACAGCCCGGG
>NZ_BAAAZG010000086.1:70537-76443 GCF_039536785.1 Actinomadura miaoliensis
AGCTTCTCCTCGCAGTAGGTGCGCCCGTACTCGGGCACCCACCGCGTCGCCGCCCACACGCCGCCGCGCCCGGCGTAGTGCGCCGCCAGCGCGCGGGCCAGCGTGGTGGTGCCGGACGACTCCGCGCCCACCACCACGACCCGGCGCGCCAGGTACGCCCGGACCGGCGGCGCGAGCCACGGCCACGCGGCGACCGGGTCCTCGCGGACGGCGGTGCCGCTGACCGGGAAGCGCTCGCGTGGCGGGTCCACCGGGACGTGGACGGCGCCGAACCGGCGCGCCAGCTCGTCCCCGTACGCCTCGGAGGAGAACACCGCGTCGACCGGGGGAGCGTCCGGTTCCAGCGCCAGCCCGGAGCGGAAGGCGTCGACGTGCAGCGCCCAGACCTCGTCCGACCCGTAGTCGATCTCGGCGTCGTCCACCACCGGCACCACCCGCACGTGCGGCTGCGGATGCGCCTCCCGCAACCACGCCGTGCGCAGCGCCAGCGGGATGCTCTCCACGGTCGACGCGGCCACGACCACGGTGAGCCGCGCGCACGCCGCCGCCGCGGTGTCGATCAGGTGGTGATGGCCGGCGTGCGGCGGATAGAACTTGCCGATCACCAGCCCGTGCCCGAACGTCATACCGTGCCCGGACGTCATGCCGTGCCCGGGACGGCCCGCGCGGTCCTCCAGTCACGCTGCCAGGAGGCCAGCCCCGCCACGCACAGCGACAGGAACACCACGTACAGGGCGCTGGTGAGCTTGAGGTCCTTGTACCAGTACAGCGGGATGTACACCAGGTCGGCGGCGATCCAGATCCACCACGACTCCAGCAGCTTGCGCGACTGCCCGTACACCGCCATCAGCGACAGCGCGGTCGTGAGCGCGTCCCAGAACGGCACCGTCGAGTCGGTCCAGGCGGTGAGCACCCACACCAGCAGCGCCGTTCCCGCCGCGCCCGCCGCCAGCAGGGCGACCCACTCCTCGCGGGACGTGCGGGTGACCGGCAGCGCGTCGCGGCCCTCCCCGCCGTACAGCCACATCCACCAGCCGTACGCCTGCAACCCCACGTAGACGATCTGCAGCCCGGCGTCGGCGTACAGCCCGCCGTCCAGGAACACCAGCCCGAGCAGGACCACGTTGGCGATGCCGATCGGCCAGTTGAGGATGTTCTGCCGGACGACCAGCCACACGTTGACCGCGCCGGTGGCGAAGCCCAGCAGCTCGGCCCACGTGGTGGGCACCGAGCCCAGATGGAACGCGGGCTCCAGCAACGGCCCCAGCGGAACGTGCACGGTCACGGCGCCTCCCTGGCGATACAAATGGTCGCGACGACGATAATGCGCGGCGCCCGTTCCGGTGAACACGATGATCGTCACACACGTCGAAACCGGCATGAGCGATGACGGCGGGGCGCCCGTGGAGACGATCAGCAGGCCGGAGGCGGCCGCCGGGCAAGCCGGTGGACGCCGGTGGTGGGTGAGCGCCGTGTTGTGGGCGGCGTGGGCGCCGTTCGCGGTGTGGGCCGTCCTGCGGTGGGGCGGCTGGCAACCCGCGTTCAGGTGGGGGCAGCTGGTGGCCTTCACCCCGTACGTGGCCGCCGCCTCACCCGTCGTGCCGGTGCTCGCGTTCGTGCTCCGCCGCCGGGGGACGGCGGTGGCCGGGGTCCTGGTCGCGTGCGCGTTCGCGGTGGCCGTGGTGCCGCGCGCCGTGCCCGACGGAGACCCGGACGCGCGCGGCCCGGTGGTGCGCGTGCTCGCCGCCAACGTGCTGTACGGGCGGGCGTCCCCCCAGCACGTCGTGGACCTGGCGCGACGCACCCGCGCCGACGTGCTCACGGTCCAGGAGCTGACGCCCCAGGCGATGGCCGCGCTCGACCGGGCGGGCCTGTCGCGGGTGCTGCCGCACAGGGTGGTCGCACCGCTGCCGGGCGGCGCCGGCTCGGGGCTGTACTCGCGTTTCCCGCTCAGCGGGCGGCCGGCGATCGCCGTCGGGTTCCGGCAGGTCAGGGCCATGGTCCAGGTGCCGGGCGGGCCGCCGGTGGAGGTCGTGTCGGTGCATCCGTGCGCGCCGTCCCATCCCGGGATGGCGCGCTGCTGGCGGGACGGGCTGCGCGCGCTGCCCCGCCCGTCCGGACGGGGCCCGGTGCGCGTCCTGGCCGGGGACTTCAACGCCACGCTCGACCACGCCGAGCTGCGGCGGCTGCTGCGCTCCGGGTACCGGGACGCGGCCGACGCCACCGGCGACGGCCTGCGGTGGACCTGGCCGGCGATCGGCCCGCATCCGCCCGGCATGCCGCCCGTGACGCTGGACCATGTGCTGGCCGACGAGCGCGTCGGGGTGCGTGCGTCGGGCGTCCACCGCGTGCCGGGCACCGACCACCGGGCGGTGTCGGCGGTGCTCGTGCTGCCGCCCCGGTGACCGCCCCGGCGCGGCGGCCGTCCAAAGCGAGCACATTGGCCGTTCTTCGGAAGACGGCGCCATATTCGGCGGGACAGGCGAAAGTTTCGCATGCCGGCGAAAGTTTCGCCGACTTCGAAACTTTCGCCGTTTCCCGAAAGTTTCGGAGACATCTTTCCGGAGTAATGTGAGCCAGCGTACCGGCGCTTTGCAGGTGTAATGAGCAGGAAAGTTTCAGCGCCCTGTTGACGTATTTGGCGGCGGAATTCAGAATGAGCCTCCCCGGGCAGGGCCGGTCCGTTTCGGAGCCCGGGTGTTCCCGCCCCCACCCCGTTCCAGAAGGGAACGCACATGAAGAGAGGCGTCATCCGAAACGCGCTCGCGACAGGCGTCGCGGGCGTCCTGGCGATGGGCGTCGCGGCGGCGTTGTCCTCGTCCGCCGGCGCGGCGGCGAGCACGCTCGGCGAGGCGGCCGCGCAGAGCGGCCGCTACTTCGGCGCCGCGGTCGCCGCCAACCACCTCGGCGAGTCCCAGTACGTCACCGTGCTCAACCGCGAGTTCAACTCCGTCACCCCCGAGAACGAGATGAAATGGGACGCCACCGAGCCGTCCCGGGGATCGTTCAGCTTCGGCAACGCCGACCGCATCGTCAGCCACGCGCAGGGCCGCGGCATGAAGATCCGCGGGCACACGCTGGTGTGGCATTCGCAGCTGCCCGGCTGGGTGAGCGGCCTGTCGTCGGCGAACGACGTGCGTTCGGCGATGAACAACCACATCAACCAGGTGATGGGCCACTACCGGGGCAAGATCCATTCCTGGGACGTGGTGAACGAGGCGTTCCAGGACGGCAGCAGCGGCGCGCGGCGCCAGTCGGTCTTCCAGCAGCGCCTCGGCGACGGGTACATCGAGGAGGCGTTCCGCACCGCCCGCGCCGCCGACTCCGGCGCCAAACTCTGCTACAACGACTACAACATCGACGACGCCAACGCCGCCAAGACCCGGGCCGTCTACAACATGGTCCGCGACTTCAAGTCGCGCGGCGTGCCGATCGACTGCGTGGGCCTGCAGTCGCACTTCAACTCCCAGTCCCCGGTGCCGTCCAACTACCAGCAGAACATCCAGCAGTTCGCCGCGCTCGGGGTGGACGTGCAGATCACCGAGCTGGACATCGAGGGCTCCGGCAGCGCGCAGGCCGACAACTACCGCCGGGTCGTGCAGGCGTGCCTGGCGGTGTCCCGCTGCACGGGCATCACCGTGTGGGGCATCCCGGACCACTACTCCTGGCGCTCCAGCGGCACCCCGCTGCTGTTCGACAGGAACTACAACAAGAAGCCCGCCTACGACGCCGTCCTGGCGGCCCTGAACGGCTCCACCGGAAACCCGCCCGGCGGCGGCGACCCCACCACGCCGCCCGGCGAAAGCTGCACCGCGACGATCAGCGCCGGCCAGCAGTGGAGCGACCGCTTCAACCTGTCGGTCGCGGTGTCGGGAACGAGCAACTGGGTCGTCACGGTCCGCGTGCAGAGCCCGCAGAAGGTCATCGCGACCTGGAACGGGTCCCCGACCTGGGACTCCAGCGGCAACGTGATGACGATGCGGCCCAACGGCAACGGCAACACCTTCGGCTTCACCATCCAGCACAACGGCAACTGGAACTGGCCGTCGGTGAGCTGCGCGGTCGGCTGACCCACCGCACCAGGGAGAACGGACGCCGATGAGCGAGAACATCGCACGCCGGTACGCGCGGGCCGTCGCCGTCCTCGGCGCCGGGCTGGCGGTGGCCGCCACGACGGCCGCCACCGCCGGCCCGGCCACCGCCGGGACGGTCGCCGACTGCGCCGCCGGATACGTGGGGCTGACGTTCGACGACGGCCCCAATCCGAGCAACACCACCACGCTGCTGAACGCGCTGAGGACCAACGGCCTGCGCGCCACGATGTTCAACATCGGGCAGAACGCGCAGAACAACCCGGCCCTGGTCCGGGCGCAGCGGGACGCGGGCATGTGGGTCGGCAACCACACCTACACCCACCCGCATCTCGGGCAGATGAGCGACCCGCAGATCCAGTCCGAGCTGCAGCGCACCCAGCAGGCCGTCCAGCAGGCCACCGGCACCGCGCCGGTGCTGTTCCGGCCGCCGTACGGCGAGACCAACGCCACGGTGGCGGGCGTCGCGCGGCGGCTCGGCCTCACCCAGGTGCTGTGGGACGTCGACTCCCGCGACTGGGCGGGCGCGAGCACCGCGCAGATCGTCCAGGCGGCCGCGCAACTGCGGAACGGCCAGGTCATCCTCATGCACGACGCGTACGCGACCACGGTCGCGGCGATCCCGCAGATCGCCGCGAACCTGCGCGGCCGCGGCCTGTGCGCCGGGATGATCTCGCCGTCCACCGGCCGGGCCGTGGCCCCGGCCTGACCGCGGGCCGGAGTCCGGTCCCCGCCCGGCTCCGGGACGCCGCCGGCACGCGGGTGACTCTCGGGGAGGCGTGCCCGCGGCGGTCCCGGAAACGAGGATCGCCTGACCCCTCGGCCCCGGGGTCAGGCGATCCTCTCGTGTCCGTCCGTCAGGCGACGATCAGCAGCGGGTTCTCCAGCAGCTCGACCAGGCGGGCGAGGAAGCGGGCGCCCGTCGCGCCGTCGCAGGCGCGGTGGTCCACCGACAGCGTCACCGCCATGCGCTTGCCCGGCACGATCTGCCCGTCGCGCACCACCGGCTCGTCCCGCACCGCGCCGACCGCCAGGATCGCGGCCTCCGGCGGGTTGATGACGGCCGAGAAGCTGTCCACGCCGAACATGCCCAGGTTGCTGACGCTGAACGTGCCGCCGCTCATCTCCTGCGGGGTCAGCCTGCCCTCGCGGGCCCGGCCCGCCAGCTCGCGGGTCTCGGCGCCGATCTGCGAGACGCTCTTGCGGTCGGCGTCCCGGATCACCGGGACGACCAGGCCGTCGTCCACCGCCACCGCGACGCCGACGTGCACCCGCTTGTGCACCAGCAGGTTCTCCTCGGTGAACGACACGTTCACCTCGGGGAACTCGCGCAGCGCGGTGGCGCACGCCTTCACCACCAGGTCGTTCACGCTGACCTTGGCGGGGGCCAGCGCCTCGTTCAGCGTGGCGCGGAACTCCACCAGCTTGGCCGCGTCCACCTCGCGGTTGAGGTAGAAGTGCGGCGCGTTGCGCTTGCTCTCGGTGAGCCTGCGGGCCGCGACCTTGCGGAACCGGTTGAGCGGGACGACCTCGACGTCCTCGCTGTCGGCCTGCGGCCCGGCCTGGGCGGGCGCCGCCTGCTGCGCGGCCGCCGGGGCGGCCTGCTGGGCGGGGGCCTGCTGCGCCGGGGCCTGCGCGGTCCCGCCCGCGCGGATCGCGGCCTCGATGTCGGCGCGGACGATCCGTCCGCCCGGACCGCTGCCCGACAGCGTGGCCAGGTCGATGCCGTGGTCGCGGGCCAGCCTGCGCGCCAGCGGCGACGACGGCGGACGCTTGGACTGCGCCGCCGGGGCCTCCGCGCGCGCCGGCGCGGCG
>NZ_BAAAZG010000087.1:0-92225 GCF_039536785.1 Actinomadura miaoliensis
GCCGAAGCCGGCGGCCGGCACCGCGGGCGGCGAGATCTCCGTGGGCAAGCCCGCGGCCGCCAAGCCCGAGCCGAAGCCCGAGGCCGCCGAGCCCGAGCCGAAGCCCGAGGCCGAGGTGACGCCGACACCCGAGGCCGGGGTCACGCCGGCGCCCGCGCCCGCACCCGAACCGGTACCCCGCGCTGAGCGTGAGCCGGAACCCGAGGCCGCTCCCGAGCCGAAGGACGAGGCGGTGTTCGAGCCGCGGCCGGAGTCGAAGCCCGCGGCGCCGGCCGAGGCCGAGAAGGTCGCCGAGGACCTGCCGGTGCCCAACTACGACGAGGCGACGCTGCCGCAGCTGCGCGCCCGGCTGCGCGGCCTGACGGTCGACCAGGTGAAGCTGCTGCGCGAGTACGAGAGCAAGCACGCGGCCCGCGCCGACGTCCTGCGCATGTACGAGCGCCGGATCGCCAAGCTCAACGGCCTCCACTGACCGACGGCGGCACGGGAACGGCCCCCGGGACGGCGTCCCGGGGGCCGTTCCGCGTCCAGGGGGTCTAGGCGCGGCTGGGCAGCGGGGCGTCGTGGACGGCGTGGTCGATGTCCACACGCTCCAGGTCGCGCAGGTGGTGGCGGCGCAGGACGAGGATCAGCACGGCGACCAGGCAGCTGGCCGCGCCGACGTAGTACGGCACGTCCGAGTTGATCTCTTCGCCGAGCCGTCCGGCGGCGTACGGGGCGATGGCGCCGCCGAGCCAGCGGACGAAGTTGTAGCCCGCCGAGGCGACCGGACGGGGCGCGTCGGAGACCTCCATGGCGGCCTCGGTGAAGGCGGTGTTGTTCAGCCCGATGGGGATGCCCGACAGGATCGTGGAGACGATGATCCCGGTCTGGCCCGACAGCGCCAGGCCGAGCTGGCACAGCACCAGCAGCCCCAGCGCCAGGTGCATCACCCGGACCGTTCCAATACGGCGCTGCAGGAACGGCGCGCCGAACACCGAGGCCAGCGCGACCAGCACGCCCCAGCCGAAGAACACCAGGCCGATGCCGTGCGCGTCCATGCCCAGGACGAACGGGGTGAAGGCCAGAACGGTGAAGAACGCGTAGTTGTAGAACAGCGCGGTGAACGCGGTGGTCGACAGGCCGCCGTGGGCGAGCACGCGGATCGGGTCCGACAGCCGGGTCCGCCGCTTCGGCGGGGGCGTCGGCCCCAGCAGCGCGGCGATCAGCAGGAAGCCCACGGCCATCAGGGCGGCGGTGCCGAAGAACGGGTAGCGCCAGCTCATGTCGCCGAGCAGCGCGCCCAGCAGGGGCCCCATCGAGATGCCGAGGCCGAGCGCCGCCTCGTACAGGATGATCGCGGACTCGGCGCCGCCGCTGGCCGCGCCGACGATCACCGCCAGGGCGGTGGCCACGAACAGCGCGTTGCCCAGCCCCCAGCCGGCGCGGAAGCCGATCAGCTGGCCCACCGTGTCGGACGTGCCCGCCAGCGAGGCGAACACGATCACCAGCGCGAGCCCGGCCAGCAGCGTGCGGCGGCCGCCGATGCGGCTGGACACCCAGCCGGTGACCAGCATCGCCACCGCCGTGATCAGGAAGTAGCTGGTGAACAGCAGGGAGACCTGGCTGGGCGTGGCGTCCAGGCCCTTGGCGATGGCGGGCAGGATGGGGTCGACCAGGCCGATGCCCATGAAGGCGACGACGGCGGCGAAGGCGGTGGCCCAGACCGCCAGCGGCTGGCGCAGGATGCCGCCGCGCCGCGCCGCCTGCTCGGGGGCGGACGGGGCGCCGGGGGGCGTCGCGTGCATGAAGGTCCTTTCAGGAGACGGTGAGGAGCCGTTCCAGGGCGGGCAGCGCCGCGGCCACGGCCGCACGGTCCTCGTCGCTGAGGGCGGCGAACCGCCCGGCCAGGAACGCCAGGCGGCGTTCGCGCCCGGCGCGCAGCCGGTCGGTGCCCGTCTCGGTGAGCCGGGCGGTGACGACGCGCGCGTCGGCGGCGTCCCGGCCCCGCGCGACCAGCCCGTCGCGTTCCAGCCGGTTGATCTGGGCGGTCATGGTCGGCAGCCGGACGCCGTGCTCGGCGGCGAGCTCGGTCATCCGGCGCGGCCCGGCCTCCAGCGAGCCCAGCACGGACAGCTGCTGGGCGGTGATGGGCTGGTCGGCGGACACCCGGCGCAGCAGCAGGACGACGTCGCGCATGCGCCGGTTGAACTGCTCGGCGAGCGCGCGGTCGGCGTCCGACGGCTGATGCGGCTGGGACGGCTGCCGGTTCGCCGGCGCCTGCCCGGCCGGGGACGCCGCGGACGTCGGCGCAGGGCGGGACATGGGGTCGGACGCTGTCACGGATGGTCACCTCACGGACAATTACTTAGACAGTCTAACTTAGTTTGGCTAACTATTCGCGTGAGCCCGGTCACACCAGCGTGCCGGACCGCGGCCCGGCACGGGCGGCATAGGCTGCCTGCATGGCGATGGAGACCTCGGCGGAGTCGCCGGTGCCGGTCCGCACCGTCCTGCAGGCGGTGGGCGGCTGGATCGGGCGCCTGGGCCGCATCTGGGTCGAGGGGCAGATCACCGACCTGAACGCCCGCGGCGGCACGGTCTACCTGACGCTGCGCGACCCCGTGGCCAACATGTCGGTGCGGGTCGTGGGGCCGCGCGCGGTGTTCGAGGCGGCCGGTCCCGCGGTGGCCGACGGCGCCCGGGTGGTGCTGCACGCCAAGCCCGACTTCTGGATCAACCGGGGGACGTTCTCGCTGGCCGCCCTGGAGGTGCGGCCGGTCGGCGTCGGCGAGCTGCTGGCCCGGCTGGAACGGCTCAAGCGGGTGCTGGCGTCCGAGGGGCTGTTCCGGCCCGAGCGCAAGCGGCCGCTGCCGTTCCTGCCCGGCAAGGTCGGCCTGATCTGCGGGCGCGACTCCGACGCCGAGCACGACGTGCTGCGCAACGGCCGGCGGCGCTGGCCCGCCGTGGCGTTCCAGGTCGAGAACGTCGCCGTGCAGGGCTCCTACGCGGTCGGCGAGGTGATGGAGGCGCTGCGCAGGCTGGACGCCGACCCCGAGATCGACGTGATCGTCATCGCCCGCGGCGGCGGGTCCATGGAGGACCTGCTGCCGTTCTCCGACGAGGCGCTGGTGCGGGCGGTGTCGGCCTGCCGCACCCCCGTGGTCAGCGCCATCGGGCACGAGCAGGACACCCCGCTGCTGGACCTGGTGGCCGACGTGCGGGCGTCCACGCCCACCGACGCGGCCAAGAAGGTCGTCCCGGACGTGCGCGAGCAGCTGCAGTACGTGCGGCAGCTGCGCGACCGCGGCCGCCGCTGCCTGGCCGGGGCCGTGGAGCGGGAGCTGGCGTGGCTGAAGGCGATGCGGTCGCGGCCGGCGCTGGCCGACCCGGTCCGCGAGATCGAACGGCAGGACGAGCAGGTGCGCGCGCTGCGCGACCGGGCCCGCCGCTGCCTGACCGCCGCCCTGGACCGGGCCGGCGACGAGCTGACGCACACCCGCGCGCGGCTGGTCGCCCTCTCCCCCGCCGCCACGCTCAAGCGCGGGTACGCGATCGTGCAGCGCGAGGACGACTCGGTGGTGCGGGAGGCCGGGGCGGTCGAGACCGGTGAGCGGCTGCTGGTGCGGCTGGCCGACGGCCGCATCGCGGTCACCGTCACCGGCGGCGACTAAGGTTGAACGGTGACCGAGGAGAATCCTGAGCAGCACGGCCCCGGTGAGCAGCGGCTGTCCTACGAGCAGGCCCGCGACCAGCTGGCGGAGGTCGTCCGGCGGCTGGAGACGGGCGGGCTCACGCTGGAGGAGTCGCTCGGCCTGTGGGAGCGCGGCGAGAAGCTCGCCGGGATCTGCGAGGAGTGGCTCGAAGGCGCCCGCGCGCGCCTGGCCGCGGCCATGAGCGAGCCCGCGGAAGGTGACGGCCAGGCCGCCCCCTTCTGAGGCCGCCACGAGGTCGTCTTGTTCCTCAGGACGGGTTCGCCGGTGAGGCCGTGGGCACCGGGACGCCGCCGGTCTGCTTGGGCTGCGGCTTGAGGGACGCGGCCAGCACCGCCAGCTCCTCGTAGGAGGCCGTACCGGTCACCACCAGGCTCACCCCGTCGGGCAGGGTGCGCGCCAGGGAGTTGGCCTTCTTGTCCTTGCGGTGGTACTTGGTCCAGGTGACGCCGTTCACCTGCTGGGTGCCGATCGGCTTCTTGTTGTTGGTCATCCGGGGGACGTACTCGGACGCCTTCTCGTTGCTCTGCTCCAGCGCCGCGTACTCGTCGCTGGGGGTGACGAACCCCAGATGCCACGCCACCGGTCCCTTGCCCTCGCCCAGGCCGTGCAGCCGCGAGCTGGTGGGACGCCACGTGGGCGGCAGGTTCTCGGGCGCGTGCACGGTGTAGGGGGCGTCGCTGCGCATCGCCCAGAGCTGGCTCTGGTAGTCGACGGTGGGCAGGACCTCCTTGTTGCTGCGCGGCGTGATCACGTAGATCGCCGCGACGAGCAGCAGGCAGGCGCCCATCGCCAGGGTGAACCCGCCCAGCCCGGTGGTCAGCCGCTTGTAGACGGCGGGGCTCACCCGGACCGGCCCCGTGGCCGCGGCCTGGTCGCCGCCCGGCGCCGCGGCCCGCGCCGGCGCCGACTCGTCCGGCGCGGCACCGTCGGAAGCGGCGGCGTCGTTTGGAGCGGTGTCGCCGGGCACGGTGTCGCTCGCGGGGGCGTCGCTCGGCGGGGCGTCGGACGTCGGTGGGGTCTTCTCGCTCACGTTCCCAGGATCCCGCACGGTCAGCCGTGCCCCGTCCGGGGGTTGTGGATCGTGGACACGATGGCCATGACGTCGTCGGCCAGCGCGCGCGAGGCCGCCTCGTCGTCGCTGAGGGAGATCTCCGACACCGCGCCCGCCATCGCCCCGGTCAGCACGACGACCAGCGCCTCGTCCACGCCCCCGTCGGCGGTGTGGAACAGGGCGGCGTTGCGGCGGGCCCACTTGTTGAGCCGCTGGCGCATGACGCGGTCGAAGCCGGGCGGCCCGTCGCCGGAGATGAACAGCCGGGCCACGTCCCGTTCGGCCAGGCAGCCGTCCAGGTAGGCGCCCGCCCCGGCGATGAACAGCCGCATGGGGTCGTTCTCACCGGCCTCGCGCGCCCGGTTCACCGCCTCCCGGGTGCGCTCCTGCTGGCGTCCCTGGAACTCCTCGAACAGCGTGAGGTACAGGTCCGCCTTGCCGTTGAAGTGGTGGTAGAGGCTGCCGACGCTGGCCCCCGCCTTGGCGACGATGTCGGTGACGGCGGCCTGGGCGAAGCCCGCCTCGCAGAACACGTCCCGCGCGGCGGCCAGCAGCGCGCTGCGCGTGGCGGCGCCGCGGTCGGAGGTGCGGGCGGGGGCGTCGCCGCCGGCGTCCGCCCGTGTCCCGGCCGCGTCCGCACCGCCGCCGGCCGCGGCGACCCCGCCGGAGGGGACATCGATCTCGCTGCTCATGAGCCCTGAGATTACGCCCTCCGGGCCGGTGGAGCGCGATCCGCCGATGCCCGGTCCGTCAAAAACGGGCCGTTCGGGGTATTGGATCCCCCATGCGCCTTGTCTGGTCTGGTCCAATTTGTGACCTCGGACGCGGCGCGCCGAGAATCCACGGAGATCACCGACCGAAAGGCCGCCGCCATGTCGCACGAGACCACCGTCCACTCCCCGCTCGTCACCGAGCCCGCGGCGCCGGACCGCAACCTGGCCCTGGAGCTGGTCCGGGTGACCGAGGCCGCCGCCATGGCCGCCGCCCGCTGGGTGGGCCGCGGCGACAAGAACGGCGCCGACGGCGCGGCCGTCAACGCCATGCGCCAGCTGATCAACACCGTGGCGATGCAGGGCGTGGTGGTGATCGGCGAGGGTGAGAAGGACAACGCCCCGATGCTGTTCAACGGCGAGCACGTGGGCGACGGCAGCGGCGCCGAGTGCGACGTGGCCGTGGACCCGATCGACGGCACCCGGCTGACCGCGATGGGCATGAGCAACGCGATCGCGGTGCTGGCGGTGGCGCCGCGCGGGTCGATGTACGACCCGTCGGCCGTGTTCTACATGGAGAAGCTGGCGACCGGCCCGGAGGCCGCCGACGCGGTGGACATCGAACGCCCGATCGCCGACAACATCGCCGCCGTCGCCCGCGCCAAGGGCTCCTCGCCGCACGACGTGACCGTGGTGATCCTGGACCGGCCGCGGCACGAGGACATCGTCCGGCAGGTCCGCGCCACCGGCGCCCGGATCAAGTTCATCACCGACGGGGACGTGGCCGGCGCGATCATGGCGGCGCGCGAGGGCACCGGCGTGGACCTGCTGCTGGGCATCGGCGGCACCCCGGAGGGGATCATCGCGGCCTGCGCGATCAAGGCGCTGGGCGGGGTGCTGCAGGGCCGGTTGTGGCCGCGCAACGACGAGGAGCGCGACAAGGCGCTGGCCGCCGGGCACGACCTGGACCGGGTGCTGACCACCGACGACCTGGTGACCTCCGACGACGTGTTCTTCGCCGCCACCGGCATCACCGACGGCGAGCTGGTGGACGGCGTGCGCTACCGCAAGGGCACCGCGGTCACGCACTCGCTGGTGATGCGCTCGCGCAGCGGCACCATCCGCTCGATCACCAGCGAGCACAAGCTGAACAAGCTGCGGGCCTACAGCGCGATCAACTTCGACACCGCGCAGTAGCGGCGCCGGCGGCCGGAGCCGCGGCCTCGCGCCGCGGCTCGGCGGCGGGCCAGCGGCGTGGCGGGGGCTCAGCGGCGGCGGTTCAGGCGGTCGCGGACGCGGTCGCGCAGGGTGCGCTTCGGGGTGCGGGCCCGCACCGAGCCGAAGATCATCGTGCCGCCGATCTCGACCGTGGGACCCTCGTCGTAGGGGCGGGTGCGCACGTCGCGGGTGCTGAGGACGGTGCGCCCGGTGACGTCCACGCGGACGCCGTCGGGCACCAGCAGGCGGATGCGGCCGCCCAGCACCATGGCGTCCAGCACCACGTGCCGCCGCTGCAGCACGGCCTGCCGCAGGTCGAGTTCGACGGTGCCGAACAGCGCCAGCAGCGGCAGCCGGACCGGCACCACCCACCGGCCCTCCCGCCGCATCCGGCCGAACATGGCGGACACGGGACGGTCGTCGACGAGGATCGGCTGGGTCTCCTGGGGGCCGAGAT
Source organism: Actinomadura miaoliensis (assembly GCF_039536785.1). NCBI lineage: Bacteria > Bacillati > Actinomycetota > Actinomycetes > Streptosporangiales > Thermomonosporaceae > Actinomadura > Actinomadura miaoliensis. Next base: position 7,132 of record NZ_BAAAZG010000087.1, read on the forward strand.
CGGCGGTGAGGCCGGTCAGGTCGCCGAGGGTGCGGGCGGCGTAGACGCGTTCGGTGCGCTCGGCGTGCTCGTCGATGGTGAGCCGCCCGTCGGCCAGGGCCTCCCGCAGCACGGCCGCCACGCGTTCCCGGTCGGCGTCGGAGGCGCGCAGTTCCCGCACGCTCGGTTCGCTCGGGGGCCGTCGGCTGGGGGTCTCCACGCTTAGAGGGTAGCCGCCGCCCGTCCCGGTCCCGCCGAACCCGCCGAACCCGCGGGGGCACGGAAGCGGGGTCGGAAGCGGCGTTGGAAAAGGTCGTCCACGGCCCGGAAAAATCTGTGGGGAATTGCCCGATCCGTCACCTACAGTGACGCTCATGGCCGTACAGCGTGGTGCGCAGACCTCCGTCCGGGGACCGGCCGACGGGAGCGCGGCCGCGATCAGCCTGCGCGGGGTGGTCAAGCGCTTCGGCGACTTCACCGCCGTGGACGGCCTCGACCTGGAGGTGGCGCCCGGCACGTGCCTGGGCCTGCTCGGCCCGAACGGCGCGGGCAAGTCGACCACGATGAAGCTGCTCACCGCCCAGGCGATCGCCGACGAGGGCACGATCCACGTGCTGGGGCTGCCGGTGCCGGGCGAGTCCAAACGGGTGCGGGCGGCGATGGGCGTCGTCCCGCAGCAGGACAACCTGGACGAGGAGCTGACTGCCAGGGAGAACCTGGAGGTGTTCGCACACCTGTACCGGGTGCCGCGGCGCCGGCGGCGGGCGGCGGTGGACGACGCGCTGGCCCTGGCGCACCTGACCGGCCGGGCGCACACCAAGGTCGACGACCTGTCGGGCGGGATGCGGCGGCGGCTGCTGATCGCGCGCGGGCTGGTGCACCGTCCCGCGCTGGTGCTGCTGGACGAGCCGACCGTGGGCCTGGACCCGCAGGTGCGCGCCGACCTGTGGGGGCTGATCGACGGGCTGCGCTCGCACGGCACGACGGTGCTGATGTCCACGCACTACATCGAGGAGGCCGAGCGGCTGGCCGACGACTGCGCGCTGATGTCGCGCGGCCGGGTGGTGGCGCGGGGCGCGCCCGCCGAGCTGATCGCCGAGCACGCCGGGCGGCAGGTCGTCGAGCACTTCGGCCCGCCGGAGCGGCTGGCGGAGGTCGAGCGGCTGGCGCGCGCGGCGGGGCTGGCGACCCGGCGCACCGGCCCGTCGGTGTCGGTGCTGAAGGCCGAGGCGATGCCGCCGTCGCTGGCCGAGGAGCTGGGGCCGGACGGCGTCCGCCGCGCCGCCACCCTGGAGGACGTGTTCGTGGTGCTCACCGGGGAGAAGGTCGAATGACCACCGATCACGCGACGGGGCAGGTCGCGCCGCCGCGCCCGCTGCGCAGGTTCGAGCTGGCGCCGGTGGGCGGGATCTGGCGGCACGAGCTGGCGCTGTTCCGCCGCTACTGGAAGTCGCAGACGTTCGCCGCGACCGTCGAGCCGACGTTCTACCTGCTGGCGTTCGGCTACGGGTTCGGGTCGCTGGTCGCGGTGGTGTCCGGCATGCGCTACCTGGACTTCATGGCGACCGGCGTGGTGGGCATCGCCGCGTTGTTCACGGCCGTGTTCCCCGGGATGTTCAACGGCTACATCCGGCGGGTGTTCCAGCACACCTACGACGCGATCCTGGCCACGCCGGTGGACGTGCACGAGCTGGTCACCGGCGAGGCGCTGTGGATCGCGGCCAAGGGGTCGGTGTACTCGTGCACGCCGCTGGTGGTGGCGCTGTTCTTCGGGCTGGACCCGTCGCCGGGCATGCTGCTGGTGCCGTTCCTGGTGTTCTGGCTGTCGCTGGGGTTCGCGCTGTTCGGCATGTGGACGTCCACGATCGTGCCGTCCATCAACTCGTTCGACTACGTGATCACGGGTGTGATCACGCCGCTGTTCCTGGTGGCGGGCACCTTCTTCCCGGTGGACGCGCTGCCGCGGTGGGCGCAGTACGTGGCGTGGGCCAACCCGCTGTACCACTGCGTGGAGCTGGTGCGGCACGCGGTGTTCGGGCTGCGTCCGCTGGTCGACCTGGGGCATCTGGCCCTGCTGGTGGTGTTCTCCGCGCTGATGTGGCTGCTGGCCGTGCGCGGCATGCGCCGCCGCCTCATCGACTGAGATCGCCCCGGCAAGGGGACCGGCCAGGGGATTCGCGCGCCGGGGGCGCTGCGGTACGCTGCCGCCCTGACGCGAAACTTTCTCATCTTCGGCCCCGGTGGCGGAGAGGCGGGCGCCGCATGACCGTGCGGATCACCGGGCGGGACCGGCGGGCGCGGCTGGCCGCCTACGCCGCGTTCGCCGTGCAGGGCCTGTGCTTCGCCTCGCTGGTGACGCAGGTGCCGCGGATCCAGAAGGCGCACCAGCTCAGCGACGCCACGCTGTCGCTGGTGCTGCTGACGGTGCCGCTGGTCGCCGGGCTGGGCAGCGTGCTGGCGGGCGCGGCGTTCGCGCGCGTCGGCAGCGGGCCGGTGCTGCGGGTGGCGCAGCCGGGGGTGTGCGCGGCGATCGTGCTGATCGGGACGACCGGCGACGCCGACGTGCCGCTGTACGCGGCGGTCGCGCTGTTCGGGTTGTTCGTCGGGGCGGTGGACGCGGCGATGAACGCCCAGGGCATCGCGGTCGAGCGGCGCTACGGCATGAGCCTGATCACCGGCTGCTACGCGGTGTGGAGCGTCGCGGGCATCCTCGGCGGCCTGTGGGCCTCGCTGTCCAACCGGATCGATCTGTCGCTGCCGGTCTGCTTCACCGCGGCCGCGGCGCTGGGGCTGGCCGGGACGCTGGGCACCGGGCACCTGCTGTACGGCAGGCGCGAGGAGGGCGACGGGCCGAGCGCCGAGGAGCTGAAGGCGGCCGGGCGACGCGTCCCGTGGCGGCCGATCCTGGTGGTGGGCACGGCGATGGCCGTGGCGTACCTCGCCGACGCGGCCCTGTCCAACTACGGCGCCAAGTACCTGGACGACGAGTTGTCCGGCAGCGACTGGGTGGCCCCGCTGGGCTACGTGGCCTACCAGATCGCGATGGTGGTCAGCCGCGCCGTGGCCGACTTCGGCGTGCGGCGCTCGGGAGCGGTGCGGGTGGTGCGCGTGGGCGGGGCGATCGGCCTGGCGGGGATGGCGGGCGTGGTGGCCGCGCCCAACGCCGCCGTCGCCATCGCCGCGTTCGCCGTGGCGGGGCTGGGCCTCAGCGTGATCGCGCCGGTGTCGTACTCGGCCGCGGGCAAGGTGGACCCCACCGGGCTGGGCGTGGCCGTGGCACGGGTCAACGTCTTCAACTACGTGGGGTTCGTGCTGGGCGCCGCCGTCGTGGGGGCGATCGCGCCCATCGACCCCGACCACGGGTTGCGGCTGGCGTTCGTCGTGCCGACGGTGCTGGTGCTGCTGGTGTTCGTCACCGCCAGGGGCTTCGACCCGGTGGTGGACGGGAAGGCTCGGCCGGGCGCTCCGGCGATGGAGCGCCCGGCCGTCTGACCCGGGAGCCTGACGCCGTCGGCCGGACCTCCCGGAACGGGGCGTTAGTCAGGCTCAGGCATCTTCCAGGGCGACGACGGCGCGTTCCCCCGCGGCCTGCGCCTCCTCGGGGGACATGTCCTGCTGCGCACGGGCGAGGGCGACCTCGGCCGCGTCCACGGCGGCCCGGGCGGTGACCGCGTGCTCCTGAGCCCGGTCGAGGTCGCCGAGCCCGACACAGTCGAACGCCACCTGCGCGTCGTGAACGGCCATCTTCAGTTGTCGCGCGGCCTCGTCCAGACTCATCCATACCTCCTTCTGCGGGGAGCCTCTTCCTACCCTCCTGCACCCTCCGTAATCGCCCTACCCAGCAGTTCGGCGGCGCGCGCCAGGCGGGCCTCCGGCAGCCGGGCGTAGCCGAGCACCAGCGCGGGCGGGGCCTGCCCGGCGCGCGCGGCCGACCACATCGGCGCCGCCCCCGCCACCGCCACCCCGGCGCGGGCGGCGGACGCGACGACGGCCTCCTCGTCACATCCCCTGGGCAGCTCCAGGTAAAGGTGAATCCCGGCGGAGATTCCCCGCACCGCCGCGTTGGGCGCGTGGGCGCGCAGCGCCTTCACCAGGGCGTCGCGACGGGAGCGGTACTGCCGTCGCATGACCCGCAGGTGCCGGTCGTATCCGCCGTCGGCGATGAAACGTGCCAACGCGTACTGCTCCAGCACGGGATTCCCGAGGTCGGTCTGGGCGCGGTAGGCGCGCAGCCGTTCGGCCAGGTGCGGCGGCGCCACGGCCCAGCCCAGCCGCATGGCCGGGGCCAGGGACTTGCTCACCGACCCGAACAGCACGACGTGTTCGGGGGCGATGCCCTGCATGCACCCGACGGGATCGCGGTCGTAACGGAACTCGGCGTCGTAGTCGTCCTCCAGGATGAGGCCCCCCGTCCTGCGCGCCCACGCGATGAGGGCGGCGCGGCGGTGCGGGGCCAGCACCACACCGGTGGGGTACTGGTGCGCGGGCGTCACCAGCACCGCGCGCGCTTGGGTACGGACGAGCGCGTCAACGTCCAGGCCGTCACGGTCCACCGGGACGCGCACCAGCCGTATCCCGGTCGCCTCCAGCATCGGCAGCTGCCGCACGCTCGTGGGGTCCTCGACGGCCAGGACGCGGTGCCCCTCCTCGGCCAGCAGCCGCACCGTGGCCGCCAGGCCCTGCGCCACCCCGTTCATCACCAGCACCTGCTCCGGCCCGGCGTGCGCGGCGCGGACGCGGCCCAGGTATCCGGCCAGTTCGGCGCGCAGCGCGGGCACGCCCGCGGGGTCGGGGTAGACCAGCTCGTCGTTCGGCACGTCGCGCAGCACCGCGCGCATCGTCGCCAGCCAGCGCGCCCTGGGGAAGGCGGCGAGGTCGGGGATGCCGGGCCACAGGTCGTAGGCGAAATCGCCGCCCGCGTCCCGCGGCTCGGCGGCGGGCTCGTGCGCCGCCTCGGACGTCCCGGCGCGGGGGGACGGCGCGTCGACGGCGGGCGCCCTGCGCACGGTGGCCTTCGTCTGCGGGGCGGGTGCGGTGGGCGCGTCGTCCCAGGGTGCGAGGCGGGGCGGCGGGGTCTCGTCGGGGCGGGCCAGGGGCGCGACCCGCGTGCCGTCCCCGCGTCGCGCCAGGAGGAAGCCCTCGGCGACGAGTTGCTCGTAGGCGGCGACCACCACACCGCGGGAGACGTCGAGGTCCCGGGAAAGGTCGCGGCTGGACGGCAGCCGCGTCCCTGGGGCCAGCCGCCCGGAGCGGATCGCCGCGCGGAATCCGGCGGCGATCTGTGTGGCCAGCCGTCCGGCGGACCGGTCGAGGGGAAGATGCAGATCCGTCACATGAGGTTCAGCGTTTCCAACGCCGTATCCCGTCACCCGTGGACCACGAGGTCCGTGCCCCAGCGCCGCCCCGCGCACGCGGCGGTCGTACGCTGTAGGGCGGCCCCACCGGATGCCCGGGCCGCGCCCCTGCCGGGTGCGCGCCCGTGAGCAAGACAGCGCGCGAGGTTCATCGATGCCCGAGTTCTCCTACACCGACCTGCTGCCGACCGGCCCGGACGACACCGAGTACCGGCTGCTGACGTCCGAGGGCGTGTCGACGTTCGAGGCGGGCGGGCGGAGGTTCCTGCAGGTCGAGCCGGAGGCGCTGCGGCTGCTCACCGAGACCGCCATGCGCGACGTCGCGCACCTGCTGCGGCCCGCCCACCTGGCGCAGCTGCGAAAGATCCTGGACGACCCCGAGGCCAGCCCCAACGACCGGTTCGTGGCGCTGGACCTGCTGAAGAACGCCGGCATCGCCTCCGGCGGCGTGCTGCCGATGTGCCAGGACACCGGCACCGCGATCGTCATGGGCAAGCGGGGCCAGCACGTGCTCACCGACGGCCGCGACGAGGAGCACATCTCGCGCGGCGTGTACGACGCCTACACCCGGCTGAACCTGCGCTACTCCCAGATGGCGCCGCTGACCATGTGGGAGGAGAAGAACACCGGCAGCAACCTGCCCGCGCAGGTCGAGCTGTACGCCACGTCCGGCGACGCCTACAAGTTCCTGTTCATGGCCAAGGGCGGCGGCAGCGCCAACAAGTCGTTCCTGTACCAGGAGACCAAGGCCGTCCTGAACCCGAAGCGGATGATGTCCTTCCTGGAGGAGAAGATCCGCTCGCTGGGCACGGCGGCCTGCCCGCCGTACCACCTGGCGATCGTGGTGGGCGGCACGTCCGCCGAGTACGCGCTCAAGACCGCCAAGTACGCCTCCGCGCACTACCTGGACGCCCTGCCCACCGAGGGCTCCCCGCTCGGCCACGGCTTCCGCGACCTGGAGCTGGAGCAGCAGGTGTTCGAGCTGACCCAGCGGCTCGGCATCGGCGCGCAGTTCGGCGGCAAGTACTTCTGCCACGACGTGCGCGTGGTGCGGCTGCCCCGGCACGGCGCGTCGTGCCCGGTGGCGATCGCCGTGTCGTGCAGCGCCGACCGGCAGGCCCTCGGCAAGATCACCGCGGAGGGCGTGTTCCTGGAGCGGCTGGAGACCGACCCGGCCCGCTACCTGCCCGACACCACCGACGACGAGCTCGACGGCGAGGTGGTGCGCATCGACCTGAACCGGCCGATGGACGAGATCCGCGCCGAGCTCACCCGCTACCCGGTCAAGACCCGGCTGTCGCTGACCGGGCCGCTGGTGGTGGCCCGCGACATCGCGCACGCCAAGATCAAGGAGCGGCTGGACGCGGGCGAGCCGATGCCGGCGTACCTGCGCGACCACGCCGTCTACTACGCGGGCCCGGCCAAGACGCCCGAGGGGTACGCCTCCGGCTCGTTCGGCCCGACCACCGCCGGTCGCATGGACTCCTACGTCGAGCAGTTCCAGGCGGCGGGCGGGTCGATGGTCATGCTGGCCAAGGGCAACCGGTCGCAGCAGGTCACCGACGCGTGCAAGAAGCACGGCGGCTTCTACCTGGGCTCCATCGGCGGCCCGGCCGCGCGGCTGGCGCAGGACTGCATCAAGAAGGTGGAGGTCCTGGAGTACCCGGAGCTGGGCATGGAGGCCGTCTGGAAGATCGAGGTGGTCGACTTCCCGGCGTTCATCGTGGTGGACGACAAGGGCAACGACTTCTTCGCCGACACCACCGGCCCGCTGCTGACGATCGGGCGGCGGTAGCGGCGCGGGACACCGGCGGGCACATCACCCGACACCCCAACAAACTGCCCCAGACCGCCGGGTGACGGAGGGGCCCCTCCGGTATCTTGTCCGCCATGTCCCGGTCAGAGCGCCTCGTTCTCGCGACGCGCTACCGGCTGGTCTCGCGCATGGGCCAAGGCGCCAACGGCACGGTCTGGAAGGGCCACGACGACCTCCTCGACCGCGCTGTGGCGATCAAGGAACTGCGGGTGCCGGAGGACCTGTCCGAGGACGACCGCGTCGTCTTCTACCGGCGCACCCTGCGCGAGGCGCGGGCCCCGGCCCAGCTGCGCACCCCGTCGATCGTCGAGGTCTACGACGTGGTGATCGAGCAGGGCCGGCCGTGGATCGTGATGGAGCTGGTCGAGGCGCCCAGCCTGGAGCAGATCATCCGGGAGTCCGGCCCGCTGCCGCCCGAGCGGGTCGGCTCCATCGCCCGCCAGCTGCTGGACGCGCTGGCGGCCGCGCACCGCGCCGGGATCGTGCACCGCGACCTCAAGCCCGGCAACGTGCTGCTGGACGGCGACCGGGTGGTGCTCACCGACTTCGGGCTGTGCTCTCCGGCCGGGTCGGCGAGCCTGACCGGGTCGGGCCACTTCATGGGGTCGCCCGCGTACGTGGCGCCGGAGGTGGCCGCCGGCGAGCAGGCCACCCCGCGTTCGGACCTGTGGTCGCTGGGCGCCACGCTGTTCGCCGCGCTGGAGGGCCGCCCGCCCTTCGAGCGCGACAACGTGATGGCCACCCTCAGCGCGCTGGCCAACGAGCCCGCGCCCGTCCCGCGCAACGCCGGGCCCCTGGCGCCCGTGGTGAGCGGCCTGCTGGAGAAGAACCCCGCCCGGCGGCTCAGCCACGCCCGCGCGGCCGACCGGCTGGAACGGGCGCTGGCCGGGCCGCGCTCGGGCCGCCGCCCGCCGACCCCGCGGCTGCGGGTGATGGCGGCGATCGCGCTGGCCGGGGCGACGGTGGCGTCCTGCGGCATCGGCGCCACCGCGCTGGTCATCGGCATGTCCCGGGAGAGCTCCGGCCCGTCCCCCACCGAGCCCGCCACGGCCGCCGCGCGTCCCCGGGCGGGCGGCGGCGACGCCGACGCGGCCCCGCCCGGCACCGCGTCCGCCACGCTGGTCGTGCGGGCCCGCACCGACCACTGCAAGGTCTTCGTCTCGGTGCCCGGCCCCAGCATCGAGGTGCTCACCGACGAGACGCTGCCGCGCGGGGACGCCCGCCAGTACGACCGGCCCCGTCTCAACGCCGTGATCCACGACGCGTCCGCGTGCGACGTGTGGGTCAACGGGCAGCGCAAGCCGCTCGGCGAGTCGGGCCGGCGGCAGACCTACACCGTCACCAAGGACACCCCCGGAAGCTGACCGCTCGCCGCGCCCCGGGCGCCGGGCCGCGCGTCGGCACGGAATGCGGCAGGCCCCGCCGGGAATGCACAGGGCCGTCTTCGAAGCTGCTGAGAGAGCAGGGTTGAGATCCGAAGCCGGAGGTGGCCTTCCATGAGCGAGCACGCGCAGTTCCGGATCGAGCACGACTCCATGGGCGAGGTGCGCGTCCCCGCCGACGCCAAGTGGCGGGCGCAGACACAGCGCGCGGTGGAGAACTTCCCGATCTCCGGGCGGACGCTGGAACCCGCGCACATCGCAGCGCTCGGTCACGTCAAGGCGGCCGCGGCGACCGTCAACGCCGAGCTGGGCGTGCTGGACAAGGACCTGGCCGAGGCGATCCGCGAGGCCGCCCTGGAGGTCGCCGACGGCCGCTGGAACGACCAGTTCCCCGTCGACGTGTTCCAGACCGGGTCCGGGACGTCGTCCAACATGAACGCCAACGAGGTCATCGCGACGCTGGCGCAGGAACGGCTGGGCCGCCCCGTGCACCCCAACGACCACGTCAACGCCTCCCAGTCGTCCAACGACGTGTTCCCCTCCTCCATCCACATCGCGGCCACGGGCGCGGTCGTCAACGAGCTGATCCCGGCGCTGCGGCACCTGGAGGCGGCGCTCGGCCGCAAGGCCGCCGAGTTCGCCACCGTCGTCAAGGCGGGCCGCACCCACCTGATGGACGCCACCCCCGTCACGCTCGGCCAGGAGTTCGGCGGCTACGCGGCGCAGGTCCGGCACGGGGTGGAGCGGCTGGAGGCCGTGCTGCCGCGGCTGGCCGAGCTGCCGCTGGGCGGCACCGCCGTCGGCACCGGCATCAACACCCCCGAGGGCTTCGCGCCGCGCGTCATCGCCGAGATCGCCCGCGTCACCGGGCTGCCGCTGACCGAGGCGCGCGACCACTTCGAGGCGCAGGGCGCCCGGGACGGCCTGGTGGAGGCCAGCGGGGCGCTGCGCACCGTCGCGGTCGGCCTCACCAAGATCGCCAACGATCTGCGCTGGATGGGCTCGGGACCGCGCGCCGGGCTGGCCGAGATCCGGCTGCCCGACCTGCAGCCCGGCTCCTCGATCATGCCGGGCAAGGTCAACCCGGTGATCCCCGAGGCGGTGACCCAGGTGGCCGCCCAGGTGATCGGCAACGACGCGGCCGTCGCGTTCGGCGGCGCGTCCGGCAGCTTCGAGCTGAACGTCATGCTGCCGATGCTGGCCCGCAACCTGCTGGAGTCGATCACCCTGCTGGCCCGCGCGTCACGGCTGCTGGCCGACCGCTGCGTCGACGGCATCGAGGCGAACGTCGAGCGGCTGCGCGAGTACGCCGAGTCGTCCCCGTCGATCGTCACGCCGCTCAACCGCTACATCGGCTACGAGGAGGCCGCCAAGGTCGCCAAGCAGGCCCTGGCCGAGCGCAGGACCATCCGCGAGGTGGTGCTGGAACGCGGCTACGTCGACGACGGCAGGCTCACCCTGGAGCAGCTCGACGCGGCCCTGGACGTGCTGTCCATGACCAACGCCGAGCCGCCCGGACGCTCCTGACCGCGACCTGCGTCCGTCGGGGACGGAGGGCCGTCAGTACCAGCCCGTGCTCTGCGAGTGCTGCCACGCCCCGCACGGGCTGCCGTACCGGCCCTTGATGTAGCCGAGACCCCAGCGGATCTGCGTCTTGGCGTTGGTGCGCCAGTCGGCGCCCTCGCTGGCCATCTTGGAGCCGGGCAGTGCCTGCGGGATGCCGTACGCGCCGGAGGTGGGGTTGGAGGCGCGGTAGTTCCAGTGGCTTTCCTTGTTCCACAGGTTCACCAGGCAGCCGAACTGGGTGCTGGGGTTGAACCCGTAGTTGTCCATGATGGCCTTGGCGTACGCCTGCGCCTCGCCCGCGGGCATCGGGTTGCCCGCCGTCGGCGCGCCGCCCGACCCGCCTTCGTCCTTGTCCTCGGGCTTCTTGGTCGGGATCGGGGTGCCCTTGGGCAGCAGCGCGGGCCGCTTGACGGTCTCCTTGCGCGCGTTGCGGGAGGCGCGTTCCACCGCCTGCTTGTGGCGCGCGGCGGCCAGGGCCTCCAGGTCCACGGGCGGCTGCTTGGGGGCGTCCGCCAGCGGGGACGGCTGCACGACGGTCTTGTCTCCCTCGCCGCCGGTGAAGGCGAACGCGGCGACCGCGCCACCGCCGACCAGCACCAGCGCGCCGGCCGCCACCGCGGCGACCTTCAGTCCCGTGCGCCCGCCGCCCGGCCGGCCCGGCTCACCGGGAGCCTTGGCCGCCTTGGGGGCCTTGGGCGCCTTTGAGGCCCTGCGCGCCCTGGCGGGCTTGCGGGAACGCGGCGCGGGCCCCTGGGGCATGCCCGGGCCGACCTCGATCTCGTCGCGCGGGGCGTCGGGGGCGCCGTAGGGCGCCTGCGCCGGGTCGCCCGCGGAAACGGCCTGCAACGTGGCGGTGTCCCCGCCGGGCTCGCCGAGACCGTCGCCCGCACGCGCGGACGCCCCGGCGACGCGCACGTCGCTCTCATGGGGGCTCTGCCGCGGAAGCTGGTGGGGAGCCGCCTGGAAGGGCGTCTGCGGCTCCGGCTGTGGGGACTGTCGATCGTCTCGCCTAGGGGACCCGGGGCGGTCTCCGTACAAGGCGGTCCTTCCGACGGTCGCACGCGCATGGTCACGCGCACGAACTGCTTCCACCCCCGGCCCACTCGGGGGGTGCTTACGGGGAGACACAATGCCCGACGGAAAGGGAGGCTCCGCAACAAGAACGAGACGAATGCTGCGGATGAGACTTTTGTCAACCCACCGGTAACGTCCCCAAAACGGGGATGAGACCTGCGATTCCGCAAGACGCCGTACGGTCTTGTGACCTTCCTCACATGTACACGCAGCGGCGTTTAACGATCACAATGCGCACCCGGATTGGCCCCGGAAAGCACCGCGCCCCGGCGGTCCGCACGGGACCACCGGGGCGCGGCGCGCGACCCGCTCGACCGTCAGGCGCCCACGTCGCCCAGCATGTCGGTCACCAGCTCGGCGATCGGCGACCGTTCCGAGCGCGTCAGCGTGACGTGCGCGAACAACGGGTGCCCCTTGAGCCGCTCCACCACGGCGGCCACCCCGTCGTGCCGCCCCACCCGCAGGTTGTCGCGCTGCGCGACGTCATGGGTGAGCACCACGCGCGAGCCCGCGCCGATGCGCGACAGCACGGTCAGCAGCACCCCGCGCTCCAGCGACTGCGCCTCGTCCACGATCACGAAGGCGTCGTGCAGGGACCGGCCGCGGATGTGGGTGAGCGGCAGCACCTCCAGCATGCCGCGGTCGAGGACCTCCTCGATGACCTCCGGCGTGGTCACCGCCGACAGCGTGTCGTAGACGGCCTGCGCCCAGGGCGACATCTTCTCGTTCTCGGTGCCGGGCAGGTAGCCGAGCTCCTGGCCGCCGACGGCGTACAGCGGGCGGAACACCACGACCTTGCGGTGGCGGCGGCGCTCCAGCACGGCCTCCAGGCCCGCGCACAGCGCCAGGGCGGACTTGCCGGTGCCGGCCCGGCCGCCCAGCGACACGATGCCCACGTCCTCGTCCATCAGCAGGTCGAGCGCCACCCGCTGTTCGGCGGAGCGGCCGCGCAGGCCGAACACCTCGCGGTCGCCGCGCACCAGCCGGACCGACTTGTCGGGCTGCACCCGGGCCAGCGCCGAGCCGCGCTCCGACAGCAGCCGCAGGCCCGTGTGGCACGGCAGGTCGCGCGCCTCCTCCAGGTCGGCCGTGCCGGTGTCGTACAGCTCCTCGATCAGGTCGGCGGGCACCTCCAGCTCGCGCATCCCGGTCCAGCCGGACTCCACGACCGCCAGCTCGGCCCGGTACTCCTCGGCCGCCAGCCCCACCGCCGACGCCTTGACCCGCATCGGCAGGTCCTTGGACACCAGCACCACGTCGCGGCCCTCCCGGGCCAGCCAGGCCGCCACCGACAGGATGCGGGTGTCGTTGTCGCCCAGCCGGAACCCGTCCGGGAGCACGGTGGGGTCGGAGTGGTTGAGTTCGACCCGGACCGTTCCACCCAGCTCCCCGACCGGCACCGGGTCGTCCAGCCGCCCGTGCGCGACCCGCAGGTCGTCCAGGGTCCGCAGGGCCTGCCGGGCGAAGTAGCCCAGCTCCGGGTGGTGGCGCTTGGCCTCGAGCTCGGAGATGACGACGATGGGGAGTACGACCTCGTGCTCGGCGAACCGGGTCATCGCCCCCGGGTCGGCGAGCAGGACGCTGGTGTCGAGGACGTACGTGCGCCGAACCGAGCCGTCGGTCCCGGGCCCGGAGGAGCCCCCGGAGAGGGGCCGGCGCGTGGAGGTTGTGGCCACTCGATCTCCCTGTGCAGAGGGGATTTGCCGGTGGCGCCGCAGTCCGCCCCCGTCGCGTCCGGGACCGGCGCGGTCTCCGGGACGTCCGGGGCGGTGATCGGCGGGAACGGCGGGCGCTCCCGCGAGTGATCCTCAGGAACCGAAGCGCCGGTGCCGCGCGGCGTAGGAGCGCAGCGCCCGCAGGAAGTCGACCTTGCGGAAGTCCGGCCAGTGGACCTCGCAGAAATAGAACTCCGAGTGGGCGCTCTGCCACAGCATGAACCCCGACAGGCGCTGCTCCCCGGAGGTGCGGATGAGCAGGTCCGGGTCGGGCTGGCCGCGCGTGTAGAGATGCTCCGCGATGTGCTCGACGTCGAGGACCTCGGCGAGCTCCTCGATGCTGGTGCCTTTGCCCGCCTGCTCAAGCAGCAGTGAGCGCACCGCATCAGCGATCTCACGCCTACCTCCATACCCAACCGCGACGTTCACAATCAGGCCGGGGGCGCCGGATGTGGCCTCATAGGCGTCTTTCAGGACACGCGCCGTCTTGTCGGGCAGCAGGTCCAGCGCGCCGACCGGCTTGACGTGCCAGCCGTCGGCGGCGAGTTTCTGCACGGTGTTCTCGATGATCTCCAGCAGCGGATCGAGCTCGGCGGCGGGCCGCGACAGGTTGTCGGTGGACAGCAGCCACAGCGTGACCACCTCGACCCCGGCCTCGGTGCACCAGTGCAGCAGTTCGGAGATCTTGTCGGCTCCGGCGCGGTGGCCGGTGTTGACGTCGGTCAGGCCCATGGAGCGGGCCCAGCGGCGGTTGCCGTCCAGGATCACCCCGACGTGGCGGGGGATGTTGTCGGTGGGCAGCGACGCCTCGACGCGCCGCTCGTACATGCGGTAGACGGCGTCGCGGATCGCCGCGTACGGGCCGCTGCGGCGGACGGCCGAGGTCACGCGTGCGCGGTGTCCGTCCTCCTTGGCAGCGTCACGGCTCACGTCGGATTCCGCTCCGCGACGCGTCCCACCCCACCGAACCCCCATGTGGGCTTCCCTTCGAGCAGCCGTCTCCTGTGAGAACGAGGCTCAATTATGGCTCGCGAGCAAGGGTTGTCCTACCGTCTTGGACGTTTGCGGCCTCGTGCGAGGTTTCAGCATATTTCGCGCCGAACGGCAGGAAATCCCTCGGGAGGGCGACGCGCGGACCGGGGCGGCTACGCCTGGGGTCCGGCCGCGCGGGCGCGCTCGACGTGCTCCAGGGCGGCGCGCAGTTCGGCGAGCCACTCGTCGGTGTTCTTGCCGACCAGCCGGACGCACCAGGCCAGCGCGTCGCTGCGGCTGCGCGCCACGCCCGCCTCGACCAGGGTGTCCAGGACGCGTCGTTCGGGCTGGCGCAGCCGGGTCATCACCGGCACCGACAGCGTGGTGAACATCTCGCGGACGCCCCCGCAGACCACCCCCCAGGACACGCGCTGCCCGAAGCGGTGCTCGGCCTCGCGCGCGATGGCCATGCGGCGCTCCCGGGTGTCCTCGCGGAAGCGCTGGATGTGCCCGGCCAGCATGGCGGCGCGCTCGGTCTCGGAGACGCCGCGCGCGGCCGCGGGCTCGGGCAGGCGGCCGACCACGCTGATCTCCTCGCGGTCGAGGACGACCTCGACCGGCCCCTCGAACCAGCCCTCGGGCAGGCGGCCGGTGAACCAGCCCCGGACCTTCTCCACCGCCTCGCTCGTAGTCATGTAATCAAAATTACAGCTCCGTCGACGCCCCCGGCCAGCCGCCCCAACGATTGACACTCGCCATCTTTTGAGAGTTACTGTCACTTCATAGTGGATCTCATACGGAGGTGACTCTCATGGCAGGGGCGGACCCGCGGCGCTGGTGGGCCCTGGGCGCGCTGGCGCTGGCGCTGCTGGCACTGGGCTTCGACCTGACGATCCTGAACGTGGCGCTGGCCACCATGTCGCGGGAGCTGGACGCCGGGACCAGCGAGCTGCAGTGGATCGTCGACTCCTACGTCCTGGTGTTCGCGGCGCTGCTGCTGCCCGCCGGGCTGCTGGGCGACCGGTTCGGCCGCAAGCGGATGCTGCTGGTGGGCCTGGCGGTGTTCGGCGCCGCCTCCGTCGGCGGGGCGCTGGCCGGCACCCCCGGCTGGGTGGTCGCGGCACGCGTCGCCATGGGCGTCGGCGCCGCGGTGCTGATGCCGCTGTCCATGTCGATCCTGCCGACGATCTTCCCGCCGGAGGAGCGCACCCGGGCGATCGCGGTGTGGACCGGCTCGATGGCGCTCGGCCTGCCGCTCGGCCCGCTGCTGGGCGGCTGGCTGCTGGAACACTTCTGGTGGGGATCGATCTTCGTGATCAACGTTCCGGTGGTCGTCGTCGCGATGGGGGCCATCGCGCTGCTCGTCCCCGAGTCGCGCGACCCGGCCCGGCCCTCGCTGGACGTCCCGGGCGCGCTGCTGTCGATCACCGGCCTGGCGGCCCTGGTGTACGGGGTGATCGAGGGGCCGGTGGCGGGGTGGAGCGACCCCGGGGTGGTGGGCGCGCTGGCCGCCGGGGTGGTGCTGCTGGCGAACCTCGTCGTCTGGGAGAGCCGGGCCCGGCAGCCGATGATGAACCTGGCGCTGTTCCGCGACCGGCGGTTCGTCTGGTCGGCGGCGGTCACCACGGCCGCCAACCTGATGATGGCCGGGATCCTGTTCGTGCTGCCCCAGTATCTGCAGGTGGTGCTGGGCAACGACGCGTTCGGCACCGGGCTGCGGCTGATCCCGATGCTGCTCGGCCTGCTGGTCGGCGCGGTCCTCACCGACCGGCTGGCCGCCCGCACGGGGCACAAGCCGATCATCGTCTCGGGGATGGCGGTGCTCGGGGCCGGGTTCGGCCTGGGCGCGCTGACCGACCCCGGCGGCGGCTACTCCTACACCGCCCTGTGGCTGACCGTGCTCGGGGTGGGCCTCGGCCTGACCATGGTGCCCGCCATGGACCTGGTCATCTCGCTGCTGCCCGGCGGCGAGGTCGGCCGCGACTCGGGGCTGGTGCAGACGCTGCGGCAGACCGGCTCCGCGCTGGGCATCGCGCTGCTCGGCAGCCTGCTGTCGCAGCTGTACCGGGACCGCGTCGAGACGGCCGGGCTCCCGGAGGCGGCGGCCGACGCGGTGCGCGACTCGGTCGGCGGGGCGGCGGCGGTGGCCCAGCGGCTCGGCGACGACGCGCTGCTCGCCTCGGCCCGCGAGGCGTTCGTGCACGGCATGAACGGACTGCTGGCCGCCTGCGCGGGCCTCACGGCGGTCATGGCGGTGCTGGCGCTGGCGTTCCTGCCGGGACGGCGGGCCGGGCGGGATGCGGCCGCGTCCGGCGATGGCCGACAATCGACCCATGCGCACGCAGCCGACTGACCAGCGCCACTTCGAACAGGCCGGGGACCGCCCCGCCGGCCGGGCGGTGGACCGGCTGGAACGCTACCTGCGCGGGCTGCCGCTGCGCGAGCGCAAGAAGCTGCGGACCCGCAGGGCGATCCAGGACCACGCCCTGCGGCTGTTCGCCGAGCAGGGCTACGACGCCACCACGGTCGAGCAGATCGCCGCGGCCGCCGAGGTGTCCCCCAGCACGTTCTTCCGCTACTTCCCGTCCAAGGAGGACGTGGTCGTCAACGACGAGTACGACCCGGTCCTGGTGGAGCTGTTCCGCGCCCAGCCGCCGGAGCTCACCGTGCTGGAGGCGCTGCGGGCCAGCCTGCGCGAGGTCTTCCGGCACATGTGGGACGAGGACGTGAACGCGATCGGCACGCGGATGCGGCTGATGACGGAGGTGCCGGCGCTGCGCGCCCGGACGCTGGAGTCGATCCGCGAGGGCACGCTCGGGGTCGTCGCCCAGATCGTCGCCGAACGCACCGGGCGGCCGGTCCGGGACCCGGACGTGCAGGCGTTCTCCTGGGCGGTGATCGGCGTGTTGATCGGCGCCATGTACGCCTGGATCGACGGCGGCGCCGAGGAGGACCTGGGCGAGCTGGTCGACCGCAACCTGGCGTTCCTGGCGGCGGGCTGCTCGATCGACGCCCCGCCCGCGGGCTGACCGAGGCCGACAGGCGGGATCGGCGGGCGGGGGCAGCAGGCGGAATCGGCGGGCGGGATCAGTAGGCGATGCTCGAGGCGCGCCGCGGGTTGACGCGCACCGCGCCCTTGAAGTTGCGGAAGTAGACGTCCTGCACCTGCACCACGGTGCCGCGGCGCGGCGCGGCGATCATCTTGCCGTCGCCGATGTAGAGCGCGATGTGCGAGATGTAGCCGGGCGCGGTCGGGTCGTTGGCCCAGATCAGCATGTCGCCCGGCTGGGCCTTCTCGAACGGGATCACCCAGCCGGCGCGGGCCTGGTCGGCGGCCACGCGCGGCAGGCGGACCCCGGCGCGGGCGAAGGCGTACTGCATCAGCCCCGAGCAGTCGTAGCCGCCCTCGGCCTCCGACTCGCCGCCCCACACGTACGGCCAGCCCAGCCGCGTCCGCGCCGCCTCGATCACCGTGCGCACCTGCCGGGCGGTCATCACCTGGCCGTTGGCCGCGGGCAGCCTCTCGGCGCTCGGGTAGTCGATCTCGGGGTCGACCTCGACGGCCTTGGCCTGCTTCGGCAGCACCTTGGCGCGCAGGTGCCTGATCAGCTCGGCCCGGTCGACCTTGGGGGCGGAGATCAGCAGGGCGTTTCCGGACGGCACCCCCAGCGCCCGTGCCGTGTCGCGCGAGACGACGGCGTCGACGTCGGCGATGCCCATGGTGGCGTACGCGCCGACCCGCACCTCGCTCTGCCGGTCCTTGCCGCCGATGGGGACTCGGCTGCCGAGTTGCAGCCCGCCGTCGCTGCCCATGGTGAACGAGACCGCCACGTCGCCCGCGGCGATGTTGCGCCACAGCGCGTCGGACTGGGCGGTGGGCTTGGGCGTGTAGTTGCGGAAGGTGGACGGGTCGACGCCCAGCAGCCCCACCCGCTTGCCCGCGACCATGGCCTGGACGGCGTCGACGACCTCGACGCCCTTCACGCCCTTGATCTTGCGGATCTTCTCGACGGTGCCGGCGGGCAGCGTGCCGGGCGCGGCCACCAGCACGTGCGGGGTGAGCCGCTTGCCGAGCGGAGCCACCGCCGCGGGGGAGAGCACGGAGGTGCCGGACGCGGCGACGAACCGGCCGGCGATCTGCGTCTGCGGCTGCGGCCCGGGGGACGCGGACGAGCCGTGGGCCAGCAGCACCGCGACGTCGGCGGCCAGTGTGGTCGCCGCCGTCACGCCGATGATCATCGGTAGCATCCGGCGGCTCGGCTCGCGCACCCCACCACTCCCTCGTCCCTCGTCCCGACCGGCCCCACGACCGTGGCCCTGGTGACTATGACCGATTTCGCGGCTTACGTCCAGGTACATACCGTAACCAGCGCCACTTCCGGCGATCCGCCCGCGAAGCGGCATATCCGCCCCAGCTACTCATTGGTAACACCCGGCCGAGACGAGATCAATGTCACGGTGCCACAAAATGGATCTTTCTTCCAAAGGAGCCGGGCATCTGTCCACACCCGGACTTAGGAATGCAGCTCCCGGGTCAGGTCGGCCGGCGTCGTCACCGGCAGGCGGCAGGCGAAGTGGCGGCACACGTACGCGGCGGGCGCGCCGTCCACCGGCCCGCGTCCCTCCAGCAGCGGCACCCGCGCCGGGGCGCCGGGCGTCCCCACGCTGACCACCGCGCCCGGCGCGGGCGACATCAGCGCCGTGCGGTGCAGCAGGCGCGTGCGCTCGTCCTCCGGCTCCCCCACGATCGCGATCTCCACCGGCCCCGCCGCGTACGCCTCGGCCACGGCCAGCCCCCAGCCGGCGAACCGGGCGTGCTTGGCCGCCAGAAGGGTGGCCGGCGCCAGCGCCGCCGCGGCCGCCTCCCGGTGCCGTGACGAACCGGTCAGCGCCGCGTACGACAGCAGCGCCCCGGCGGCGGCGAACTGGCCGGACGGGGTGGCGTTGTCGGTGGGGTCCTGGGGCCGCCGGAACAGCCGCTCGGCGTCGTCGGCGGTGTCGTAGAAGCCGCCGTCGCCGTCGCCGAACCGCTCCAGCACCGCGTCCAGCAGCATCCCCGCCAGCCGCACGTGCGCGGCGTCGCCGGTGACGCCGTGCAGGGCCAGCAGCCCCTCGGCCATGTCGGCGTAGTCCTCCAGCACGCCCGCGTTGGCCCCGGCCGCCCCCGCCCGCGACGTGCGGGTCAGGCGGCCGTCGCGCAGGTGCACGCTCTCGACCAGCCGCACGATCTCCGTCGCCGCCGTCACCAGGTCGGGCCGCTCGAACAGCGCCCCGCACTCGGCCAGCGCGGCGACCGCCAGCCCGTTCCAGGCCGCCACGACCTTGTCGTCGCGGGCCGGGGGCACGCGCCGCCCGCGCGCCTCCAGCAGGGCGGCGCGGACACGTGCGTGGCGTTCCAGGTCGTCGGGGTCCCTCAGCAGCCGCAGCACCGAGGTGCCGTGCTCGAACGAGCCGCCCTCGGTGACGTCGAAGATCTCGGCCGCGTACGCGCCGTCCTCGTCCCCGAGCACCTCGCGCAGCTGCGCGGGCGTCCACACGTAGTACTTGCCCTCCACGCCCTCGCTGTCGGCGTCCAGGGCCGAGGCCAGCCCGCCCTCGGCGGTGCGCAGGTCGCGCAGCATCCAGTCGCAGGTCTCCACGGCGATCCTGCGGGCGAACGGACTGCCGGTCAGCCGCCACCAGTGCGCGTACACGCGCGCCAGCAGCGCGTTGTCGTACAGCATCTTCTCGAAGTGCGGCACGACCCAGGAGTCGTCCACCGAGTAGCGCGCGAAGCCGCCGCCGAGCTGGTCGTACATGCCGCCGCGCGCCATCGCCTCCAGCGTGTGCCCGGCCATGGCCAGGGCCTGCTCGTCCCCGGTGCGGGCGTGGTGGCGCAGCAGGAACTCCAGCGCCATCGACGGCGGGAACTTGGGCGCGCCGCCGAACCCGCCGCGCGCCGCGTCATAGGCCCCGGCCAGCGCGCGCACCGCGTCGGCCAGCTGCTCGGCGCCGGGCGGCTCGGCCCGCGCCGCCAGCGGGCCGCGCGAGGCCAGGGCGTCGACGACCTGCCGCCCCTGCCCGACCACCTCGTCGCGCTTGTCCGTCCACGCCCTGTGGACGGCCTGCAGCAGCGCCTGGAAGTGCTGACGCGGGAAGTAGGTGCCGCAGTAGAACGGGTGCCCGTCGGGCGTCATGAACACCGTCATCGGCCAGCCGCCCTGGCCGGTCATGGCCTGGGTCGCCTCCATGTAGACGGCGTCGACGTCGGGCCGTTCCTCCCGGTCGACCTTGATGTTGACGAACATCTCGTTCATCATCCGCGCGGTCGTCTCGTCCTCGAACGACTCGTGCGCCATGACGTGACACCAGTGGCACGCGGCATAGCCCACCGAGAGCAGCACCGGCACCTCGCGGCGCCTGGCCTCGGCGAACGCCTCCTCGTCCCACTCCCGCCAGTCCACGGGGTTGTCGGCGTGCTGCAGCAGGTACGGGCTGGTCGCGTCCTTGAGGCGGTTCATGTCACCGATCCTGCCCGATCCGCCGGTTCCCTCACCCGTCCGTCCGGCGCCCGCCCGCGGGCGTCCGGCGGCGACGGGGAAGGGGGATGCGGTCGAGGTCGTGGGCGATGACGATGTCGCCGGTGAAGCCCGCCGCGGCGGCCTGCTCGGCGAAGCGCGGCTCGTCGTCGGCGCGGTAGCGCTCGGAGAAGTGGGTGAGCACCAGGCGCCGCACCCCGCCGCGGGCGGCGACCCGGCCCGCCTGCCCGGCGGTCAGGTGGCCGTACTCGGCCGCCAGCGCGGCGTCCTCATCGAGGAACGTCGACTCGATGATCAGCAGGTCGACGCCGTCGGCCAGCCGGTAGGCGGCGTCGCAGAGCCGGGTGTCCATGACGAACGCGACCTTCTGGCCGGGGCGCCGCACGCTGCACTGCTCCAGCGTGACGGTGCGGCCGTCGCGGGTGGTGACCCGTCCCTCCTCCTGCAGGCGCCGTACGAGCGGGCCGCGCACGCCCCGGGCGGCCAGCTCGGCGGGCAGCATCGTCACCCCGTCGGGCTCCTCCAGGCGGTAGCCGTACGCCTCCACGGGGTGCGACAGGCGCCGCGCGGTGAGGGTGAACGGGCCGGTGGCGATCTCGGCGTGGTCGCCGGAGATCGGCCGCTCCTGGATCACGGTCGTGTCGACGAACGCCGTGGCGTGCCGCAGCCGTTCCCAGTAGACGGCGCCGGCGGCGGGGAAGGCGGCGTGCACGGGGTGCCGCACGCCGTCGCGGGCGATCCGCTGGACGATCCCGGGCACGCCCAGGCAGTGGTCGCCGTGGAAGTGGGTGACGCAGATCCACGTCACGTCGTGCGCCGAGACGCCCGCGAGCGTCATCTGCCGCTGCGTGCCCTCCCCCGGGTCGAACAGCAGGCCGTGCCCGTCCCAGCGCAGCAGATAGCCGTTGTGGTTGCGGAACCTGGTGGGCACCGCGCTGGCGGAGCCGAGGACGACGAGATCACGCGCGGACATGCCCCCATGATGGTCCCCGCCCCACCCTGGTAAGCGAGTGGTTATTCTGACGGCGACGTCGGTGACGTGATCGGACCCGAGGAGCGCCGGTGGCCGGAAACAAGCGCGAGCAGATCAGGATGACGCCGGAGGAGGTCGCCGACTTCCTGGCCGCCTCGTTCAAGGTGCAGGTCGCCACGGTCGGCCCGCAGGGCGAACCGCACCTGGTGACGATGTTCTACACGCTGCTCGACGGCAAGATCGCCTTCACCACGTACCAGCGCTCGCAGAAGGTGCTGAACCTGCGCCGCGACCCCACCATGACATGCCTGGTGGAGGACGGCACCGAGTACCACGAGCTGCGCGGCGCCGCGCTGTACGGCAAGGGCCGCGTCATCGAGGACCCGGACGTCCGGCTGCGGGTCGGCGCGGTGGTCGGCGCCCGCATCGCCGGGCTGCCCGTGCCCGACCCCGGGCGGCCCCTGGACGCCGACTTCGCCGCGGGCCTGGAGAAGTCGCTGGCCAAGCGCGTCGTGATCGTGATGGAGCCGGACCGGATCGTCAGCTGGGACCACCGCAAGGCCTGACCGCGGGCCGCACGCCCCAGGAGACCCGCGCGCGGGCATGGTCACCTGGGGCGGGCCTGGTCAGTCCTTACGGGGAGCGTCCGCGGCCTTCTCGGCCTTGCCGGCCTTGTCGGCCTTGTCACCGGACTTGGCCTGCTGAGCGCGCTCCCACTCCTGCTGCTTGAGGTCGGCCTCGCGCGGAGCCTGGATGTTGCGCATCCGCTTGTTCATCGAACGCAGCAGCAGGAACGTGGCCACCGCCATGGCGACGAAAAAGCCGAACCCCAGCAGGCCGGGGGTGACCGTGTCGTCGTTGAGCGGAATGGCCTGGTCGAGCGGTACGGCCAGCGGAAGCATCACACAGACACCTTCTCCCGGATGCCGGCGAACAGGTCGTCCTCCGGCAGTTCGGTGTCCACCAGGGACCTGGCCAAATGGTAGTCCTCGGTCGGCCATGCCTCGCGCTGGAGGTCCAGCGGGCAGGCGAACCAGGAGCCGTTGGGGTCGATCTGGGTGGCGTGCGCCAGCAGCGCCTTGTCGCGGATCTCGAAGTAGTCGGCGCACGGCACGCGGGTCGTGACCTCCCACAGCTGCGGCCGGTCGTCGAAACCTTTGATCCAGTCGCCGTAGGGGGACTCCAGCCCGGCGTCCAGCATCGCCTCGTGCAGGGTGAGGATCCGCTCCCGGGTGAAGGTCATGTGGTAGTAGAGCTTGAGCGGCTGCCACGGCTCCCCCGTCCCCGGGTACCGGTCGGGGTCGCCCGCGGCCTCGAACGCCTCCACCGACACCTCGTGCGTCTTGACGTGGTCGGGGTGCGGGTAGCCGCCCTTCTCGTCGTAGGTGAGGATCACGTGCGGACGGAACTCGCGCACGGCCCGCACCAGCGGCTCGGCGGCCTTCTCCAGCGGCTCCAGCGCGAAGCAGCCCTCCGGAAGCGGGGGCGGCGGGTCGCCCTCGGGGAAGCCGGAGTCGACGAACCCCAGCCAGCGCTGGTCGACGCCCAGGATCTCGCGGGCGCGGGCCATCTCCTCCTGCCGCACCCGGGCGATGTCCGCGCGGACCTCCGGACGCTCCATGGCCGGGTTGAGGATGTCGCCGCGCTCGCCGCCGGTGCACGTCACCACCAGCACGTCCACGCCCTCGGCGACGTAACGGGCCATCGTGGCGGCCCCCTTGCTCGACTCGTCGTCGGGGTGGGCGTGCACGGCCATCAGCCGCAGCCGGCCGCCGCCCGGGCCGGATCCGTCCGGTCGTGGGCCGGCCTGCGCGCCGTTCGGCGAGCCGGTCGGCGCGGTACCGTCGATGAGCTCGGACACCTGGGGTTCTCCCTCTCAGCAGCATGTCTGGGCGTTACGAGGGCCCCGGTACGGAGCACCCGCCGCGACAGAAGAGAATTGTTCCTGACAACGTCCACGGATCGCACGGAGATTCCCGCCATGGCCACCAGCGCGCCCCCCGCCTCCACCGCCTCCGAGCGGCCGCGCCGCGGCGGCCGGCTGGGGTACGTCCTCATCGGCCTGCTGGCCGCGGTGATGGCCGTGGGCTGGGCCGTGGTCATGGCGAACGTGGGCCAGACACCGGGAATAGCGGCGCAGACCATCACCTTTTCCATAGTGAACGATTCATCTGTGCAGATCCGGTATCAGGTGGCCAAGCCGAAGGACTCGGAGGTCCGCTGCGTGGTGGACGCCTTCGACACCGACTTCGCCGTGGTGGCGCACAAGGAGATCACCGTTCCGCCCGGGACGTCGGAGCTCAAGCGCAGCGACACCCTGCAGACCTCCCGGCGGGCCACCGGCGCCCGGATCAAGGACTGCCGCGAGATCTGAATCGCCGGCAGCAGGCCACGACTCGTGACCTTGGTATTGGCAGATTACCTACGCCGTCCGCAGGGAACCTTTACCGCACACATCGCATAGGCTAGAGGTTTCACCTGGCCGCATTTCATGTCGATGTGGCGCTCTCCCCCGGGCGAGCGAGGATCGCAACATGTGGATGAGGAGTACCCGTGACCGAGACCCGCGCTGACAACGTCACCTGGCTCACCCAGGAGGCGTACGACCGGCTCAAGGCCGAGCTGGACCATCTGTCGGGCCCCGGCCGCATCGAGATCGCGCAGAGGATCGAGGCGGCGCGGGAGGAGGGCGACCTGCGCGAGAACGGCGGCTACCACGCGGCCAAGGAGGAGCAGGGCAAGATCGAGGCGCGGATCCTGCAGCTCCAGGGCATCCTGGAGAACGCCCGCGTCGGCGAGGCCCCGCGCACCGAGGGCGTCGTCGGTCCCGGCATGACCGTCACCGTGGCGTTCGAGGGCGATGACGAGGAGGTCACCTTCCTGCTGGCCTCCCGCGAGGAGAGCGGTGCCCCCATCGACGTGTACTCGCCCAAGTCGCCGCTCGGCGCGGCCATCAACGGCAAGAAGGTCGGCGAGAAGGCCACCTACACGCTGCCCAACGGCCGCAGCATGACCGTCGAGATCCTCGGCGCCACCGCCTACCAGGGCTCCTGACCCCTCGGCCACAGCCGATCCGGCCCGCCGCCCGCCAGGGGCGGCGGGCCGTCGCCTTTCCGGGCCGTGGTTCCGGCCACCCCTCATTCCGGGCCGGCCGGTGTTCCGTGCCGCTCATCTCCGGGCCGACCGTTCACCGGGCCCGGCCCTCGCGGCGACCGTCCGCGGACGCGCGATCCGGCGGCCGTCATGCCGGGCGACCGTGTCACCAGCCCCGGTTCCGCGGCTGCCGTCCGTCGGCGGGCGGTCCGGCGGGCCGGGGCGGCGCGGCGCGGGCCGTCCGCGGCTCGGCGGTGCTCGATTCGGCGGCTCGGGATTCGGCTGTCGCGCGGGACTCGGCGGCGGCGCGGGACTCGGCGGCGCGGGCGGCCTGGCGGACGAGCGGGAGGGTGCGGTAGGGCACCTGCGTGGCCAGGGAGATCACGGTCGAGGCGCGCTCCACCCCGCTGACGTCGACGACCAGGTCGATGACGCGCTGCAGGTCCTGGTTGCTGCGGGCGACGAGGCGGCAGAGCATGTCGCCCGGCCCGGTGATCGTGTGCGCCTCGATCACCTCGGGGATCGCGGCGAGCCGCTCGGCCACCGGGTCGTGCCCGCCGGGCTGGCGGATCTGCAGGGTGACGAACGCCGTCACGCCGTAGCCGAGCGCGGCCGGGTCGACGTCGGGGCCGTAGCCGCGGACGACCCCGCGCCGGGCCAGGCGGTCCAGCCGCGCCTGCACGGTGCCGCGCGCCACGCCCAGGCGGCGGGACGCCTCCAGCACCCCGATGCGCGGCTCGGCGGCCAGCAGTTCGATCAACCGTCCGTCCAGGCCGTCGACGGGTTCGGCGGGCACCGTGTCCTCCTCATGGTCATCCTGTACAGGCCGACCGGGCGTTCCCCTACAGCGCTGTGCAGATTGCCCAGTGATCTGGACCACTCTTGCGCACTCTGCAGGCGTCTGTCGAGATTGACGGCATGGACGATTTTCCGGTGAAGGGCATGGACGCCGTCGTGTTCGCCGTCGGCAACGCCAAGCAGACGGCGCACTACTACTCCACCGCGTTCGGCATGCGCCGGGTCGCCTACCGCGGGCCGGAGAACGGCAGCCGCGACGAGGCGGTGCACGTGCTGGAATCGGGTTCGGCGCGGTTCGTGTTCCGCGGGCCGGTGCGGGCGGGCACCGACCTCGGACGGCACGTCGCCGAGCACGGTGACGGGGTGGTCGACCTGGCCATCGAGGTCCCCGACGTCGAGGCGGCCTACCGGCACGCGCTCGCCAAGGGCGCCACGGGCCTGACCGAGCCGCACGTCCTGGAGGACGACTACGGCAAGGTCGTGATCGCCGCGATCGCCACCTACGGCGAGACGCGGCACTCCCTGGTCGACCGCTCCAACTACTCGGGCCCCTACCTGCCCGGCTTCGTCCCCGCCGACCCGATCGTCGAGCCGCCGGCCAGGCGGTACTTCCAGGCGATCGACCACTGCGTGGGCAACGTCGAGCGCATGGACGAGTGGGCCGACTTCTACCACCGGGTCATGGGCTTCACCGACATGGCCGAGTTCATCGGCGACGACATCGCCACCGAGTACTCGGCGCTGATGTCCAAGGTCGTGGCGGACGGCACCCGCAAGGTGAAGTTCCCGCTCAACGAGCCCGCCGAGAGCCGGCGCAAGTCGCAGATCGAGGAGTACCTGGAGTTCTACGGCGGCCCCGGCGTGCAGCACATCGCGCTGGCGACCAACGACATCCTGGCCGCGGTGGACCAGATGAAGGCCGCCGGGGTGGAGTTCCTCGACACCCCCGACTCCTACTACGAGGACCCCGAGCTGCGCGCGCGCATCGGCTCGGTGCGGGTCCCGGTCGAGGAGCTGCAGAAGCGCCGCATCCTGGTGGACCGCGACGAGGACGGCTACCTGCTGCAGATCTTCACCAAGCCGGTGCAGGACCGTCCCACGGTGTTCTTCGAGCTCATCGAGCGGCACGGCTCCCTGGGCTTCGGCAAGGGCAACTTCAAGGCCCTGTTCGAGGCGATCGAACGCGAGCAGGCCCGCCGCGGCAACCTGTGAGCCGGACCGCCCCGGCCCGTGCCGGCCGCCCGCCGGGCGGCTGACACGGCGGCAACGGGCGATCAGCGGTCGGTAAACATTCGCCGGTCCCGGGCGTGGTGAGGTCCGGGCGGCGGTGGCGCGAGCCCACCTTGACGGCATGACGCAACCGCCGCACGACCCCACGCCCGGGGAACGGCCGGAGGACGAGCCGTGGCGCGCGCCCGGCGAGTCCGGCGCCCAGCCACCACCGTCCCGGCAGCCCCGGCCCGACCGGCAGCCCGGCGAACAGCCGCCCCCGTATCCCGGCCCCTACGGCGGTCAGGGCCCGCACGGCGGTGTCCCCCAGTACGGCATGCCCCCGTCCTACGGCGGCTACGGCCCGGCCGGGCCCGCCGCCGAGCTGGCCCGCCGCTGGGCGCGGCTCGGCGCGGCCGTCGTCGACTCCCTTCTGCTCAGCGTCGTGATGCTGCCGATCCTGCTGCCGCTGGTGGACTGGCGGCAGATGACCGGCCCGTCCCCGAACGCCCCGATGGTCGACCGCGGGCAGCTGGCCGCGAACGTGGCCTACCTCGTGCTCGCCTTCCTCTACTACTGGCTGATGCACCTGCGGTTCGGGCAGACGCTCGGCAAGATGCTGCTGAGGATCCGGGTGGTGCGGGCCGACACCGGTGGCGCGATCAACGTCGGCCAGGCCGCGGGGCGGTCGGCGTTCTACAGCGTCCTGGGCGGCCTGTGCGGCTGCATCGGCATCGTCGACGTGGCGTGGATCCTGTGGGACGAGCGCAGGCAGGCTCTGCACGACAAGGTCGCCGGGACGGTCGTGGTCAAGGCGCGTCCCGGCACGCCCAACCCCTACGCCCGGCGCTGACGCCCCCGCCGGTAGATCTTTTTACTGCGGATTTGCCCAGTCTGCCCGGCGGCGGGCAGGCTGGGCACCGTGCCTACCGCCGGAAATCCGCTCAGGCCTGCCCGCCCCCGTGGCTCCCGGACCGCCTCGCGCGGTGTCGCGGGCCTGACCGCGCTGGCGCTCGCCGGCACGCTGGCGGCCTGCCAGTTGCCCAACGGCGACCGTGACACGGGCCTGCCGGCCGAGCCCTCGCAGGGGGCGGCCGCCCGCCCCGGGCAGGACACCATCGGCGACCCCTACGTGCCCGGTGACGGCAACGCCGGGTACGACGTCCAGCACTACGGCCTCAAGCTGGCCATCACGCCGGGCGGCGCCGAGGAGCTGGACGGCACCGCCGAGATCACCGCCACCGCCACGCAGCGGCTGCCCTCGTTCAATCTGGACCTGACCGGCCTGCGGGTGTCGCAGGTGACGGTGGACGGCGCGGCGGCGCGGCAGCGGCAGGACGGCGAGGAGCTGACCGTCTCCCCGGCCAAGCCGGTGGAGAAGGGCGCCCGGTTCACCGTGGCGGTGCGCTACTCCGGGACGCCGCGCCCGGTGAACGACCCGATCCTGGGCCGCTACGGGTGGATCCGCACCCCCGACGGGGTGTTCGTGGCCTGCCAGCCGAGCGGCGCGCACACCTGGTTCCCCAGCAACGACCATCCCAGCGACAAGGCCACGTTCGACTTCGAGATCACCGTCCCGGACGGGCTGACCGCCATCGCCAACGGCGAGCCGGCCACCCCGCTGAACGACGCCGGGGGCGGCGCCCCCGAAGCCCCCGAAGCCCCCGGAGCGCCCGATGCCCCCGGCGCCCCTGGCGACCCCGGCGCGCCCGGCGGCCCCGGCGCGGAGCAGAGCCCGGCGGTCACGCCGATCTCCGCGCGGCGGTCGTCGACGACGAAGTGGCGGGTGAAGGAGCCGATGGCCACGTACCTGGCCACGGTCACCGTGGGCCGGTTCGGGGTCACGACGAGCCGCACGCCCGGCGGGGTGACCAACATCTCCGCCGTCGACCCGACGGTGCCGGGCGCCGACCTGGACGTCTTCCACGCCAAGAACGCCCAGATCACCGACGAGCTGGCGCGGCGGTTCGGCCCGTACCCGTTCTCCTCCACCGGCGGCATCGTGGACAACGCCCAGGTCGGGTTCGCGCTGGAGACGCAGACCCGTCCGGTGTACGGGGCGTACGGCATCGACGACACGCTGCTGGCGCACGAGCTGGCGCACCAGTGGTTCGGCGACAGCGTCAGCGTGACGCGCTGGAAGGACATCTGGCTGAACGAGGGCTTCGCGACCTACGCGGAGTGGATGTGGGCCGAGAAGGCGGGCGGGCAGTCCGTCCAGGCCCGGTTCGACGAGCTGTACGCCGACCGCGGCAACCGTGAGCTGTGGGACGTGCCGCCGGGCAACCCCGGCCGCTCGCAGATGTTCGCCCGTTCGGTGTACGACCGGGGCGGCATGACCCTGCACGCGCTGCGCACGAAGGTCGGCGACGCCAAGTTCTTCCAGATCCTGCAGACCTGGACCAGGGAGCGGCGGCACTCCTCGGGCACCACCGAGCAGTTCATCGAGGTGGCCGAACGGGTGTCGGGGCAGAAGCTCGGCTCGCTGTTCGACGACTGGCTGTACAAGCGGGGCCGTCCCGGCCGCTGACCACCCGCCGCGTCCGCGGACCGGCCGGGGCGTGATCGTCAAACGGTGACCAACCGGCGGCAAGCAGTGGGGAACCTCCGGCGCGTCCGCGCGGCGCCGTGCCGTCCCGCCGCGCACAGTGGCGTCGATGAACGAGGCTTGGGTGCGCGCGACCGCGGCGGCGACCGTGGCCGTCCTGCTGGTGACCTCGGGCGGCGGGGACGCGTCCGCCGTTCCCGAGGAGGATCCCGCCGACTACGGCACGATCGGCGGCCCGGGCATCGGCGACCCGTATTTCCCCAACGCGGGCAACGGCGGCTACGACGTCCAGCACTACGACGTCGACCTCGGCTACCCCGGAACGAAGGGCGATATCGACGCCACCGTCACCGTCAACGCCCGGGCGGCCCAGTCGCTGTCGGCGTTCAGCCTGGACTACCGCGGCCCGGCCATCTCCTCGGTCACGGTCGAAGGCAGACCCGCCCGGCACCAGCGCGACGGCCAGGAACTGACGATCACTCCGGCCAGGTCGATCTCCTCGGGGCAGGTGTTCACCACGGTGGTGCGTTACGCCGGACGTCCCGGTCCGATGCCGGACGGCCCCCTCGGCACGTACGGGTGGATACCGACCCGGGACGGCGCGGTCGTGCTGTCCCAGCCGGACGGCGCGCCGACCTGGCTGCCGGTCAACGACCATCCCAGCGACAAGGCGACCTACTCGTTCCGGATCACCGTGCCCAAGGGCCTGCGCGCGGTCGCCAACGGCAGACCCGGCCGCGTCGTCCGCCGGGGCGGCAGGACCACCTACGAGTGGGCCGAGGACTCCCCCATGGCCAGCTACCTGGCGACGGTGGCGATCGGGCGGTTCCGGATGCGGCACGGCAAGGCGGGCCGCATCCCGGTGATCACGGCCGTCGACCCGAGGTTCCGCAGGTCGGCGGACCGCGTGCACCGCACCACGATCAAGGCGGTGCGCTGGGCGGAGAAGATGTTCGGCCCCTACCCGTTCGCCACCGCGGGCGGCGTCGTGGACGACCCGGAGCTGGACTACGCGCTGGAGACCCAGGAGCGCCCGGTCTACGCCGGGTTCGTGCCGAGCGACGAGTTCATCGTCCACGAGCTGGCGCACCAGTGGTTCGGCAACAGCGTCAGCCTGCGCAACTGGCGGGACATCTGGCTGAACGAGGGCTTCGCCACCTACGCCGAGTGGCTGTGGCGGGAACGGGGCGGACGGGGCGGGCGCCACCGCAACACCGCCGAGAAGGTGTTCCGGCGGTACTACCGGCTGCCCGGCGACTCCTCGGTCTTCCGCCCGCCGCCCGGCGTTCCCGGCCGCAACGACATGTTCGGGTTCTCGGTCTACACGCGGGGCGCGATGTGCCTGCACGCGCTGCGCAGGCGGGTCGGCGACCGGGCGTTCTTCGCGATCCTGCGCGAGTGGGCGCGCACCCACCGCGACGGCAGCGCCGCCACGCCCGAGTTCGTCCGGCTGTCCGAGCGGATCTCCGGCCGCGACCTGGACGGCCTGTTCCGCACCTGGCTGTACGGCAAGGGCAAGCCTCGCCGCTGGTGACCCCGCCGCCGCTGGAGCCGCCTCCGGGCCGCCGGTGCCCCGCCGCCCGTGAACCCTGTCGCGGCGGTTGCGCGCGACCTCAGGCGTACTGCAGGTCGGCGGTACGGATCTTGCCGCCGGACACGGTGAAGTCGTAGTGCGCCCGCCAGCCCTGTGACCCGGACGGCGCCCAGTGCACCAGCAGCTTCTGCCCGTCGTCCCGCCGTTCGGCGATCGACAGGACCCGCAGGCTGCCGCCGATCACCTCGTCGCGCGCCCAGGCGCGGATGGCGTCGCGGCCACTGATCGTCCGGGACACGTCGACCACCGCGCCGTCGCCGGCGAACGCATTCACCAGCGCGTCCAGGTCCCGGCGGTTGACCGCGTCCACGTACGCCCGCGCGGCGGCATCGACCCCGTCGACCGAGGCCGGGGCCGAGGCCGGCGGCCGCCCTGCCGACGACGCCCCCGCAGATGTCGTGGGCGCGGCGGCCGAAGGGTCCTCGTCTCCCCCGCATCCGGCGAGCGTCAGCGTGGTGACCAGCGCGAACGCCGCCGCGGTAATCCGCCGGCCGGTCATCGGCCGCCGTTCTGCAGCAGGGTGCCGCCGGCCGGTGTGGCCCGTGCCAGCGCGGCGTCCAGTTGCGCGAGCGTGTCGGCGTGCAGGTCGATGTGGGCGGCCTGCAGGTTCTCCTCGATGTGCGCGGGTGTGCGGCTGCCGGGGATCGGCACCACGTCCTGCCCCTGGTGCAGCAGCCACGCCAGCGCCAGCTGCCCGGGGGTGATGCCGAGGTCGGCGGCGATGCCGCGCACGGCCACGTAGGCGTCGTTGTTGGCGGCGAGGTTGGCGTCGCCGAACCGGGGGTTGTTGCGGCGGAAGTCGCCGTCGCCGACCCGCTGGACGGTGCCGGTCAGGAACCCGGCGCCGAGCGGGCTCCACGCCACCACCCCCACCCCGAGCTCGCGTGCGGCCGCCAGCAGGTCGGGGTCCGCCGGCCGCCACATCGACCACTCGGTCTGCACTGCCTGCACGGGATGCACCGCGTGGGCCCGCCGCAGCTGCTCGGCCGTGACGTTGGACAGCCCCAGGTACCGGACGAGCCCGTCGTCCACCAGTTCGGCGACCGCGCCGACGGTGTCCTCGATCGGCACCTTCGGGTCGGGGAAGTGCGGGTAGTACAGGTCGATCACGTCGACGTCCAGGTTGCGCAGGCTGGCCTCGGCGTACCCGCGCACGTACCGGGGCTCGGCGTTGACGGCCAGCTCGCCGAACTCGAACCCCACGGGGAACCGGTGCGGCTCGGCGCCGTCGGGGACGCGGAACCCGAACTTGGTGGCCACCACGACCTCGTCGCGGCGGCCCTTGATCGCCTTGCCCACGAGCCGCTCGTTGTGGCCGTCCTCGCCGTAGCCGTCGCTGGTGTCGACGAACGTGGCGCCGCCGTCGAGCGCGTGGCGCAGCGCGGCCAGCGCCCGGTCCTCGTCGACCTCGCCGTACATGCCGGGCGACAGCACCATCGCGCCGTATCCGATCGCGGGCACCCGCAGGCGTCCCAGCCCGCGCGAAGGAAGCTCGTTCATGCCTCCACGCTGCCGTCCGGACGGTCCGAACGTCCAAGACATAGCGGTATAACCAGAAGTAATGGATGCCCATCTCCGGGAGCTGCGCTACTTCGCGGCCATCGCCGACGAGCTGAACTTCACCCGCGCCGCC
Source organism: Actinomadura miaoliensis (assembly GCF_039536785.1). Lineage (NCBI taxonomy): Bacteria > Bacillati > Actinomycetota > Actinomycetes > Streptosporangiales > Thermomonosporaceae > Actinomadura > Actinomadura miaoliensis. The sequence continues at coordinate 39,356 of NZ_BAAAZG010000087.1, forward strand.
GCCCGGCTGTTCGTCTCGCAGCCGGCGCTGTCCAAGCAGATCCGGGCCCTGGAGCGGCGGCTGGGCTTCGAGCTGTTCGAACGGCGCGGCCGCGAGATCGCGCTGACGCCGCAGGGCGCGGCGCTGCTGCCGGCCGTCCGCGACGTCCTGGGCACCTGGGACCGCGCCTACGCCGAGACCCGCGCGCTCGACCGCCCCCGCACCCTGGTCGTCGGCATGCAGACGGCCGTCGGCCGCGATCCGCAGCGCCACGCCCTGCGCCGGTTCCGCGAGCTGGCGCCCGACTGGACGGTCTCGCTGCGGCTGGTCGGCTGGGACGATCCCACCGCCGGGCTGGCCGACGCCTCCAGCGACGTGGCGTTCGTGTGGCTGCCGGTGCCCGCCGCCGGCGTCCGCACCCACACCCTGGTCGGCGAACGCCGCCACGTGGCGCTGCCCGACGACCATCCGCTGGCCGCCCGCGCCGAGATCGACTTCGCCGACCTGCTGGACGAGCCGTTCATCGCGCTGCCCGCCACGGCCGGTCCGCTGCGCGACTTCTGGCTGGCGCTCGACGCGCGCGGGGGCCGTCCGCCGCGGATCGGCGCCGAGGCCACCGCCCCGGACGAGGTGTTCGAGGCGGTGTCGTCCGGCCTGGGCGTCGTCCTGCTCGCCGAGGGCAACACCCGCCTCTACCAGCGGCCCGGCGTGGTCTGCCGGCCCGTGCGCGGCCTGGCGCCCGCCGAGCTGGCCGTGGCCTGGCGCGCCGACGACACCCGCGAGATCACCCGCCTGTTCGTCGCCGCCCTGCGCGGCGCCGCCGGCTGACGGCTCCCGCAAGGGTGGGCGACCCCAACGAATTCGATACCAAATCGAGCTTGTACTGCACAGATGCCGCTGACAGCTTGAGGGGCGTTGTCTGATGAGCTGAGGACGAGTCGATGAGCAGATCTCCCCGAGCGGTGGCCGCGGTGGCGCTCGGCGTCGCCGCGAGCCTGATGGTGACGGCCGCGCCCGCGGGCGCGGCCCCCGTGCGGTACACGCCCGGCGCGCCGGGCGCGGGCGACCCCTACTTCCCCGACATGGGCAACGGCGGCTACGACGCCGCCCACTACGACGTCGCGCTGACCTACGACCCGGCGTCCAAGGGCATCTCGGCGGTCACCACGATCAAGGCGCGGGCCACCCAGCACCTGTCGCGGTTCAACCTCGACTTCCAGGGACCGCTGAAGATCTCGGCGCTGACGGTGAACGGCAAGAAGGCCGCCTACAAGCGCACCGGCGCCCAGGAACTGGAGATCACCCCGGCCAAGGGCCTGCGCAAGGGCAACGGCTTCACCGTCAGCGTGGCGTACTCGGGCGTCCCCGAGGGCGTGGACGACCCGGCGCTGGGCCGCTCCGGCTGGATCCCGACCGACGACGGCGCGGTCATGCTCAACCAGCCGATCGGCGCCGCGACCGTCTACCCGGTCAACGACGCCCCGTCCGACAAGGCCACCTACACCTTCACGCTGACCGCGCCGAAGGACCTGACCACGCTCGCCAACGGCGACCCGGCGGGCCGCTGGACCAGGGGCGCCCAGACCACCACCCGCTGGGTGATGAACAAGCCCATGGCCAGCGAACTCAGCATGATCGCGATCGGGAAGTACGACGTGGTCACCGGCCGGACCGCGCGGGGCGTGCCCAACATCACCGCCACCGACGCCCGCCTCGGCATCTCCGCCCGGTTGGCCAAGGACTTCCACGACCAGACCGCCGAGTTCCAGGAGTGGCTGGCCGGCAACTACGGCCGCTACCCGTTCTCCTCCACCGGCGGCATCGTGGTCAAGGCCGGGGTCGGGTACGCGCTGGAGACCCAGGGCCGCCCGGTGTACGACCTGGGCCGGCGGCCGGGCACCATCCCGCGGCCGGACCTGACCGTCCACGAACTGGCCCACCAGTGGTTCGGCGACAGCGTGACGCCCGAGCGGTGGGCCGACATCTGGCTCAACGAGGGCTTCGCCACCTACTCCGAGTGGCTGTACTTCGAGAAGTACACCGGCAAGACCGCGCAGCAGAGCTTCGACGAGGTGTACGCCACGCCCGCCGACGACGACCTGTGGAAGCCGGTCACGGCCGACCCCGGCCGCGACAACATCTTCCACTCCACGGTCTACGACCGGGGCGCGATGACCCTGCACATGCTCCGCAAGACCATCGGCGACCAGGCGTTCTTCAAGCTCGTCAAGCTGTGGCCGACGGTCAACAAGGACGGCAACGTCTCCACCCGGGACTTCATCGCGTTCGCGGAGAAGGTCTCCGGCAGGCAGCTCGACGACCTGTTCGACAAGTGGGTCTACACCTCCGGCAAGCCCGCCCTGTGAGATGACCCCGACGACGCCGTGAGACTGCCGAGCCGGGCCCGGGGCGCGCCGCCCCGGGCCCGGCTCACGTCTGGACGAGGGTGTACCCCTTCTCCCGCAGCCGGGTCAGCACCTCCTCGCAGTGGTCGGCGCCGCGCGTCTCCAGGTGCATGAGCACCTCGGCCTCCTCGACGTGCAGGCGGGCCGCGACCCGTTCGTGCATGACGTCCAGCACGTTGACGCCCAGCTCGGCCAGCTCGCCGAGCAGCGTGACCAGGGCGCCGGGACGGTCGTTGAGACGGCACCGCACGACCAGGTAGCGGCCCGCCCCGGCCAGGCCGTGCCGCAGCACCTTCGACAGCAGCAGCGGGTCGATGTTGCCGCCCGACAGCAGCACCGCCACCGGGGTCCGCACGGCGTAGGAGTGCTCCAGCAGCGCCGCCACGCCCGCCGCGCCCGCCGGTTCCACCACCTGCTTGGCGCGTTCGAGGCACAGCAGCAGCGCCTGGGAGATCGACTCCTCGGTGACGGTGACGACCGCGTCCAGCAGCTCGGTCACCAGGTCGTAGGTGAGGTCGCCGGGGCGGCCGACGGAGATGCCGTCGGCCATGGTGGGCTGCACCTCCACCCGGACGGGCCGTCCCGCCGCCAGCGACGCGGGGAACGCCGCCGCCCGCTTGGCCTGCGCGCCGACGACCTTGATGTCCGGGCCGCCGCTCTCCTCGACCGCGCCCTTGAGCGCCACGGCCACGCCCGACATCAGCCCGCCCCCGCCGACCGCGCCGACGACGGTGCGCACGTCCGGGAGCTGGTCGAGGATCTCCAGTCCGATCGTGCCCTGCCCGGCCACCACGTCCGGGTGGTCGAAGGGGTGGATGAGCACCGCGCCGTGCTCCTCGGCGTGGCGCTGCGCGGCGACCAGGCAGTCGTCCACGGTCGGTCCGGGGAACACCACGTCGGCGCCGTACCCGCGGGTCGCGGCGACCTTGGGCAGCGGCGCGCCCTCCGGCATGAACACCGTGGCCTTGGCGCCGAGCATGCTGGCCGCCAGCGCCACGCCCTGGGCGTGGTTGCCCGCGCTGGCCGCGACGACCCCGCGGGCCCGCTCGGCGTCGCTGAGCCGGGCGATCCGCACGTACGCGCCGCGGATCTTGAACGAGCCGGTGCGCTGCAGGTTCTCGCACTTGAGGTAGACCGGGCCGCCGATCAGCTCGGACAGCACCCGGGAGTGGACGAGCGGCGTCGGCGCGATCACCTCGCGCAGCAGCTCACGCGCCGCGCGGACGTCGTCGACGGAGACGAGGGCCATGTCCTTGATCCTCCCACGCGGACCGTGCCGCGCGCCGCCGCCGGCGGCCGCCGGTGGGGCCCGGCCCTGCGGAGGGTCAGCCAGCCGTCCAGTAGCGGTCGCCGGCGAGCACGAGGGCGGCGGCGCCGATCAGGCCGGAGGACTGGCCGAGTGCGGTCGGGACGACCCGCAGGCGCCGCGCGAAGTCCATGCGGGCGTGGACGTCCAGCGCCTCGCGCACCGCGTCGAACAGCGGCGCGCCGACCTGCGACACCCCGCCGCCGATCACCGCCGTGTCCAGGTCGCACAGGTGGGTGGCGGACGCCAGCGCGACACCCACCGCGCGGCCCGCGCGCCGCACGGCCTCCCGGGCGAGACGATGCCCGGCGAGGGCGTCGGCGGCCAGGTCGGCGCCGGTGGCGTCGGGGTCGTCCGGGCGCCAGCCCTCGCCCCGGGCCCAGCGGAGCAGGGACGGTCCGCTGGCCACGGCCTCCAGGCAGCCGCGTCCCCCGCACGGGCACGGCGGGCCGCCGGGCTCGACGACGATGTGCCCGACGTGCCCGGCGTTGCCGGACGCCCCGTCCGCCAGGCGGCCGCCGAGCACCAGCCCGCCGCCGACGCCGGTGGACACCACCATGCCCAGGACGTTGCCGTGGCCGCGTCCGGCGCCCCGCCAGTGCTCGCCGACGGCGACGCACACCGCGTCGTTGTGCACCCGCACCGGCAGGCCCGGGTAGCGCTCGCTGAGCCGCCGCCGCAGCGGAAACCCGCGCCAGGCCGGGATGTTCAGCGGCGACACCTCGGCGTCCGGCCAGGTCATCGGTCCGCTGCAGCCCACGCCGACCCCGGCCGGGGACGGGCGGCCCGCGTCGGCGTGCACCTCGTCCAGAAGGTCCGTCAGCGCCTTCCACAGCACCTCGGGGGTCTCCTGGGCGAGCGTGGGCGTCCTGCCCTCCGCGACGATCCGGCCGTCGCCGTCCACCACCGCCGCGGCGATCTTCGTGCCGCCGATGTCGACGGCCAGGACCACCGGCTCAGTCATCGGCCTCGGCCGGGCCGAAGGCCAGGATGGACGCGGTGAACCCGTGCACGTGGTTGCGCCCGGCGACGGGGCCGATCTCCCCGGCGGCGAAGAAACCGCCGACGCCCGCGGGCCCGAACGCGCGGGTCAGCATCTTGGCGTCGTGGTCGGAGTCGGGGAACATGGCCCGGCCGCGCCCGTTGCAGGAGAACAGCAGCGCCCCCTCCACCGGGGTCAGGTCAAAGCGCTCCAGCAGGTCGGCCAGGTCCTGGTCGGCGGCTCCGGCGTCGCGCACCTGGAACCGCACGGTGCGGCCGACCTCCACCACGTCGCCGATGGCGATGGCGCCGCTGTCGGTGTCGGCGCCCACCACCCCGCGCACCAGGAAGTCGCCGTACTCGTGCACGTCGGCGTACTCATCCATGGCCAGGCCGATCAGCAGGCCGCGCCCGGCCAGCTCCTGCTCCTCCTCGGGCAGGCCCAGCACGATCTGCTCCAGCTTGTCCAGCGCCGGGGTGCCCGCCAGCTCGTACACCAGGTTGTCGTCGGCCCGGGTGACCACCATGTCGGGGCCGATCGGCCGGGCGCCCTGGCTGACCACGGTGGCCGCGGCCACCGGCCCGCCGAGCACCAGCCCGACCGCGCCCGAGTCGTGCACCTCGCCGTTGAGGAACAGCCGGGTGGCGCCGCGTCCGCCGCCGTCGGCCATGCCGCCGACCAGCGGCAGGCCGGGCAGCGCCTCCGCCGAACGCTCCACGAAGGCGTCCACCGGGAAGGTGTACGGGTCGGTCAGCAGCATGCCCACCACGTCGTCGTCGCGGGTCTCGGGCATGCCGACCACGACGAGCCGGTCCTCGGCCTTGAGGGTCTCCAGCCGGAACGGCTCCAGCCGCGCCCCGGGCAGCTCGGCCGCCCACGCGCTGGCCGCCCTCTCGTCCTCCACCCCGCGGCCGCCGCCGATCACCCCGGAGGCGCTGCAGCCCACGACGACGCGGGCGCCCGCCCCGCGCATCGCCCGGCGCGCCGCCTCCTCCACCTCGCTCGGGTCCGGCCCGGACACGAACAGGCACAAAAGGTCCGGGCTGCCGTCCAGCGGCGCGATCGCCTGCTCGACCGCCGACTCGGCGGCGGCCGACAGGTCGGGGCCCAGGGCCAGTCCGTCACCGAATCGCGTCATCGGCGCCCCCTCCCTCGTCCGCGGCGTCCCGCGTTCCCATACCGTGGGGGTTCCCGCACCGTCGTGCGTTCACCATTTCCAGTCTCCCCCGTGCCCGCCCGCGGACCCAAACCCCGCCTCCGGGGGTGCGACCGCCCGCGTCCGCGACGTAGTGTCGATCGCGTGCGTCCATCCACACCTCCAGAGACCACGCGGGGCGGGCTGCGCGAGAGCGGCCATGTCCACCGGTCGGTGAAGGCCGAGATCCGTCACAACCTGCTCGCCCGCCTGAAAGCGGGCGAACCACGCTTCCCGGGCATCGTCGGGTTCGACGACACCGTGCTGCCGCATGTGGAGCGGGCCCTGCTCGCCGGGCACGACATGGTGCTGCTGGGCGAGCGCGGCCAGGGCAAGACGCGGCTGATCCGGACCATCGCGGGCCTGCTGGACGAGTGGACCCCGATCGTCGCCGGTTGTGAGATCAACGACCACCCGTACGCGCCGGTCTGCGTGCGCTGCCGCCGCCTGGCCGACGACCTGGGCGACGACCTGCCGGTCACCTGGAAGCACCGCGACGAGCGGTACGGTGAGAAGCTGGCCACCCCCGACACCGGCGTCGGCGACCTGATCGGCGACGTCGACCCGATCAAGGTGGCCGAGGGCCGCACGCTGGGCGACCCCGAGACCGTCCACTTCGGCCTGGTGCCGCGCACCAACCGGGGCGTCTTCTGCATCAACGAGCTGCCCGACCTGGCCGAGCGCATCCAGGTGTCGCTGCTGAACGTGCTGGAGGAGCGCGACGTGCAGGTCCGCGGCTACGCGCTGCGGCTGCCGCTGGACGTGCTGCTGGTGGCCAGCGCCAACCCCGAGGACTACACCAACCGCGGCCGCATCATCACGCCGCTGAAGGACCGGTTCGGCGCCGAGATCCGCACCCACTACCCGCTGGAGCTGGACGACGAGCTGGACCTCATCCGCCAGGAGGCCGAGTTCGACTTCTTCGCCGGCGACGGCTCCCCGCTGACCAAGGCGGCGGCCGACCTGCCCGCCGAGGTCCCGGCCCACCTGCTGGAGATCGTGGCCCGGTTCACCCGCCTGGTGCGCGAGTCGACCGCGGTGGACGCCCGTTCCGGGGTGTCGGCGCGGTTCGCGCTGGCGGGCGCGGAGACCGTGGCCGCCGGGGCGGTGCGCCGCGCCGCGCTGACCGGCGAGGAGCACGCCGTGGCCCGGGTCTGCGACCTGCCCGCCGTCGTCCCGTCGCTGATGGGCAAGGTGGAGTTCGAGGTCAGCGAGGAGGGCCGCGAGCAGGAGGTGCTGGAGCACCTGCTGCGCCGGGCGATCGCCGAGACCTACCGCCGCACCCTCGGCGGGGCCGACCTGTCCGGACTGCTGGACAAGTTCGACTCCGGCGAGAGCGTGGAGTCCGGCGAGCTGGTGCCCGCCACCGAGCTGCTGCGCCGCATCGGCCACGTCCCCGGCCTGGCCAAGATCATGGAACGGCTGGACATGACCGGGGAGTCGCCGGGGCAGGCCGCGGCGGCGCTGGAGTTCGCCCTGGAGGGGCTGTTCCTGACCCGCCGGCTCTCCAAGGACACCGCGGCCGGACGCGGCGACGGCACCGCCACGTACCGCACATGACCTTCCCGAGTCGCACATGACCGTCCCCAAGAGCCTGGGGGTTCGATGAGCCGTTACCGGTACGGGGCCTATGAGGGCGGGCCCGACCCGCTGGCCCCGCCGTACGACGTGCGGGCCGCGCTGGACGCGATGGGCGACTCGGTGCTGGAGGGGACCCGCCCCGAGGAGGCGCTGCGCGAGCTGCTGCGCCGGGGCCTGCCCGGCGCGCAGGGCCGCCGCGGGCTGGACGACCTGCTGCGCGAGGTGCGGCGCCGCCGCCGCGAGCTGCGCGACCGCGGCCGCCTGGACGGGACGCTGGAACAGGTGCGCTCACTGCTGGACACCGCGATCGGGCAGGAGCGGGCCGAGCTGTTCCCCGACCCGAGCGACGAGGCCCGGCTGCGCGAGGCCGAACTGGACGCGCTGCCGTCCGACGCGTCCCAGGCGGTGCGGCGCCTGGCCGACTACGACTGGCGGTCCGACGCGGCCCGCGCCACCTACGAGCAGATCAAGGACCTGCTGCGGCGCGAGGTGCTGGACGCCCGCTTCCAGGGCATGAAGCAGGCCCTCAGCAGCCAGGACCCCCAGGCGATGCGGCGCGTCAAGGACATGATGGCCGCGCTGAACGACATGCTCGACAAGGACGCCCGCGGCGAGCACACCCAGGCCGACTTCGACCGGTTCATGCAGGAGTACGGGGACTTCTTTCCCGAGAACCCGGAGAATCTGGAGGAACTGGTCGACTCCCTGGCCCGCCGCGCGGCCGCCATGGAGCGCCTGCTGGACTCGCTGACGCCCGAGCAGCGCGCCGAGCTGGCCGGGCTGATGGACCAGGTCATGCAGGACGCGGGCCTGGCCATGGAGATGACCCGGCTGACCGACGCGCTGCGCGCCCGCCGTCCCGACCTGGCCTGGGGCGGGCAGGAGCAGATGACCGGGCAGGACCCGCTCGGCATGGGCGACGCCACCACCGCGCTCGCCGAGCTGGCCGACCTGGCCGACCTGGAGGCCGCGCTCGCCCAGGACTACCCGGGCGCGCGCCTGGACGACATCGACGAGGAGGCGGTGCGCCGCGCGCTGGGCCGCCAGGCCGTCGACGACCTGGCGCAGCTGCGCCGCATCGAGGCCGAGCTGGAGCGCCAGGGCTACCTGCAGCGCCGCCGCGGCGGCCTGGAACTGACGCCCAAGGCCGTGCGGCGGCTCGGCGAGACGGCGCTGCGCCGGGTGTTCGCCCAGCTCACCTCCGGCCGGCAGGGCGACCACGACCAGCGCGACGCCGGGCAGGCCGGGGAGCTGACCGGCTCCAGCCGGGCCTGGCGGTTCGGCGACGAGCAGCCCCTCGACGTCGTCCGCACGGTGAGCAACGCGATCCGCCGCAACGCCATGGAGGGCCCCGGCGCGGGCGGCGGCGTGCGGCTGAACAGCGTCAAACTGGACGTCGACGACTTCGAGGTGCAGGAGACCGAACGCCGCACCGCCGCGGCCGTGTGCCTGCTGGTCGACCTGTCGTACTCGATGGTGCTGCGCGGCACCTGGGCGGCGGCCAAGCAGACCACCCTGGCCCTGCACACCCTGGTGACCAGCAAGTACCCGCAGGACGCCATCCAGATCATCGGGTTCTCCAACTACGCCCGGGTACTGCATCCCACCGAGATGGCCGGGCTGGACTGGGACATGGTGCAGGGCACCAACCTGCACCACGCGCTGATGATCGCGGGCCGGCACCTGGACCGGCACCCCGACTTCGAGCCGATCGTGCTGGTGGTCACCGACGGGGAGCCCACCGCCCACCTGCGCCCCGACGGCCGGTCCCTGTTCGACTACCCGCCGTCCCCCGAGACCCTCGTGCTGACGCTGGCCGAGGTCGACAAGATGACCCGGCGCGGCGCCTGCCTCAACGTGTTCATGCTGGCCGAGGACCGCCGCCTGGTGTCGTTCGTGGAGGAGGTGGCCCGGCGAAACGGCGGCCGGGTGTTCGCGCCCGACGCCGAACGGCTCGGCGAGTACGTCGTCAGCGACTACCTCCGGGTGCGCCGCGGCCGCCGCTGAAGGGCGTAATCGTTTGGGGGGCGACCCCCAAACCCCCGTCAAGCGATCGGGCAATCCTCGCTCCTCCGGCGCTCCGCCGCGGTCGCCGAGCGTTAGGGTCGGTTCTATGTCGACCACCGACCGGCTGCTGCTCTTCCTGCACATCGGGTTCGCGATCTTCACGCTGGGGCCGCTGACGGCCGCCACCATGGCCAGCCCGCGCTACATCCGCAAGGGCAACGTGGTGGTGCTGCGCTACCTCACCCGGGTCACGCGGATCTACGGGCTGGGCACCCTGGGGATCTTCCTCTTCGGGCTGTTCCTGGCCAAGGGCCGGTTCAACCAGATGTGGCTGTCGGCGTCCATGACCCTGTTCGTGGTGGCGCTGGCCCTGCTGGTGCTCGTCGAACGCGACCAGCGCAAGGCGGCGCACGCGCTGGAGCTCGCGGCGGCGGAGGCGGCGCGTCCCGTCGAGGCGGCGCAGCCGGGACCGGCGCCCGCCGGAAAGGAGCCCGCCGCGGCCGAGGGCGAGCAGGAACCCGCCCGGCCGGCGGCCGCCGCCGCGACGTTCGAGGACGTCGCGCAGGTGGAGCGCGGCCGCATCGCCGCGATCTCCGGCGTGGTGGCCGTGATCTGGCTGGTGATCCTCGTCCTGATGATCTGGTACTCCTAGCGCGTTGAGCCCCGCCGGGCTCGGCGGGGCTCAACGGCTACGGCCTCAGGTCAGCGGCTACTGCCTCGGGTCAGCGGCTACCGCCTCGGGTCAGCGGGTGCGGGCCTTGAGGAAGGACAGGATCCGGGGGTAGACGCTCGGGTTGTCCATCAGCGCGGGCCCGTGCATGCTGCCCGGCACCGTGGTGACCGTGGCGGGCACGCCGGCGCGGTTGAGCGCCCCGGCCAGGCCGGTGCTCTGCGTGCGCGGGACGAACTCGGTGGTGCCGTGCATGAGCAGCATCGGGGCGTCGCCCGCCGAGGCGTGGGTGGCCGAGCTGGCGTCGTCGACCTTCGTCCAGCAGGTGGCGTTCTCGGGGCCGGGACGGCAGCCCAGCAGCGTGACCACGGCACGGCGCAGCTTGCGCTGGCCGGGGGTGGCGGTCAGCTCGGCGCCGACCTGGTAGGCCAGGTACGGGGTGTTGACCGGCGACAGCGCGACCACCCCGCGGACGCGCTGGGCGCCCTGGCCGTAGGCGCCGAGCTGGGTGGCCAGCAGCCCGCCGGCCGACGAGCCGATCACCACGATCCGGTCCGGGTCGACGTTCCAGCGCTTGGCGTTGCGCTTGACGTAGTCGAGCGCGGCCTCGGCGTCGTCGCGCTGGGCGGGCCAGGCGGCGGTGCCCGCCAGCCGGTAGTTGGCGGCGAAGACCGCGAAGCCCTCGTTGGTGAGGCGGCGCGCGAAGTACTTCCAGCCGCTCTTGTCACCGCTGAGCCAGTAACCGCCGTGCAGCACCAGCACGCCCGGACGCGGCTTCTCGGCCTGCCGGGCGCCCTGCCCGCGCGCGGCCGATGACGAGGTCGGCGACGGACGCCAGTACGCGTCGAGGCGCTGGCGCGGCGCGGACCCGTAGGCGTAGGTGACCATGCGCGGCGGCCTGGGCGTCACCATCACCGCCCGGGCCGACGTCACCGAGTCGGTGTCGGTGTCCGGAGCGGACGCGCCCGGCGAACCGGGGGCCTGCGACGGCGTCGACGAGCCCGCCGGACCGGACGGCTCCGACGACGCGTCCGGCTCCGGCGCCGAGGGCGTCGACGACGGCGAGACGGTCGCCTCGGCCGTCGCCGAACCGCCGGGCGGCGGGGTCGGCGCGGTGGCCTGGGCGGCCCCGCCCGGCACGGCGACGGCCGCGATGCAGGTGGCGGCGAACGCCGCTCCGCTCACCAATACCTTGCGCACCCCGGACCCTTTCCTGAAGAGATCTTGGTGCGCACATCATATAGAGCGTCCCCGGTCCGCGCCGGGCCAACGCCGTCGCCGATGACTCCGCCGACGATGTCGCCGATGATCTCGCCGATGACGTCAGCCGAGCGCGCGGCGCAGGTCGGCCAGCAGGTCGCCGGCGTCCTCGATGCCGACCGACAGCCGCACCAGGTCGGCCGGGACCTCCAGCGGCGACCCGGCGACCGACGCGTGGGTCATCCGCGCCGGATGCTCGATCAGCGACTCCACCCCGCCCAGCGACTCGCCGAGGGTGAACAGCTTCGTCCGCTCGCACACCCGGACGGCGGCCTCCTCCGTCTCCATCCGGAAGGACACCATCCCGCCGAAGCCGCGCATCTGCTTGGCCGCGGTCTCGTGGCCCGGGTGGTCGGGCAGCCCCGGGTAGAGCACCTGCTTCACGGCCGGGTGCGCGGTGAGCATGTCGACCACAGCGGCGGCGTTGGCGCAGTGCCGGTCCATCCGCACCGCCAGCGTCTTGACGCCGCGCAGGGTCAGCCAGGCGTCGAACGGCCCGGCCACCGCGCCCATGGCGTTCTGGTGGAACGCCAGGCGCTCCCCCAGGTCGGCGTCGGCCGCCACCAGCGCGCCGCCGACCACGTCGGAGTGGCCGCCCAGGTACTTGGTGGTCGAGTGGACGACCACGTCGGCGCCCAGCGCCAGCGGCCGCTGCAGGTAGGGCGAGGCGAAGGTGTTGTCGACCACCAGCAGGGCGCCCGCCTCGTGCGCGACGGCGGCCAGCGCGGCGATGTCGGCCACGCCGAGCAGCGGGTTGGTCGGCGTCTCCACCCAGATGATCTTCGTTTCGGGACGGACGGCGGCGCGCACCGCGGCCACGTCGCCGAGCGGCACCGGATCGTACGCCAGCCCCCAGCGCTCGAACACCTTGGCGAACAGCCGGTACGTGCCGCCGTAGGCGTCACCGGGGATGACGACGTGGTCGCCCGGCGCGCACACCGTGCGCAGGAGGGCGTCCTCGGCGGCCAGCCCGGAGGCGAACGCCAGCCCCCGCGCTCCCCCCTCCAGTTCGGCCAGGCATACCTCCAGTGCGGTACGCGTCGGATTGGCCGAACGGGAGTACTCGTAGCCGCCGCGCAGCCCCCCGATGCCGTCCTGCTTGTACGTCGAGACCTGGTAGATCGGGGGCACGACCGCCCCCGTGGCCGGGTCGGGCTCCTGCCCGGCGTGGATGGCCAGCGTCTCGAACCCCTGGTGAACCTCGTCGTCCATGAGCACGAGGCTATCCGCCCCTCGCCACTCCTTCGGGAGGAGGTGGTCCCCCGTAGGTATCAGCCCCGATTTCGGCTCCCGGGTTGACCACTTTCGCCGGGCCGATCCCTACCGTTGAACCGTATCCAGAGATGACTGACTGATCCCGCTCCGGCGACCCCGCACGCCGGGCGGCCCCGAGTTCGCGAGCCCCGGGCTCGCGGCGTACCGCTCTCCCCCATTGAAGGAAACCGCATGTTCGCACGCCTGGCCCGCGTGGTGGTCAGACACCCCTGGCTGACGCTCCTGACATGGGCGGTGGCCTGGGTCGCCATCGTCTTCCTGTCACCCTCGCTGAAGACCGAGTCCGACCAGAGCGAGTTCCTGCCGTCCTCCTACGAGGCCGTGCAGGCCGCCGAACTGGCGCAGAAGTCCTTCCCGCAGCAGGCCGACGCCACCACGCTGATCGTGGTGAAGCGGTCCGACGGCGGGCAGCTCACCGCGGCCGACACCGCGAAGATCGGGCAGGCCGCGCAGGCGCTGACCGCCAAGAAGTACCCGACGGTGCAGGCGTTCGCGACCGGCCCGCAGACGGTGGCGCCCAACAAGAAGATCCAGCTCATCAGCGTCCCCATGAAGGGGACGACCCCGGACGAGGCGACCAAGCAGGGCGACGCGGTCAAGGACATCCGCAAGGACCTGCCGGGCGTGCTGGGGTCCGGGCTGACCGCCAACGTCGGCGGTGACGTCGCCACGTTCACCGACAACGAGGACTCCTTCAACACCTCGTTCATCCTGGTGACCGTCGGCACCTTCGTGCTGATCATCGGGCTGATCCTGGTGATCTTCCGGGCGCCCATCGCGGCGATCCTGCCGATCATCGTGATCATGCTGACCGAGGCCATGGCCGCCGGCCTGATCGGGACGGCGTCCAGGCTGCTGGACTTCACCGGCGACGACAGCCTGCAGATCATCATGACGATCGTGCTGTTCGGCATCGGCGCCGACTACTACCTGTTCGTACTGTTCCGCTACCGGGAGCGGCTGCGCGCCGGCGACGACAAGAAGACCGCGATGATCGTGGCGATGGAGCGGGTCGGCGAGGTCATCACCTCGGCCGCGGCCGCCATCGCGGTGACCTTCCTGGTGCTGATGCTGGCCTCGTTCGGCATCTTCTCCGCGTGGGGCCCGTCGCTGGCCATCGGCGTGCTGGTCATGGGCATCACGTCGCTGACGGTGTTCCCGGCGATCGTGTCGCTGCTGGGCCCGGCGGTCTTCTGGCCGTCCAAGTCGTGGAAGCAGCAGCCGAAGGCGCGGGTCTCCTCCGGTCTCGGCCGGATGGTCGGGCGGCGCCCGGCGCTGGTGGCGCTGGTCTCCGGCGCGCTGCTGGTCGTCCTGGCGGTCGGGGCGGTCGGTTTCAAGGCCGACTACGACTTCCAGTCCAGCTTCCCGGAGAACACCGAGTCCGCGGAGGCCATGAAGGACATGCAGAGCGCCTTCCCGGCCGGTCTGACCAAGCCCGTCCAGGTCTACCTGCAGTCCGAGAACGGGCAGCCGATCCCCAAGACCGCCATCGAGTCGTTCCGGCAGCAGGCCGGGTCGCTGCCGGGGGTGGGCGGCGTGCAGCCCGCCCAGCCCGCACCGGGCGGCCGGGTCGTCCAGGTGGACCTGCTGCTCAAGAAGAACCCCGTATCCAACGACTCGATCAACCTGGTCAAGGACGACCTGCGGCCCGCGGCCCACAAGATCACCCCGCCGGGCACGAAGATGCTCGTCGGCGGCGAGACCGCCATCTACGGCGACATCAACAAGGTCGTCAACCGCGACCTGTCGGTCATCCTGCCGGTGGCGGGGGTGCTGATCGCGCTGATCCTGCTGCTCCTGCTGCGCTCGGTGGTCGCCCCGCTGTACCTGGTGCCGGCGGTGCTGCTCGGCTTCGCCGCCACCATGGGCGCCGCGGTGTACGTCTTCCAGGGCCTGATGGGCGAGGCCGGCGAGGTCTTCCACCTGCCGATCATGCTGTACCTGTTCGTGCTGGCCATCGGGACGGACTACAACATCCTGATGACCGCGCGGCTGCGCGAGGAGGCCAAGGAGGGGCACGAGCCGCGGCGCGCCGCCGCCCTGGCGGTGGAGCACGGCGGCCCCACGGTCGCCGCGGCGGGCCTGATCCTGGCCGGCACCTTCTCGGTGATGCTGCTGGCCGAGGTCTCGATGCTGCAGCAGATGGGCTTCTCGATCGCCATCGGCATCGCCCTGTCGGCCTTCGTGATGTCGATCTTCCTGGTGCCGGGCGTCACCGCGCTGCTCGGCCACCGGGCCTGGTGGCCCGGGCACGGCGACCGGCCCGCCTCGTCCGGCAAGGCCGGCCCGCTGGAGGAGGAGTACGCCGGCACGGGGGCCCGCACCTAGCGGGTCCCGCCCCGGCGGCCCGCCCCTCGGCGGGCCGCCTCCGACCGGGGGCACCGCCCCCGTGACCGATAGAGACGTTGGGCCGCGGAACGCCGGCCGATCAAGCCGCCCACACCGCCGGCGGCCCGCGGCCCAACACCCGGGGAAGAAACCGAAGCGCCGGAGCCCCCTTTGCGCAGGGGCCCCGGCGCTTCGCCGCGTCCAAGGGCGGCTACTCGCCCCGGCCACGCAACCCGGCCGCGTGACCCGGCTGCGCGGGCCGGCGCTCGATCCCGGCTACCCGCCGGCGAGGAAGGCGAGCAGGTCCTGGCGGGTGAGCAGGCCCTTGGGCTTGCCGTCGACGAGCACGACCAGCGCGCCCGCCTTCTCCAAGACCTCCACGGCCTTGCTCACCGGCTCGCCGGAGCCGATCGTCGGCAGCGGCGCCGACATGTGCGTCCCGATGGTGTCGCCCAGCGAGCCGCGGTCGCGCACCAGCAGGTCCAGCAGGTCCCGCTCGGCGACCGAGCCGACCACCTCGGCCGCCATGACCGGCGGCTCCTCCTTCATCACCGGGAGCTGCGACACCTCGTACTCGCGCATGATCGCGATGGCGGTCTCCACGCTCTCGTGCGGGTGGACGTGCACGAACTCCGGCAGCTGCCCGCTCTTGCGGGTGAGCACCTCGCCGACCCGGGCCTCCTCGGTGGACGGGGTGAGGAAGCCGTAGTCGGCCATCCAGTCGTCGTTGAAGATCTTCGACAGGTAGCCGCGGCCGCCGTCCGGCAGCAGCACCACGATCACCGCGTCCTCGTCGGCGTCCGCGGCGACCCGCAGCGCGGCCGCCACCGCCATCCCGCAGGACCCGCCGACCAGCAGCGCCTCCTCGCGGGCCAGCCGCCGGGTCATGGTGAACGACTCCTTGTCGGAGATCGCGATGACCTGGTCGCAGATCGTCCGGTCGTAGGTCTCCGGCCAGATGTCCTCGCCGACGCCCTCCACCAGGTACGGACGGCCGCTGCCGCCCGAGTACACCGAGCCCTCGGGGTCGGCGCCGATCACCTTGACCCGTCCGCCGGACGCCTCCTTGAGGTAGCGTCCGACGCCGCTGATCGTGCCCCCGGTGCCGATGCCCGCCACGAAGTGGGTGATCCGCCCGTCGGTCTGCTTCCAGATCTCCGGGCCGGTGGTCTCGTAGTGCGAGCGCGGGTTGCCCGGGTTGACGTACTGGTTCGGCTTCCACGCCCCGGGGATCTCGGCGGCCAGCCGGTCGGACACCGAGTAGTACGACTCGGGGTGCTCGGGCGGCACCGCAGTCGGGCAGACCACGACCTCGGCGCCGTACGCGCGCAGCACGTCCAGCTTGTCCTTGGCGACCTTGTCCGGGCACACGAAGACGCAGCGGTAGCCGCGCTCCTGCGCGACGATGGCCAGCCCCACCCCGGTGTTGCCGGAGGTCGGCTCGACGATCGTGCCGCCCGGCCGCAGCAGGCCGGACTCCTCGGCGGCGTCGATCATGCGGACCGCGATGCGGTCCTTGACCGAGCCGCCGGGATTGAAGTACTCCACCTTGGCCAGCACCTGTGGGCGCAGCCCGGCGGTGACTTTGCGCAGCCGGACGAGCGGGGTGTCACCCATCAGCTCGACCAGCGAATCGTGTACCTGCACCGCGACATCCTTGTCGAATCAGTTTGTTACATCCCTGTTCAACCAGCGTGTGCCGCGCCGGGAAGGGATGTGGGTTCGGATAGATTCCAATTCCTGACGGTAGCCCAGTGAGACGGCGGCGGGCACGTTCCGGTGACGGTCCGCGCCCGCCGGTTACGGAGGGTCGACGGACGATGCTGAGAGCGTTGACGGCACGCCGCATCGCGACGGCCGCCGCCTACGGGGGCGGGGGCCTCACCGCCCTCGGGGGCCTGACCTTCGGACTCATCGTCGTCGAGGCCAAGCTCGCCCGCCGGATCATCCAGGCCACGCCGAACGGCGCCCCTCCGGTCGCCGACGGGCTGTACGGGGGCGGCGCCGGGGACGGCGAGGCGTCGGCCGCACCGCTCTCGTTCGTGATGCTGGGCGACTCCACCGCGGCCGGGCTGGGCGTGCACGAGCCCGACGAGACGCCCGCCGCGCTGCTGGCGGCGGGCCTGTCGTCGATCGCGGGACGTCCGGTGCGGCTGACCAACGTGGCGCTGTCCGGGGCCCGTTCCGAGGCGCTGCCCGACCAGGTGGACAAGGCCCTGGCCGCCCGTCCCGACGTCGCCGTCATCATGATCGGCGCCAACGACGTCACGGCCCGGGTGCCCGCCGCCGAGTCGGTGCGCCACCTGGCCGCGGCCGTGGAGCGGCTGCACGGCGCGGGCTGCCGGGTGGTCGTCGGCACCTGTCCCGACCTCGGCTCGGTGCAGCCGGTGATGCAGCCGCTGCGGTGGATCGCCCGCCGCGCCAGCCGCCAGCTCGCCGCCGCGCAGACCATCGCGGTCGTCGAACGCGGCGGGCGGACCGTGTCGCTGGGCGACCTGCTCGGCCGCGAGTTCGAGGCCGACCCGCACGAGATGTTCAGCGCGGACCGCTACCACCCGTCCGCCCGGGGCTACGCCGCGGCGGCCGCCGCCGTCCTGCCGTCGATGGCCGCGGCGCTCGGGCTGGAGCCCGAACCCGAGGAGCTGCCGGACGTGCGGCGCGGCGAGGGCGTCCTGCCCGTCTACCTGGCCGCCGCCGAGGCCGCCGAGGAGCCCGGCACCGAGGTCGCCGGCACCCGGGTCGCGGGCCGCGAGCGCGGCCCCCGGGGCCGCTGGGCCACCCTGCTGCGGCGCCGCGAGGTCGGCGAGACCGCCGAGGAACCCGACGATCCCGAGGCGGTCCGGCACGGAGCGGCCTAGCCCCCCGCGGTGTGAGCCGGGTCATGGGCGGCGGATCCCCGCCTGTTAGATTTCAAGTGACCAGCGGGTAACACCGGCATCGGCCGCTGACACGAGGAGATCCGCAATGCCCGAGGCAGTCATCGTCGCCACCGCGCGCTCCCCCATCGGACGCGCCTTCAAGGGTTCGCTGAAGGACCTGCGCCCCGACGACCTCACCGCCGAGATGATCAGGGCGGCCATGGCCAAGGTGCCGCAGCTGGACCCGGGCCAGGTCGACGACCTGCTGCTCGGCTGCGGCCTGCCCGGCGGCGAGCAGGGCTACAACATGGCCCGCGTCGTCGCGGTGCTGCTCGGCTGGGACCAGGTGCCCGGCGCCACCGTCACCCGCTACTGCTCCTCGTCCCTGCAGACCACCCGGATGGCCTTCCACGCGATCAAGGCGGGCGAGGCCGACGTGATCGTCTCGGCGGGCGTGGAGATGGTGTCCCGGTTCGCCAAGGGCAGCAGCGACGGCCTGCCCGACACCCAGAACCCGGTGTTCAACGACGCGGTGGCGCGCACCGCCAAGCGCTCGGAGGGCGAGGCCGACACCTGGCGCGACCCGCGCGAGGACGGCCGGCTCCCCGACATCTACATCGCCATGGGCCAGACCGCCGAGAACGTCGCCCAGCTGCGCGGCGTCTCCCGGCAGGCGCAGGACGAGTTCGGCGTCCGCTCCCAGAACCTCGCCGAGAAGGCCATCGCCAACGGCTTCTGGGCCGCCGACATCACCCCCGTCACCCTCCCCGACGGCACCGTCGTCGAGAAGGACGACGGCCCCCGCCCGGGCACCACCTACGAGAAGGTCGCGGCGCTGCAGCCGTCCTTCCGCCCCGACGGGACGGTCACCCCCGGCAACTGCTGCCCGCTCAACGACGGCGCCGCGGCCGTGGTCATCATGAGCGACACCAAGGCCGCCGAACTCGGCATCACCCCGCTGGCGCGGATCGTGTCCACCGGCGTGTCCGCGCTGTCCCCCGAGATCATGGGCCTCGGCCCGGTCGAGGCGTCCCGCCGGGCGCTGGCGCGGGCGGGCATGACCATCGACGACATCGACCTCGTCGAGATCAACGAGGCGTTCGCCGCCCAGGTGCTGCCGTCCGCCGAGGAGCTGGGCGTCGACCTGGACAAACTCAACGTCAACGGCGGCGCCATCGCGGTCGGCCACCCGTTCGGCATGACCGGCGCCCGCATCACCTCCACCCTGCTCAACAGCCTGCGCTTCCACGACAAGCAGTTCGGACTGGAGACCATGTGCGTCGGCGGCGGCCAGGGCATGGCGATGGTGGTCGAGCGGCTGTCCTGAGTCCGACCGGAGCCGGTCACGCACGATCTGCTGGTGCGCGACGCCCGTCCGGCAGCACAGCGGCGGGCGCCGCGCCCCGGCACGTTACAAATGATCTACGTTACGACAAAGATAGGTCCCCGTTAGGGGGTTGTCACTTCCGGCGTGGTGTTGCACAGTCCAAGGAAGAGCCCCGCCAACCTGGAGGTGCCAATTGTCCCTGAACCACTCGCCGGAGACGCACAGCAAGCTGATCGCCCGCATCCCCACGGTCACAGGACGTGACCTGCCCGAGTGGTTCACCGCCATCGAGAACGGCCCGTCGTTCCTGCGCTGCGAGGAACGCTGCAACTGGCTCGCCGAGGAGCACGGCATCTCGTACGGATACGCCGCCGCCCTCGTCCGCGAACACGAACGCACCCGCCGCGCCCGGCACTACTGATCGCGGGGGGAGCAGTGTGCTCGGTGAGCCCCGCTCACCTTCGCCACCGCCCCGTGTCACCCAGGGGGACGCCCCCTGGAACCCCGTCCGGGCCGAAGGTGCTCGACCGGAGCAGCACAGGGAGACACTCCCTGCCCCGTCCGGGCCGTAAGGACTCGACTGGCAGAGCCGACCGGACACCACAACCCTGCAATACCTCCCAGGGGAGAACCCTCTGGACCCGTTCGTCGTCGCGACGGACGAACACAACCTCATAGCACCCGGGCCGTTTCACGACGTTCGTTCGCCGGCGCTGTCGGCGTTGACGACCGGGTGTGACGGGACGGACCCGCCCAAGGAATGCCCCCGCACGCCGTGGCGCTGCGCGTTTCGGCCCGTGGCGCAGAGTCCGCCCCGTAACGGATCCGCCCCCGCACCGGCTCGACGCCGATGCGGGGGCGGATTCTCGTCTGGGACGTTTCTCGCGGTCAGTCGCGGCCGGAGAAGTAGGACAGGAACCTCAGCAGCTCCAGGTAGATCCACACG
The DNA here is from genome assembly GCF_039536785.1 of Actinomadura miaoliensis. Lineage (NCBI taxonomy): Bacteria > Bacillati > Actinomycetota > Actinomycetes > Streptosporangiales > Thermomonosporaceae > Actinomadura > Actinomadura miaoliensis. Next base: position 59,475 of record NZ_BAAAZG010000087.1, read on the forward strand.
AGGCTGAGCACCAGCCCGAACGCGCAGTACCAGGCGAACTTCTCGGGCGCCCCGGCCCGCACGCCCTGCTCGATGGAGTCGAAGTCCAGGAGCAGGAACAGGCAGCCGAGCAGGATGGCGGCCACGCTGAACACGTAGGCCATCGGGTTGCCGGGGTCGCGGATGCCGATGCCGTCCTCGGCGCCGAACAGCTGGACGACCACGTTGACCAGCATCAGCCCGACCATCGCGAAGCCCGCCGCGAGGACGTACCTGGCGAACTTGGGGGTGACGCGGATGATGCGCAGCGAGTGGACGGCGAGCATCGCCCCGAACGCCAGCGCGGTGCCGACCACCGCCTGGAACACCACGCCGTGGTAGAGATCGTTGTAGGCGTGGCTGACGATCCCGACCGCGACGCCGTACACCGCGGCGAACGCCAGCACCAGCGGCGCGTTGGCCTTCTGCCCGAAGGTGATGAAGGCCCAGATCCCCACCTCGGCGATGACCGCCACGGCCAGCACCGGCATGGCCAGCTCGGCGGGCACCAGCGTCCACGCCAGCGCCGCGGCGACCACCAGCGTCAGCAGCGTGAGGAACCCGCGGACGACGACGTCGTCGATGGTCATCGGCCGGGTGGCCGGGGGCGCGGACGGCGCGTAGGAGGGCGCGTTGTACATCTCATGCAGTTGCTGAGGCGGCGGCGCGCCGTAGCCGCCCCCTCCCGCCTGCCGCCCGAAGGCATTGCCCCGGAAGGCCGGGTTCCTGCTCTCCATCAGTAGCCTCCACAGTGGCTGACCTCTTCGATCAGTCTAGACGTGGCAGGCATTCCCAATGTTCCCCAGAGATATGACGGCTTGGTATCGGTCCCGCATCACAGTGCCACCGCCGTCCCAAACACCACCCGCACCCAACCCAAAACCCACCCCACCCCTTCACGCCGCAACCCACATGGTCTTGCCGCCCCTCCACAAGGAACGAAAACCAGCGCGTGCGCGTGGTGAGCGGCCCCGTCAGGGGGCGCCCACCACGCGCGTGCGCGGCACGGCCCCGCGCAGCGGGGCCGTGCCGCGCCCCTGGCGGGGGTTCCAGGGGGTCGCCCCCCTGGGTAAACACTGCGGGCCATCGGCGAAGCCGAGCAAAGCTCGGCCAGCACAGTTCACCCGCCTCGGCGGGGGTTCCAGGGGGTCGCCCCCCTGGGTAAACACTGCGGGCCATCAGCGAAGCCGAGCAAAGCTCGACGAGCACACCTTCCCCGCCCCGGCGGGGGTTCCAGGGGGTCGCCCCCCTGGGTAAACACTGCGGGCCATCGGCGAAGCCGAGCAAAGCTCGACGAGCATACTTCGCCCGCCTCGTGCCCCCGGTCGGATTCGAACCGACACAAAAGCTCTTTTAGGGAGCCTGCCTCTGCCATTGGGCTACAGGGGCGGCGTAATCATACCCGGGTTCTTTGAACGCTCCGCTAGGGATATTCGAGGGGCGCGACATTTGGTATCAAGCGGGGGCGGAACGGGCGGAAACGGGTCGGGAGCCTCCGAGTGTCGGCGGGAACGGGCTGGTCAGCGGGGTGATCGTGGGGCTGAGTGTGGGGACGGTGGTTTTGCGGCCGGGGGCGGCGAAGCCGGGAAAAGGTACGGCTCAGCCGCTCATAACGGCTCGTCCCTCCACCAGGGTGGCGCCGGCGCGTCCGTCGCGGTCGCGGCGGATGGCGCATATTTCGTGGACGCCGACGCGGCCGCTCTCGCAGGCCAGCGCGGAGGCGGCGAGGTAGAGCAGCCACACCCGGGCGCGGCCGGGTCCGGCCAGTTCGGCGCACTCGTCCCAGCGGCGTTGCAGGTTCGCCGCCCAGGCCCGCAGCGTGCGGGCGTGGTGCTCGCGCAGCGCGCCGACGCCGCGCACCTCCAGGCCCGCCTCCTCCAGCGTGCCGACCAGCTCGGCGAGCGGCCGCAGTTCGCCGTCCTCGGGGAACATGTAGCTGGTGGTGAAGGTGCGGCGGATGCGGTGGCGGCCGGGGCGGCGCACCGCCTGCTGGAGCAGCAGGCGCCCGCCCGGGGCCAGCAGCTCGTACAACCGGGGGAAGGCGCGGTCGAGCGTCTCCAGGCCCGCCAGGCCGACGATGGCGTCGTACGGGCCGTCGCCCGCGCCGGTGAGATCGGCGTCGCGCAGGCCCACCTCGACACGGTCGGCGACGCCCGCCTCCTCGGCTCGTTCGCGGACGTGGTCGACCTGGGCGCGGGAGCGCGCCAGCGCCACCACGCGGGCGCCGTGGTCGCAGGCGGCGGGGACGGTCAGCGCGCCCCAGCCGCAGTTGAGGTCGAGCACGCGCGCGCCGGGGAACAGGCCGAGCCGCTCGGTGACCTGGCCGAGGGCGGCCCGCTGGGCCTCCTCGAGGTCGACGGCCTCGTCCCACAGGCCGGTGCCGTGCGCCATGCTCGGGCCGAGCAGGCGGGCGAAGAACGCCGCGGACTCGCGCAGCGGTCCGTCCACGTCGCCGCGGCCGCCGGTGGGGAACTCCTCCGGCGGTGGCTTGGGCTCGGGGCCGACCGCGCCGAGGGTGACGGCGGTGCGCACGATCTCGCGCTTGTCGTCGCTGCTGAGCCGGATGGGCTCGTCGCCGCTGCGCATGACGCGCTGCACGGCGCCGAGCGCGGCGAAGACGTCGCCCTCGATGTCCAGTTCGCCGGCGACGTAGGCGCGTACCAGGCCCATCTCGCCGGGTTTCCACAGCAGGCGGCGCAGCGCCCGGCGGTGCCGGATGACGAAGGTGGGCGCTCCGGCCGGCCCGATGGCGCTGCCGTCCCACGCCCGGACCCGTATCGGCAGGTCGTCCGCGGCCTGCCCGTCCTCGTCCGCCCCCAGCATGATCCGGGCCAGCAGCGGTGCCAGCCTGGCGGCGACCCCGTCGTTCCTCACAATCCACCGCGCATGCCCGGCGCGCCTCCCCTCACGGTGCCGTCCGCGTCACCGAGTGTGCCCCCCACGGTGCCTCATCGCCGGTCGGACACGGCCCCGGCCGGTCCGGCGGGCCCGCGTTCACTCGGTGTGCCGTCGACCGGCCGCCAGCTCGAACTCCTTGCGCGGAGCCTGCAGCGCGCCGAGCGAGACGATCTCCCGCCGGAAGAACGCCGCGAGCGTCCAGTCGCCGGTGATCCGAATCTTACGGTTCACCGTCGGCATTCGAGACAGATGGTAGGTCCGGTGCAGGAACCAGGCGAGGCGGCCCTTGAGCTTGATGCCGTAGACGTTCGCCACGCCCTTGTGCAGGCCGAGGCCGGCCACCGAGCCGACGTACTTGTGGATGTACGGCTTGCGCGGCGTCCCGCGCAGGTCGGCGATGACGTTGTCGGCCAGGCGCTTGGCCTGCCGCACCGCGTGCTGGGCGTTGGGCGCGGTGTAGTCGCCCACCGAGGTCAGGTCGGGCACGGCGGCGTTGTCGCCCGCGGTGTAGACGTGCGGCACGCCCTCGACGGTCAGCTCGGCGGTGGCCTTCAGCCGGCCCTTGTCGTCGACGGGCAGGTCGCTGTCGCGCACGACCGGGTGCGGTTTGACGCCCGCCGTCCACACCAGGGTCCCGGCGTCGAACTCCTCGCCGTCGCTGAGCACGATGTGCCGGTCCTCGGCGGACTTCAGCAGCGTCTTCAGCCGGACCTCGATGCCGCGGCGGCGCAGCGCCTCGATCGTCCAGCGGCCCATCTCGGGGCCGACCTCGGGCAGGATGCGGTCGGTGGCCTCGACGAGGATCCAGCGCATCTCGCGTGGGTCCAGGCTGGGATACCAGCGGCAGGCGTCGCGGGCCATGTCCTCCAGCTCGCCGAGCGCCTCCACGCCCGCGAAGCCGCCGCCGACGAACACGAAGGTCAGCGCGCGCTGGCGGGCCCTCGGGTCGCGTACGGACGCGGCGATGTCGAGCTGGCGCAGCACGTGGTTGCGCAGGTAGATCGCTTCCTCGACGGTCTTGAAGCCGATGCCGCACTCGGCCAGCCCGGGGATGGGCAGGGTACGGGAGATCGACCCGGCGGCCACCACGAGGTAGTCGTACGGCAGCTCGACCAGGCCGTTCGGGACGGTCTCCGCGCCGGCCGGGCAGACCGACACGCACCGCCGGGCGTGTGAGATCTCCGTCACGTTGCCGATCACGATCCGGCACCGTCTGAGCATCTTGCGCAGCGGCGCGACCACGTGCCGCGGCTCCAGGTTCCCGGCCGCGGCCTCCGGCAGGAACGGCTGGTAGGTCATGTAGGAGTGCGGATTGATCACCGTGATGACGATCTCGTGCCGGCGCAGCCGTGCGCGCAGCCTGCGTTGCAGCCGCAGCGCGGTGTACATGCCGACGTAGCCGCCGCCGACGATGACGATCCGCTTGGCACCGTCCGGGATAGACACAGCAGACATACGGCAGCGGTACCCACGGATCTGTTCAGATCACGCGATACGGGCCAGCACTCACGACATGCCGAACCTCAGGCCTCAATCCAGCATCTATATGGATGTATCGCCGCAACGGCGGTCTCGCGGCATCGGGCAGGGTCCAACGGGGGCGGCTCTGCCCGATGCGCGTTCTCCGAAGGTCAGAGCCCGGCCAGCGACCGGGCCTCGGCGAACACCGCGTCCAGCATCTCCTCGGTGACCCGGCCCGTGAACGTGTTCTGCTGGCTGGGGTGGTAGCAGCCGAGCAGCGTCACGGCGGGACCCGAGCCTCCCGGCGGGCCCAGTTCCACCCGCTTGCCGTGCCCGAACGGCGGACGGGGGCGGGGCAGCCCGTATCCGGCCTGCTTGAGCGCGGGCCACACGCCCTGCCAGGCGTACCCGCCGAGCGCGACGACACAGCGGACGGTGGGCGCCGCCTCGGCGACCTCGCGCGCCAGCCACGGCAGGCAGGCGGCGCGTTCGGCGGGCGTGGGCTTGTTGTCGGGCGGGGCGCAGCGCACGGTGGCGGCCACCCGCGCGCCCAGCAGCCGCTGCCCGTCGCCCGCGTGGACGCTGGTGGGCCGCGCGGCCAGGCCGACGCGGTGCAGGGACGCGAACAGCCAGTCGCCGGACCGGTCGCCGGTGAAGATCCGCCCCGTGCGGTTGCCGCCGTGGGCGGCCGGGGCCAGGCCGACGATCAGCACGCGCGGCTCGGGGTCGCCCCATCCCGGCACCGGCCGTCCCCAGTACTCCTGGTCGGCGAACGCCCGGCGCCGCTCGACCGCGACGCGTTCCCGCCACTCGACGAGCCGGTCGCAGGCGCGGCACACCGACTGGCGGGCGCACAGCTCGGCCAGGTCGGGCGCCTTCTCCGCCAGTTCGGCAACCTCCTCGGCGGTGTGCGCGACGGGGGTGTCTGGGGCGGCGGGGTCCTCCGGCCACCCCGTTCCGGGAGGGACGAACCGGGCCCGGGGGGACGAACCTCCGCCGGGGTCGTGCGGGCTGGTCATGGCACGATCCTGCCACGCGAGGCACGCCGCCCCGGTACCTCACCGGTGCGGCCGGTGTCGATACGATGCGACACGCCGGTCGGGGAGGCGGTGTCCGGCGCGGCCGTCAGACGCGGAGGCATGCCTTGTCGCAACCAGGCTGGTATCCCGACCCCTATGGCACCGCGAGCCTGCGCTGGTGGGACGGCCGGAACTGGACCCGCCACGTCAACCCCCGGCCGCCGGAGTCCGCACGCCCCTACGAGCCCGGGCGGGGCGCCCTCCAGACCGCCCCGGCGGCCTACGCCGCCCCGCTGGACGTGAATCTGCGCGGCGTCCCGCTGCACGCCGACGACGACGTGATCTCCTACGGCGCCGACGCGCTGGCCTGGTCCCAGGTGGAGTGGGTGGCCTACTGGACGACCGGCATGCCCGCCGCCGACCCGGGGGCCGCCTCCGCCGTCGTCTGGGTCTTGCAGGTCGGCCGGCACCCGTTCCGCGGCGGGCCGCGCGTCGAGGTGGTGCTCGACTCCACGCTGTTCCCCGAGCGCGAGGCCGAGGCGATCTGGACGAGGCTGGTCGACCGGTGCCGCCGCCGCGCCGAGCCGCGCCTGGTGGCCGAGCTGGCCGGACGGGTGCGCGCGGGCCACCCGGTGGACGTCGCCGAGGGCCTCACCGTGCATCCGGGCGGGGTGCGCGGCACCCACGTGTCGCTGAGCTGGGCGGAGATCTCCGGCGCGGTGGTGGACGCCGGCCGGGTGTGGATCCAGCAGTCCGACGGCGGCACGCCCGTTCTCTACGTGCCCCGGCAGAACCCGAACGCCGTACTGATCCCCGATCTGCTCGCCGGCCTCCGGCCCACCCGGTACCAGCCCCGCCCGGCGGGCGGCTCCTAGGCGAGGGACCAGGCGATGCCGTCGAGGATGTCGTGCTCGCTGACCACCACGGCGCCGAAGCCGTACTCGCGCATGATCCGGTCCAGGATGAGCGCGCCCGCGCCGATCACGTCGACCCGGCCCGGGTGCATGACGCCGATCGCGGCGCGTTCGGCGCGGGTGGCGTGCAGCAGGTCGCGGGTCACCTCGTGCACCTGCGCGGCGGTGATGCGGGACCCGTGGATGCGGGACGAGTCGTACTCCGGCAGCCCGAGCGCGATGCCGGCGACCGTGGTGACCGAGCCCGCCAGCCCGACCAGCGTGCGCGCCTCGTCCACCGGGACGGTCTCGCGCACCGTGTCCAGGGCGGCGTCGATGTCGGCGGCGGCCGCGCTGATCTGCTCGGGCGAGGGCGGGTCGCCGTCGCGCAGGTGCCGCTCGGTCATCCGGACGCAGCCGATGTCGACCGACCGGGCCGCCTGCACCGCCGAGCCGCCCAGGACGAACTCGGTGGAGCCGCCGCCGATGTCGACCACCAGGTAGGGCCGGGCTGGACGCAGCGCCGCCAGCTCGCGGGTGGCGCCGATGAACGACAGCTCGGCCTCCTCGTCGCCGGTGATCACCTCCGGGACCACGCCGAAGATGTCGACGACGCCGCCGGTGAACTCGTCGCGGTTGGCCGCGTCGCGGGTCGCGCTGGTGGCCACCACGCGCACCTTCCCCGCGCCGTGCCGCTCGATGAGCTCCTGGTAGCCGCGCATCGCCGCGAACGTGCGCGCCAGGGCCTCGGGCGCCAGGCGGCCGGTGCGGTCGACGCCCTCGCCGAGGCGCACGATCTCCATGCGGCGTTCCACGTCGGTCAGGGTGCCCTCGCCGGACGGCCCGTCGGGCACGACGTCGGCGATCAGCAGGCGGACCGAGTTGGTCCCGCAGTCGATGGCGGCGACGCGTGTCACTGATCACTGCCTTCCATGTCGTCCTGTTCGGGAGCCGTCCCGGGAACCGTACCGGAGGCCTTGTCATGGGGCGTTTCGGGCGCCGCGCAGCTCACGCAGGGGCCGGAGCGCCACCACTCGGGCAGCTCCTCCAGGGCCTCGCGGCCGAACGGGTTGGCGCCCGGAACGGCCAGCTCGTGCGCGACCAGGGCGTGCAGGCACTTGACCCGCTCGGGCATGCCGCCGGCGCTCTGCGTGCCGGGCGGCAGCGGCTCGACGCCCTCCTCGCGCGCCGCCTCGTCGCGGCGCCGCAGGTAGTCGTCGTGGGCGGCGGCGTACTCGGCGCGCAGCCCCGGCTCGTCGGCCAGCCGCCCCTGCATCGTCCGCATGATCCCGCCGCCCTCCAGCGTGCCGATGGCCGAGGCCGCCTTCGGGCAGGTCAGGTAGAACAGCGTGGGGAACGGCGTGCCGTCCGGCAGCCGAGGCGCCGTCTCGATCACGGCGGGCAGCCCGCAGGGGCAGCGGTAGGCCACCCGGCGCAGGCCGCGCGGCTCGCGCCGCAGCTGGGCCGCCACCGCGGCCCGGTCGCGTTCGTCGATCTTCTTCTCCCCCACCGAGTCTCCCCCCGCCGCGGGGCCCGTCCCGTCCGTCCGGCCCGCCGCCGGGGCTCAGCGCGGACGGTCGGCCTCCTCGACCGACCGCCAGAGCGTGACGTACCACGGCTCCTTGCGCGTGGCGTCGGCGGGCCTGGACTGCTGCCGCTCGCCGCCGCCACCGTCCAGGACGATGTAGCAGCGTTCCCCCGGCATGCAGTAGTGCAGGCGCCGCTTGGCCTCCCGCTCAATGTACGACTTGTCGCCGAGCTGCCGCTTGCGCTGTTCGAGCTGGGCCACCTCACGGCGCGCGACCCGCTCCTGCTGCTTGAGCTCGGCGATCTCCTGGCGCTGCGCGACGTACTCGCGCACCGGATAGGCGAGGCTGAGCGCGATGGCGCACATGACGACCGCCAGGATGGCGGCACGGCCGGTCAGCGCCGTGCCGCCCCTGCGGCCGGGGCGCGCGCGCTCCTCGCCGCCCTCGTCGTCCCGCCGACGGGCCACCGCAGCCTCCCCGTCCGCGCTCAGCCCTCCCAGGAGAACCGCGGGAAGGCGGCGGCGCCGGCGTAGCGGGCGGCGTCGTCCAGCAGGTCCTCGATGCGCAGCAGCTGGTTGTACTTGGCGACGCGGTCGCTGCGGGCGGGCGCGCCGGTCTTGATCTGGCCGCAGTTGGTCGCCACGGCCAGGTCGGCGATGGTGGTGTCCTCGGTCTCGCCGGACCGGTGGCTCATCATGCAGCGGTAGCCGTTGGTCTGGGCGAGCGACACCGCGTCCAGGGTCTCGGTGAGGGTGCCGATCTGGTTGACCTTGACCAGCAGCGCGTTGGCGGTGCGGCCGTCGATGCCGCGGGCCAGCCGCTCGGGGTTGGTGACGAACAGGTCGTCGCCGACGAGCTGCACCTTGTCGCCGACGGCGTCGGTGAGGGCCTTCCAGCCGTCCCAGTCCTCCTCGCCGAGCGGGTCCTCGATGGACACCAGCGGGTAGGACGCCAGCAGCTCGCCGTAGTAGGCGGCCATCTCGTCGGCCGAGCGCTTGCCGCCCTCGAAGGCGTAGACGCCGTCGGCGTGGAACTCGGTGGCGGCCACGTCCAGGGCCAGCGCGATGTCGCGGCCCGGGGTGAACCCGGCCCGGCCGATCGCCTCCATGATCAGGTCCAGCGCCTCGCGGTTGCTGGGCAGGTCGGGGGCGAAGCCGCCCTCGTCGCCCAGGCCGGTGGCCAGGCCGCGGCCCTTGAGCACGGCCTTGAGGGCGTGGTAGGTCTCGGCGCCCCAGCGCAGCGCCTCGGCGAAGGTGCCCGCGCCGATCGGCGCGATCATGAACTCCTGCACGTCGACGTTGGTGTCGGCGTGCGCGCCGCCGTTGAGGATGTTCATCATCGGCACCGGCAGCAGGTGCGCGTTGGGCCCGCCTACGTAGCGGAACAGCGGCAGACCGGCCGACTCTGCGGCGGCCTTGGCCACCGCCAGGCTGACGCCGAGGATGGCGTTGGCGCCCAGCTTGGACTTGCCGGGCGTGCCGTCCAGGTCGATCAGCAGCTGGTCGATGAGCCGCTGGTCGGCGGCGGGGATGCCGACCAGCTTCTCGTCGATGGTCTCGTTGACGGCCTTGACCGCGTTCCGGACGCCTTTGCCGCCGTAGCGCTCACCGCCGTCGCGCAGCTCGACGGCCTCGAACTGGCCGGTGGACGCGCCGCTGGGCACCGCGGCACGCGCCTCGGTCCCGTCGGCGAGCAGCACCTCGACCTCGACGGTCGGGTTGCCGCGGGAGTCCAGGATCTCCCGGGCGAGGACGGCCTCGATCGACGACACGGGCATCTCCCCTGATCTACGGTGCGGTCGACTTGCCCCCTGAGCCTATCGATGCGCTCTGTCCATCATCCAACGGACACGGGGGTGGCCGGGAAAGGCCGAGTGTGACGCGTCCGTCCCGCGCCCGAGACTTGACGAAAGCATTACCTACCTTATCTACTGTCCAGGTCAAACCCACTTATTTAGTAGGGATCTTGGACATGCGTCGCACACTTCGTTCGTCCCACCGGGGGCTGCCCCGTCGGCTCGCCACGGCCGCCCTGGCCGTGCTGCTCGGCGCCGGGACGCTCAGCGCCTGTGGCGACGACGAGGGCGGCGGCTCCGGCGGCGCGGCGGCGCCGCTGCGGCTGGGGTACTTCCCCAACATCACCCACGCCACCGCCCTGGTCGGCGTGCAGCGCGGCATCTTCGCCAAGCACCTGGGCACCGCGCCGCGCACCTCCACGTTCAACGCCGGCCCGTCCGCGGTCGAGGCGGTGTTCTCCGGCGCGGTGGACGCCACGTTCGTCGGGCCGAACCCGACCATCAACGCCTGGGCCAGGTCGCACGGCAAGGCCATCAAGGTCATCTCGGGCGCCGCCTCCGGCGGGGCGTCGCTGGTGGTCAAGCCGGAGATCAAGTCCATCCAGGACCTGCGCGGCAAGAAGATCGCCACGCCGCAGCTCGGCAACACCCAGGACGTGGCGGTGCGCCACTACCTCAAGAGCCAGGGCCTGACCGCCAACAAGGACGGCAGCGGCGACGTCAAGATCGTCCCGCAGGAGAACGCGCAGACCCTGCAGACCTTCGCGCAGGGCTCCATCGACGGCGCCTGGGTGCCCGAGCCGTTCGCGTCCCGGCTGATCCTGGAGAACAAGGGCAAGCGGCTGCTGAACGAGGCGTCGCTGTGGCCCGGCGGCAAGTTCGTGGTGACCAACCTGATCGTCCGGCAGGACTACGCCAAGGAGCACCCCGAGCAGGTCAAGAAGCTGCTGCAGGGCGTGGTCGAGGCCACCGACCTGATCAACAACAACCCGGACGACGCCAAGAAGGCCGTCAACGAGCAGCTCACCAAGCTCAGCGGCAAGCCGCTCAAGCCGGAGATCCTCGACTCCGCGTTCAAGGAGATCACCTTCACCACCGACCCGGTCGCCTCCTCCCTCACCCAGGGCGCCCGGCACGCCGAGGAGGTCGGCCTGCTGGAGCCGGTGAACCTGGACGGCATCTACGACCTCGGGCCTCTCAACGAGGTCCTCAAGGCGAGCGGAAAGGCACAGGTCAGCGACAAATGACAGAGGCCGTCACGGCCGCCCCCAGCCGGACCCCCGCGCCCGCGGCGGTCCGGCTGAGTGGCGTGTCCAAAGCGTTCGGAACCGGTGACGCGGCCCTGCTCGCGCTCGACGGCGTCTCCCTGGACGTGACGCCCGGCGAGTTCGTGTGCCTGCTCGGCGCGTCCGGCTGCGGCAAGAGCACCCTGCTCAACCTGGTCGCCGACCTGGAGCAGCCGACCTCGGGCAGCATCGACATCGGCGGCGCCCGGGTCGCGCTGATGTTCCAGGAGCCCGCGCTGTTCCCGTGGCTGAACGTCACCGCCAACATCGAGCTGGCGCTCAAGATGCGCGGCGTGCCGCGGGCCGAGCGGCGGGAGCGGGCCGCGGCGCTGCTGGCCTCGGTGCACCTGAGCGGGTTCGAGAAGAAGCGCCCGCACCAGCTGTCGGGCGGCATGCGCCAGCGGGTCGCGCTGGCCCGCGCCCTGGCCCTCACGGTGGACGAGACCGACAGCGGCCAGGGCACCCTGCTGCTGATGGACGAGCCGTTCGGCGCCCTGGACGCGATGACCCGCGACCTGCTGCACGACGAGATCGAGCGGATCTGGCGCGAACGCGGGCTGACCGTGCTGTTCGTCACCCACAACGTGCGCGAGGCCGTCCGGCTCGGCGACCGGGTGGTGCTGCTCAGCAGCCGTCCCGGCAAGGTCGTGAAGGAGTTCCCGGTCGAGATCGAGCGCCCCCGCCGCATCGACGCCGCCCCCGTCGCGGCGCTGGCCGGCCAGATCACCGACCGGCTGCGCGAGGAGGTCGGCCGTCATGGCGGTTGAGACCCGTACGAACGCGCCCGACCCGGCCGACGACCCGGCGCTGCGGCGGCAGATCGCCGGGCTGGACGCGCTGGAACTGGCCGCCGGCGCCGGGCGCGGCCCGCTGTCGCGGCTGTGGTCGGCGGCCTGGCCCATGGTCACGGCCGTGGTCATCGCGGTGCTGTTCTGGCAGGCGGTGGTGTGGAGCGGCTGGAAGGACCCGTGGGTGCTGCCCGGGCCCGCCGACACCCTGCCGGTGTTCTGGGACCAGATCACCAGCGGCCGGTTCTGGGAGGCCGTCGCGCTGACCATGCAGCGCGCGGTGGTCGGGTTCGCGCTGTCCATCGTGATCGGCGTGCTGGTCGGCGCGCTGGTGTCGCAGTTCCGCATCCTGCGCCGCGCGTTCGGGTCGCTGATCACCGGGCTGCAGACGATGCCGTCGATCGCCTGGTTCCCGCTGGCCATCCTGCTGTTCCAGCTCAGCGAGAGCGCGATCCTGTTCGTGGTGGTGCTGGGCGCGGCCCCGTCCATCGCCAACGGGCTGATCGCGGGCGTCGACTACACGCCGCCGATCCTGCTGCGCGCGGGCAAGGTGCTCGGCCTGCGCGGGCTGCTGCTGTACCGGCACCTGATCCTGCCCGCCTCGCTGCCGTCGTTCGTGGCCGGGCTCAAGCAGGGCTGGGCGTTCGCCTGGCGCAGCCTGATGGCGGGCGAGCTGCTGGTGATCATCGGCGACACCACGTCGCTGGGCGTGCTGCTGTCGCAGGCCCGCGAGCTGAACAACACCGCCGACATGATCTCCTACATGATCGTCATTCTGATCATCGGGATCGTCATCGACCAGCTGTTCGGCGTCGCCGACCGCGCCCTGCGCACCCGCTGGGGCATGGACAACGACTGACCCGGCCCGCGGGGCGGGGCACGCTGGCCCCGCCCCGCCGGTTCGGCCGGTCAGCCGGATGGGTGCGCGCCGTTGTGGACGCTAGACGCGCTCGAAGCGGAACCGCTGGTTGGCCGTGCCGTGGCACCGGTACTGGATGACCGGGGCGCCGTTCGAGGCGCTCTGGCCGTGCACGTCCAGGCACTTGTCGTGCAGGGTGCGCATTTCGTAGCGGCCGGAGCCGACCGGCCGCAGCCAGAACTTCTGGTTGGCCGTGCCACGGCACCGGTACTGGATGAGCGAGGTGCCGTCCGCGGAGCTCGCGCCGCTGACGTCCAGGCACTTGTTGTGCAGGGTGCGGATCTGGTAGCGGCCGCGGTCGGTGGACACCAGCCGGAACCGCTGGTTGGCCGTGCCGCGGCACCGGTACTGGATGACCGGGGTGCCGTCGTCGGAGTCGCCGCCGCGGACGTCCAGACACTTGTCATGCAGTGTCACGATTCTTCCGCGTTCGGAGTCCTGCAGCCGGCCCGCGGACGCGGCCTCGGCGGGGGTGGACGCCATCAGGGGGGCGACGAGGGCGAGCAGGGCAGCGGTCGGCAGACCGTGTCGCGCCGTGAGGGGGAAACGCATGGCACACCTCTCAGGTGGATGGATGTCGCGTCCGATCCACGTCGGACTACCTAAAGTAATCATGTAGTCGCCGATGGTGTTCAAGAGGGAATTGGACACAACCCTCTTGCGCCGGCGATAGCGAATCCCCACCTGCCCGCCCAGCCACAGCAGCCACACGGCGGCCCGCAGTCCCCGCGCGGGGCGGCGTCCGGGGCTCGGGCCCCGGTCTCAGTGGCGGTCGCCGGTCTGCTCTCTGAGCGCGGCGTCGATGGCGGCGGACATCGAGGGCGCGTCATGGCGGCCTTCGTAGAGTTCGCCGTTGATGAAGAACGTGGGGGTGCCGCCCACACCGCTGCGTTCGCCGCCCTCCATGTCGGACATGACGCGGTGGCGGTGGCGTTCGACGTCGCTCCACAGCGGGACGCCCATCGACTCGGCGTAGGAGTTCAGGTCGGCGTCGGACAGGGCGAGCTGGTTGCGGAACAGGGTGTCGTGCATGTCCCAGAACCGGCCGTGGTCGGCGGCGGACTCGGCGGTGAGGGCGGCGGCCATCGCGCGCGGGTGCAGCTCCGACAGGGGGAAATGGCGGAACACGACCCGCAGCCGGTCGCCGAAGCGTTCGCGCAGCTCCTCCAGGACGGGGTGGGCACGGCCGCAGTACGGGCACTCGTAGTCGCCGTACTCGACCAGGGTGACCGGCGCGTCCATCGGGCCGCGGACGTGGTCGGCGTCGGTGACCGGCGGCAGCGGCTCGACCTCCACGGGGATCTGGGCCTCGCGGGACGGGGGCGCGCAGACGGCGCCGCGGTCCCAGGCCATGCGGAAGACCAGCCAGCCGAACCCGGCCGCCAGCAGCGACCCGGCCAGGATGCCGATCTTGGCCTGGCTCTGCAGCGCCGGGTCGTCGGCGAACGCCAGGTCGGTGACGAACAGCGAGACCGTGAAGCCGATGCCGGACACGGCCGCGCCGCCGAGCGCCTGCCCCCACACCAGGCTGCCGGGCAGGACACCCCAGTTGAACCGAAGCGGCAGCCAGGTGCCGAGGGCGATCCCGACGAACTTGCCGGCCAGCAGGCCGACCGCCACGCCGATGGTGACGGGCGAGGTGGCGGCGGCGCGCAGGGTGTCGCCGTCCAGGCGGACGCCCGCGTTGGCCAGCGCGAAGATCGGCACGATGACGTAGCTGGTCCAGGGGTGCAGCAGCAGCTGCAGCCGCTCGTTCACCGAGACGGTGCGCTGGACGGTGCGGCTCGCCTCGATGGCCAGCTCGGGGCTCGGGTCTCGCGCCAGCTCCCGCAGCAGCTCGTTCGCGCGCAGCATCTTGTGCCCGCTGGGCGCGTACACCACGACCAGGGCGCCGAGCAGGATGCCCGCGAGGGTCGGGTGCACGCCGCTCTCCAGCATGGCGGCCCACACGCCGAACCCGAGCAGCAGGTAGGCGGGCGCGCGCCAGAACCGCAGCCAGCGGGCCGCGACGATCAGCCCGGTGAGCAGCACGGCGACCGCCAGCGCGGTGATCGACAGCGACTCGGTGTAGAAGACCGCGACGACCAGGATCGCGCCGATGTCGTCGACCACGGCGAGGGTGAGCAGGAAGGCGCGCAGCGGCTCGGGACAGCGGGTGCCGATCACCGCCAGCAGGCCGAGGACGAACGCGGTGTCGCTGGCCAGCGGGATGCCCCAGCCGCCGGCGCCGGGGCCGCCCGCGTTGAACGCGGTGTAGATCAGCGCGGGGACCGCCATCCCGCCGAGCGCGGCCACCGCGGGCACGGCGATCATGCGGCGGTCGCGCAGCTGGCCGATGCGGACCTCACGGCTGATCTCCAGGCCGATGACGAAGAAGAACAGCGCCATCAGCCCGTCGTTGACCACGTGCCGCAGGTCCAGGGCGACGGTGTGGCCGCCGATCCGCGCCGCCAGCTCGGTGTGCCAGAACGTCTCGTAGGTGTCCCCGAACGGGGAGTTGGCCCACAGCAGCCCGGCGAGCGTCGCGGCCAGCAGCACGCTGGTGCCGCCCACCTCCGTGCGCAGGAACGAACGCAGCCCCGGCGGCACCGCGCGTGCGGCGATCGAAATCTCGCTCAAATCCGAATCCTCATCCCGCGTCTCGCCCCGAATCATCGCAGCCGCGCGGTACAACCTCGCATGTCAGGGGGTTGTTCCGGGAGGGTCGGCGACGTCCCGGTCGGGGCCGGGGGGCGGCTCGGGGTCGGGGGTCGGCGTGGGGTCGGAGCGCGGGCGGTCGCCGCCGCGGCTGATGTGCAGGATGATGGTGCCGTCGGAGGCGGTCGACATGCTCGCCACCGTCCCCGCCGGGTACCGGTCGGACCGGACGAACGACCCCATGCGGGCCCGGAAGCCGGCCTCGCGGAGCCGGGAGAACGCGGCGCCCAGCGACATGCCCCGCACGTCGGGGGCCCGGTCGATCTCGCCGCTGCCGCGGCTGAAGTAGTGGGCCGGGGGCCGCTCGAACGGGGTGGCGGGACGTCCGGCCAGCGCGCCGGCCATGGTGTCGCGCCAGATCGGCGCGGGGAGCGTCGCCCCGTACACCGCGCCGTAGCAGCGGCCGTCCATGCACAGGTTCGTCATCGGGTGCTTGTAGCCGCCGCGCGGGTCGCCCACCCACACCGCCGCGGCCAGGTCGGGCGTGTACCCGGCGAACCAGGCGGCGGAGAAGTTGTCGACGGTGCCGGTCTTGCCCGCGGCGGGACGGCCGATGCCCTGCCCGCGCGCGGTGCCCTTGGTCAGCACGCCGCGCAGCACGTGGTTGACCGCGTCGGCGACGCCCTCGTCCAGCACCTGCTCGCAGTGGGCGCGCGGCACCCTCAGCTCCCGGCCCTGCCCATCGGTGATCTTCTTGATGGCGATCGGCCGGCAGTAGCGGCCGCGGGCCCCGAACGCGGCGTAGGCCGCGGCCAGCCGCACCGGCGACACCGGATTGAAGCCCAGGGTGAACGAGGGGTACTGCTCCAGCGGCTTGCCGTTGGCCTGCCGCATGCCGAGCTTCTCGGCCATCTTCACCGTGTCGCACAGCCCGACCCGGCGCTGCAGCGCCAGAAAGAACGTGTTGACCGAGTGGTGGGTGCCGGTGACCAGGCTGAACTCACGGCCGCCCTCGCCGTCGGCGGCGTTGCGCAGCGGCTTGGTGTCGCCGACGCGGCGGCCCTTGCAGTCGCGATACCCGGTCGGCGTGTAGTAGCGCGGCGCCATCAGGCGGGTGCCGAACGGCATGTCCTCGTCGAGCGCGGCGGCCAGCGTGAACACCTTGAACGTCGACCCGGCCTGCATGCCGATGCTGGAGCCGTGGCTGGCGTCGGCGGCGAAGTTGATCCAGGTCTTGCCGCGCTCGCGGTCCGAGCCGAGCTTGCGGTCGACGGCCATGCCCTTGATCTCGCCGGTGCCGGGCTCGACGAGCGCCTCGGCGGCGGCCTTGCGGGCGGAGTTCTTCGGGGGGACGTGCCGGTCGACGGCGCGCTGCGCGGCCCGCTGCGTCTGCGGGTCGAGGGTGGTGCGGATGGTCAGGCCGCCGCGCTTGAGCAGCCGTTCGCGGGCCTTGGCCGTCCTGCCGAACACCGGGTTGGTGAGGATCTCGCGCTGCACGTAGTCGCAGAAGAACGGCGCCTTGCTGACCACGCAGCCGCCGCGGGTCCGCTTGACGCGCAGGCCGAGGGGCTCGCGCGCGGCGGCCTCGGCGGCGGCCCGGTCGATCCAGTTCAGCTCGGCCATGCGGCGCAGCACCACGTCGCGGCGTTCGCGCGCGGCCTTCGGGTGGCGGATCGGGTCGTAGGCGTGCGGGTAGCGGATCACCCCGGCCAGCAGCGCCGCCTCGGCCAGGTCGAGCCTGACCGCGGGCTTGCCGAAGTAGTGCCGGGACGCCGCCTCGATGCCGTACGCGCCGTCGCCGAAGTAGGCGATGTTGAGGTAGCGGCGCAGGATCTCGTCCTTGGAGAACCGCTTCTCCAGCGCCACCGCGTACCGCAGTTCGCGGATCTTGCGGGCGGCGCTGATCTCCTGGGCGGCGCGCTGCTCCTCGGCGGTGTCGGCCTGGGTGATCAGCAGGTTCTTGACGTACTGCTGGGTGATGCCCGAGCCGCCCTGGGTGACCTCGCCGGACGACAGGTTGCTGGCCAGCGCCCGCAGCGTGCCCTGGGAGTCCAGGGCGCCGTGCTCGTAGAACCGGCTGTCCTCGATGGCCAGCACGGCGCGGCGGGCGATCGGCGCGATCTGGTCCAGCCGCACGTCCACCCGGTTCTGGTAGAAGAACGTGGCGATCAGCGAGCCGTCGGCCGCCAGGATCCGGGACCGCTGCGGCACGTCCGACACGTCCAGGTCGTCCGGCTCCTCCTGGAACCAGCGGGCGGCGTCGCGGGCGCCGAGCCCCGCGCCGCACGCGGTGGGCAGCAGCATCAGCGCGACCAGCACGCCCGCCAGGGCGCCGAGCCCGCCCAGGTGCCGGACGGCGCGCATCCGCGCCGCGGTTCTGCTCGCGGCGGCGCCGTCGCGTGACCCTCCCAGCACGGGCCAAGAGTAGACGGGGGGATCGCGGCCCACCACCCCCCGACGGATCTCGTCCGGCGGCGCGGGCGGGGGCCGCCCGCGGTCATGTGGCCGGCCGCGTCCGCTCCCATGCCCTGACACGATCACGGAATACCCGGCACACGGCCCGCAACTCCGCCTCGGGATCGCGGCCCTGCGCGCGGCTCTCGCGCACCAGGTGGAACAGGCGCGCGCCCAGGGCGTTCTCCTCCTCGGCCGACGGGTCGAACAGCTCGGGCGGGGCGCCCGCGCGGTCGGCACGGCGCTGCAGTTGCGCGGCCAGGGTCAGCGCGGGCTGGCCCATGGGCACGCCGTCCAGCACCGACGCCTCGCCGCCGTTCTTGGCGGCCCGCTCGGCGGCCTTGATCTGGTCCCAGTTGGCGTTGACCTCGTCGGCGCCGGACACGGTGACGTCGCCGAACACGTGCGGGTGGCGGCGCACCAGCTTGTCGACGATCGCGCCCGCCACGTCGTCGATGGTGAAGCGGGTGTCGTCGGTGCGCTCGGCGGCCACCACCGAGTGGAACGCCACCTGCATCAGCACGTCGCCGAGCTCCTCGCGCAGCGCGCCCAGGTCGCCGTCCTCGACGGTGTCGGCGACCTCGTACGCCTCCTCCAGCAGGTAGGGGACGAGCGAGGCGTGGGTCTGCTTGGCGTCCCACGGGCACTCGCGGCGCAGCGTGTCCATCACCGCCACCAGGTCGAGCAGCCGCGCGCCGGGCAGGTCGTAGGAGCCGTGCAGCACCTCGACGTCGAGCGGATCGTCGACGATGATCTGCCCGATCTCGCGCATGAGGCCCTCGTCGCCCTCGGGCGCGGCCACCCACACCACCGCGGCGGTGCGGGCGGCGGCGACCAGGGCGGCCGGGTCGGGTTCGGCCACCTCCTCGGGGCGCACGCCCGCGTCCCGCAGGTAGGGCAGCAGCGGATGACCGGCGGGGGCGACCACGCGGTCGGCCGAACGCAGCGTCTCCCACGCCTTCCACGTCAGCAGGCCGGGGGCGACGCGGTGCGTGGTGGCCAGCAGGGTCAGGCTCATGCTCAGCCCGTACCCGACTCGGTGGCCGACAGACGCTGCCGCACCGGCTGGATGGCGACCTGCCGCGGGTCGAACGAGCCGAACCGCGGGTTGATCGTGATGTCCATGTCGGCGGCGGTGCGGACGAACCGGTCGACGACGCCCTGCAGCGCGGTGGTGGTGCGCGGGCCGCGCGGGTCGGCCGGGTCGGCGCCGAGCCGGGTGGCGAGCTGGTCCTGGACGGTCAGGTAGCGGGCCAGGTCGCGGGTGTAGCGGGCGGGCAGGCCGTAGGCGAGCGTGACCGAGCGGGCGCCGCCCTGGCGGTCCAGCGCGGCGACGGTGCGGTCGACGGTGCCCTCACTGATCGCCAGC
The DNA here is from genome assembly GCF_039536785.1 of Actinomadura miaoliensis. NCBI lineage: Bacteria > Bacillati > Actinomycetota > Actinomycetes > Streptosporangiales > Thermomonosporaceae > Actinomadura > Actinomadura miaoliensis. Next base: position 78,541 of record NZ_BAAAZG010000087.1, read on the forward strand.
CCGTTGCGGCGCGCGACCTCGTCGGCAACCCGGATCTTGACGAGCATGTTCAGCGCGCCGCGCATGTCCGACTCCGACAGCGTCTCGACCGCGAGCTGCTGGTCGGGGTTGCCGGGGTCGGCGCGCATCTGGTTGGCGACCGGGTCGGCGCGGAACTGCGACTGCCAGTCGCGCACGGCGCCGTCGAGGACGGCCGTGGAGATGCGCTCCTCGCCCACCAGCGCGGCCGCGCCCGCCTTGGGCGGCGCGCCGCCGCAGCCCGTCAGCACGCCGGCGGCCACCGCCGCCAGCGCCGCCGCCCCGACCAGCCTCGCCGCCCTCACGGTTGTACCGAGCACGGAGATCCTCGTTCCTGTACGAATTCCTCTGCGGTGTCCGATCTTGGTCAGCCTAGGACCGGGCGCGCTCCGGCAACAGGGCCTCGACCAGGTCCGTGGCCCATTTCAGCAGCTCCTGGTCGCGCAGCGGACGGCCGCCCAGCGGCTTGGTCTTGGGCGTGGGCACCAGCAGGGTGCGCAGGGCGGGCTTGAGCACGCTCTTGGGGTAGAGCCGCTGCAGCCGCACCTGCATGGAGTCGGGCAGCTCGACCGGCGCGAACTTGACGTAGTTGCCCTGCACCGCCACCTCGGTCAGCCCGGCCCGGCGCGCCCGGGCCCGGAACCGCGCCACCGCCAGCAGGTTGAGCACCGGCTCGGGCGGCGGCCCGAACCGGTCGCGCAGCTCCTCGTGCACCTGGGCGATCTCCTCGTCGGAGGTGATCGCGGCGATGCGCCGGTAGGCGTCCAGCCGCAGCCGCTCGCCCGGGACGTACTCGTGCGGCAGGTGCGCGTCCACCGGCAGCTCGACCTTGGTCTCGGTGACCTCCTCGGCGGCGCCGCCCTCCTTCAGCTCGCGCACCGCCTCGCCGACCATCCGCACGTACAGGTCGAACCCGACGCCCGCGACGTGCCCGGACTGCTCGGCGCCCAGGATGTTGCCGGCGCCGCGGATCTCCAGGTCCTTCATCGCCACGTACATGCCCGCCCCGGCCTCGGTGTGCTGGGCGAGGGTGGCCAGGCGCTCGTGCGCGGTCTCGGTCAGCGGCGTCTCGGGCGGGTAGAGGAAGTAGGCGTAGGCGCGTTCGCGGCCCCGGCCGACGCGGCCGCGCAGCTGGTGCAGCTGCGACAGGCCGTACATGTCGGCGCGGTCGACGATCAGGGTGTTGGCGTTGGGCACGTCCAGGCCGGACTCCACGATCGTGGTGGCCACCAGGACGTCGTAGTTCTTCTCCCAGAAGTCGACCATGACGCGTTCGAGCTCGTGCTCGTTCATCTGGCCGTGCGCGACCGCGATGCGCGCCTCGGGGACCAGCTGCGCCAGGTTGGCGGCGACCCGGTTGATCGACCGCACCCGGTTGTGGACGAAGAACACCTGGCCGTCGCGCAGCAGCTCGCGGCGGATGGCGGCGGCGATCTGCTTGTCCTCGTAGGGGCCGACGAACGTCAGCACCGGGTGCCGCTCCTCGGGCGGGGTGAGGATGGTGGACATCTCGCGGATGCCGGTGATGCCCATCTCCAGCGTGCGCGGGATCGGGGTGGCGGACATGGCCAGCACGTCCACCTGGGTGCGCAGCCGCTTGAGCTCCTCCTTGTGCTCGACGCCGAACCGCTGCTCCTCGTCGATGATCACCAGGCCGAGGTTCTTGAACCGGGTCTGCGCCGACAGGATGCGGTGGGTGCCGACGACGACGTCCACCGTGCCGTCGGCCAGGCCGCGCAGCGTCTCCTCGACCTCCCCGTTGCTCTGGAACCGGCTGATCGCCTTGACCACGACCGGGAACGCGCCGAACCGCTCGCTGAACGTCGACAGGTGCTGCTGGACGAGCAGGGTGGTCGGCACCAGCACCGCGACCTGCTTGCCGTCCTGCACGGCCTTGAACGCGGCGCGCACCGCGATCTCGGTCTTGCCGTAGCCGACGTCGCCGCAGATCAGCCGGTCCATCGGGACGGGCCGTTCCATGTCGGCCTTGACCTCGTCGATGGCGGCGAGCTGGTCGGGCGTCTCCACGTACGGGAAGGCGTCCTCCAGCTCGCGCTGCCAGGGCGTGTCGGGCGCGAAGGCGTGGCCGGGGCTGGCCATCCGCGCCGAGTACAGCCGGATCAGCTCGCCCGCGATCTGCCGGACCGCCTTGCGCGCCCGCGACTTGGCCTTCTGCCAGTCGGCGCCGCCCAGCCGGTGCAGCGACGGCGACTCGCCGCCCACGTACCGGGTCAGCTCGTCGAGCTGGTCGGTGGGGACGAACAGCTTGTCGCCCTTGGCGTACTCCAGGATCAGGTACTCGCGGGTGGCGCCCTGCACGGTGCGGCTGACCATCTCCAGGTACCGGCCGACGCCGTGCTGCTCGTGGACGACGTAGTCGCCCGCGCGCAGCCGCAGCGGGTCGATGCCGCCGCGCCGCCGCGACGGCATGCGCCGCATGTCCTTGGTGGACGACTTCTGCCCGGACAGGTCGGCCTCGGTGACGACCGCCAGCTTGATCGAGTCCCAGGTGAAGCCGTGCTCCAGCAGGCCGGTGGAGACGCTGACCACGGCGGGGGCCGGGGGGTCGGCCAGGTCGGTGAGGGTGGCGCCCAGGCCCTCCTCGCCGACGAGCTGGACGAGGCGTTCGGCCGGGCCGTGGCCGGGGGTGACGACGACGACGCGCCAGCTGTCGCCCGTCCACCGCTTGAGGTCGCCCATGACGCGGGCGGTGTCGCCCCGGTACGCCTCGGCGGCGTGCACGCCGAGGTTGAGCGCGTCGCCCTCGGGGTTGAGGGCGGTGACCGTCCAGCGGTTCAGCCCAAGCTCGGTGGTGTGCTGCTGCACCTCCTCCAGTGAGCGGAAGGCGGCCGCGCCCAGGTCGATGGGGGCCTCTCCCCCGGCGGCGGCCGTGACCCAGCTCGCCTCCAGGAACTCCTGGCTGGTGCGCACCAGTTCGGCGGCGCGGCTGCGGATGCGCTCCGGTTCGCACACCAGCAGGCGCGAGCCCTCGGGGAGCAGGTCGGTGAGCAGCTCCATGTGGTCGGCGAGGACGGGCGAGAACGCCTCCATGCCCTCCACGGTGTCGCCGTCGGCGATGCGGGTGAGGATGTCCTCCAGGGCCGGGTGCTGCTCGGCCAGCAGCTTGGCGCGTTCCCGCACCTGCTCGGTCAGCGGCAGCTCGCGGCACGGCGGCGCCCACAGGCCGTCCTGGGCCACCTCGAGGGACCGCTGGTCGGCGGCCTTGAAGTAGCGGATCTCCTCGACCGTGTCGCCCCAGAACTCCACGCGCAGCGGGTGCTCCTCGGTGGGCGGGAACACGTCGAGGATGCCGCCGCGCACGGCGATCTCGCCGCGCTTCTCCACCAGGTCGACGCGGTGGTATCCGGCGTCGACGAGGCGGCGGACGACGTCGTCCAGCTCGGCCTCGTCGCCGGAGCGCAGCCGCACGGGCTCCAGGTCGCCGAGGCCGGACACGATCGGCTGCAGCACCGCCCGCACCGGCGTCACGACGACGTCCAGCGCCCCGCCGGCCCCGTCGTCGGCGCCCGGGTGGGTCAGGCGGCGCAGGACGGCCAGGCGCTGCCCGACGGTGTCCGAGCGCGGCGACAGCTTCTCGTGCGGCAGCGTCTCCCACGCCGGGAAGTGCGCGACCCGGTCGGGGTCGAGCAGGCTGGTCAGCGCCGACGTCAGGTCCTCGGCCTCGCGTCCGGTGGCGGTGACGGCCAGCACCACTCCCCCGTCCGTGCCGTGGCGCGCCAGGGCGGCGGCCAGGATCGGCCACAGGGCCGGAGGCGCGACCACGTCCCGGTCGACGCGCGCGTTCTTGAGCGCGGCGCCCAGCCGAGGGTCGCCGCAGGCCAGGTCAACAAGTCCAGAAAGCGTCATGTTCGCCCGCTCGTCGGTGCTCCTTGCGGGGGCGGCCCCCGCCCCGCCGTTCGAAAGACCTCCGCCCGCCTTGCCCGGCGCCCGCCCGGCCGCACCGCCGGGGGACGACCCGTCGCGGGGCAGCCCGAAGCCCCGGAATCCCTCTGGACCCCGGTGTGCGGTACCAGCCTACGCGCCCGCATACCGTCCCGTACGGCCGCCGGACGATCAACCGGAATGCGACGGAGTCGTCTAGAATGAGACAAGTTTGTCGCATATGAGACGGAAGAGTGTCACCGCCATGAACTCCGAAGAGATCGTCACCGCGGCGATCCGGCACCTCAACGAGCACCCGACCGCCTCGATGGCCCAGCTCGCCGAGGCGATCGGCGTCAGCCGCGCCACCCTGCACCGCCACTTCGCCAGCCGGGAGACGCTGCTGCACGCGCTCGGCAGGCGCGCCGTCGACCGCTGGGAGCGGGATCTCGAGGAGGCCGACGCCGACGGCGCCGCCGCGTCGGGCGACCCCGCGCGCGTCGAGCGGGCGCTGCGCCTGCTGCTGCGCGGCTACGTCCAGGAGGCCGACGAGCACGGCTTCGCGCTCACCGACCACTTCATCGGCCAGTTGCCCGACCTGGCCGAGCGCGGCGCGCGGCTGGAGGAGCGCGAGCAGGCGCTCTACGCCGCGGCCCAGGCGGCGGGCCTGCTGCGCGCCGACCTGCCCGTCCGCTGGATCGGCAACGCCGTGTACGGGCTGCTCGTCGCCGTCCGCGAAAGCCTGCGGCGCGGCGACGTGGCCCGGCGCGACGTCGAGGACCTGCTGCTGACCACCTTCCTCCGGGGCGCCGGGGCCGAGGCGGCCGACGGCGCCGCCGCGCACGAGCGGGGGCGGCCATGACCCGCACCACGACGCCGGCCGGCCCGACCCGCGCGCGTCCGCCGGCGCATCCGCGCCGCTGGGCGGGGCTGGCGGTGCTGTCGGCGAGCCTGCTGATCGTCGTGATGGACATGACGATCCTCAACGTGGCGCTGCCCGCGCTGTCGGCCGAGCTGCGGCCGGACTCGGTCGGGCTGCTGTGGATCGTCGACGTCTACTCGCTGGTGGTGGCCGGGCTCCTGGTCACCGCCGCCGCGCTGGGCGACCGGTGGGGCCGCCGGCGGGTGCTGCTGGCGGGATTCACGGTCTTCGGGCTGGCCTCGCTGGCGGTGCTGGCCGCGGGGACGCCGGGCGCGGTCATCGCGGTGCGGGCCGTGCTGGGCGTGGGCGGCGCCCTGATCATGCCGTCCACCCTGTCGATGATCCGGCACCTGTTCACCGACCCGCGCGAGCGCGCCACCGCGCTCGGCGTGTGGGCCACGATGGCGGGCCTGGGCGCCGCGCTCGGCCCGATCCTGGGCGGCGTGCTGCTGGAGCACTTCAGCTGGCGGTCGGCGTTCCTGGTCAACGTGCCGGTCATGGTGGCGGCACTGGTGCTGGGCCGCTGGCTGCTGCCCGAGTCGCGCAACCGGCGTCCGGCCGCACCCGCCCATTCCGGCCGGCCCTCGGGGACGGGGCGGTGGGACCTGCCCGGCACGCTGCTGTCGACCGTCGGCATGGTCGCCCTCGTCTACGCGATCAAGCACCTCGGCAAGAACGGCCCGGCCGACCTCGGCGCGCTCGTCGCCGCGGCGATCGCGGCCGTCGCGCTCGGCTGGTTCGTGACGCGCTGCCTGCGCCGTCCCGACCCGATCCTGGACGTGCGCCTGTTCCGGGGGCCCGCCTTCTCCGCCGGGGTGGTGGCCGCGCTGAGCACGAGCATCGCGGTGGCCGCGGCGATGCTGCTGCTGGCGCAGTGGATGCAGCTCGTGCAGGGCTACTCGCCGCTGGAGACGGGACTGCGGCTGCTGCCCAGCGCCGTCGCCACGGCCGTGCTGTCGCCGCTGGCCCCCGCCCTGGCCGCCCGGATCGGCGCGCGCACCGTGCTGGCCGGGGGCCTGGCCGTCAGCGGGCTGGGGTTCGTGACGCTGGCCGCCGCCCCCGGCCCGCTCGGATACGGCACCGTCGCGGCCGCGCTGACACTGGTCGGCGCGGGACTGGGCGCGCTGGCCGTCGCGTCCGCCGTGATCATGGCGGGCGCCCCGCCGGAGCGGTCCGGCAGCGCCGCCGCCATCGAGGAGACCAGCTACGAACTGGGCGGCACGCTCGGCGTGGCCGTGCTGGGCAGCGTGGCCGCCGCCGTCTACCGGGCCGGCCTGCCCCCGGACCGCCTCGCCGACGCCGGGCTGACCGGGCCGTCCGCCGCCGGCGTGCGCGAGTCGCTGGGCGGCGCGCTGGAGATCGTCCCGACCCTGGGCGAGGCCGGGGCGCGCCTGGCCGAACGGGCGCAGGCGGCGTTCACCTCGTCCCTGCAGTGGGCGGGCGCGGCGGGCGGCGCCCTGCTGCTCCTCGCCGCCGCGCTGGTGTGGCTGCTCACCCCGCGCGACCTCGACCTGGCCGGCGGCCACGAGCACTGACACCGGCGCGCTCGATCCGCGACGTCCGGAGGACCGGCGAGGTTGGTCGCCTGGCCGCATGCGGCATGCCAAGAAGCCGCAAATAGCGGACAGTGCGCAGTCGTGCGATTACGCTGCGAGACTGTGACCGATCTGCGTACGCCGCCGCTCAACGACGGTGATCTGTTCTCAGAACGCGTCCGGCAGTACGCCCATGACCGGCCGCTGCGGCCCGTCCACATCCTGGAGGCCGGATGCGGATGGGGGCGGGGGCTGGACCTGGGCGACTGCGAGCGTCGGGTCACCGGTGTCGACATGGACGCCCCGGCGCTGCGGGCCCACACCGCCGGCCGCACCGACCTGGACGAATGGCACCTGGGCGACCTGCGCACCGTGCCCATGCCGCCGCGCGCCTACGACGTGGTGCACGCCCCGTTCCTCATCGAGCGGGTGCCGCACGCCGAACTGGTGCTCGACCGCTTCGTCGCCGCGCTCAAGCCCGGCGGGCTGCTGCTGGTGCGGCTGCGCGACCGCAACACCGCGTTCGGCTTCCTGGACCGCAGGCTGCCCCGGTGGCTGCGCGATCCGCTGTGGCGCCACCTGGCGCGGCACGGCCGGGTCGAGCTGCTGCTGCGGCCCGAGGCGTCGCCGGGCGCGGCGCGGCCCGCGCAGGAGGGCACGGCGGAGGGCCGCTCCGAGGCGGCCGCGTCCGGCGCCTCCGGGGGCGGCGCGGACGACGCCGCCGAGCGGGGCCACGTCCGGGGGCGGCGGGTCGGCGACGAGCGCGCCGCCCGGATCGGGGTGCCGCCGCCCGCCGTGTACGAGAAGGTCGCCTCCCGGCAGGGCATGCGCTGGTACTGCGTCATGCGCGGGCTGGTGATCGCCGAGGAGTACACCTCGCGCGCCTCGCTGGACGCGCTGGGGGCCGGTTCCGGCCTCGTCGGCGGACTGTGCCGGCTGGTCGCCTCCCTGTCGCGCGGGAAGCTGACCTCCGAGCACAGCGAGGTGACGCTGGTCATCCGCAAACCCGAGAACCGTTTCGCGCGGGTCATCTGAGCGCGGCCCCCGCCCGGGCGGCCGCCCCGGCCCCCGCGGCGGGCGGGCCGAGATGCGCACAGCGGTGGACGGTAGGTAAATTTTCTGCGGCATCCCCCTACTGACCTGCGTCGGCCCGGTTCCCCGCCCGGGCAGGATCGGAGACCGCGGTGACCGCCGAGACGGGCCTTCCCGACACGCTGCGCGACCTGCCCGCACACACCCCGGGCACGGTCGAGCTGGCCGATCTGGAACTGCTGCTGGCCGGGGCCTACCCCCCGCTCAAGGGGTTCCTCGGCTCCTTCGACACCGCCATGGTGATCGCCGGAGGACGGCTGGCCGACGGCACGCCGTGGCCCGTCCCGGTCACCCTCGCGGTGCCCGAGGAGCTGACCGGCCACGAACGGATCGTCCTGCAGGACCCCGAGGGCGTGCCGCTGGCCGTGCTGAGCGTCGCCGAGGCCTGGCAGGACCCCACCAGCCGCGGCTGGCGGCTGGCCGGCGAGCTGGAGCCGCTGCGCGCCCCCGCGCACGGACCGTTCCACCGCCTGCGCCGCCGTCCCGACGAGCTGGAGCGCCCGGACGGCCCGCTGCTGGCCGTCGCCACCCGCGAGCCGTTGCACCGCAAGCAGCTCGGCCAGCTCCGGCAGGTGGCCGAACGGCTCGGCGCGCGGGTGCTGGTGCTGCCGCTGCTGGGCGGCGAGCACGACGAGGCGCTGGTGCGGGCCCTGCTGGCGGTGCGCCGCGACCTGCCGGACGGCACGCGGGTCGTCCCGGTGCCGCTGCCGCCGCGCGAGGTCGACGGCGAACGCGACCTGCTGCTGCGCGCGCACGTCGCCGCCGCCTACGGCGCCACCCACCTGCTGGCCGACGAGCAGCAGGCCGACACCGCCGAGAAGATCGCCGACGGCGCCCCGATCCCGGTGGTGGTGCCCGAGCCGTGGGCCTACGACGCCGACGTGGAGGTGTGGCGTCCCGTCGCCCGCATCGAGCCCGACCACGTCCAGGCGGAGCTGACCCGCGAACGGCTCGGCGAGCTGCTCGACCGGGGCGAGCCGATCCCCGACTGGTTCACCCCGCCCGCGGTCGCCGCGGAGCTGGCCGTGGCGCGGCCGCCCAAGCACGAGCGCGGCCTGACGGTGTTCTTCACCGGGCTGTCGGGGTCGGGCAAGTCGACGGTGGCGCGCGGGCTGGCCGACGCGCTGGTCGAACGCGGCGGCCGCACCGTCAGCCTGCTGGACGGCGACGTGGTGCGGCGGCTGCTGTCGGCCGGGCTGACGTTCTCCCGCGCCGACCGGGACCTCAACATCCGCCGCATCGGGTACGTCGCGGCCGAGATCACCCGCCACGGCGGGGTGGCGATCTGCGCGCCGATCGCCCCGTACGCCGCCACCCGCGCCGAGGTGCGCCGCATGGTGTCGGCGGTCGGCGACTTCGTGCTGGTGCACGTGGCCACGCCGCTGGAGGAGTGCGAGCGGCGCGACCGCAAGGGCCTGTACGCCAAGGCGCGGGCCGGGGTCATCCCCGAGTTCACCGGGATCTCCGACCCGTACGAGGAGCCGGACCCGGCCGTCGACGGGGGCGCCGACCTGCGGCTCGACACCACCGGGCTGGAGCCCGACGAGGCCGTCGACCGCGTGCTGGACCTGCTGGTCGAGGGCGGCTGGGTGCGTCCCGCCTGACGCGCGGCGCACAGGGGTCACCGTTCTCTCACCTGTCCGGTACGGGGCCCCTGGCTGCCGATCATGCCTGCCGGGCGTTTAGTCTGGTTTTCGGCTTTCCCGATATACCCGGTAGGTCATGCTGATGGACTTTGATTGGACGATGGCGTTCGGCTCGTTCCTGGTCGCCATCGTCGTCGGGCTGACCGGCATGGGCGGCGGCGCGCTCATGACGCCGATGCTGGTGACGTTCTTCGGGGTGAGCCCGCTGGCGGCCGTGTCCAGCGACCTGGTCGCCGCCGCGGTGATGAAGCCGGTCGGCAGCGCCGTGCACTACCGGCAGGGCACGATCAACCTGCGGCTGGTTGCGTGGCTGTGCGCGGGCTCGGTGCCCGCCGCGTTCTGCGGCGTGCTGGTGGCCCGGGCCCTCGGCGACGGCGCCGAGGTGCAGGACGTCATCCAGAAGGCCATGGGCGTGGCGCTGCTGCTGGCGGCCGCCGGGTTGATCGTGCGCGGCTACATGGCGCTGGCCGACCGGGCCGCGCGGCGCGAGCCCGGCGAGCGCCGCACCGCCGCGCCGGGGTCGCCCGCCGCCGTCGGGGCACCCGAGATCAAGGTCCGGCCGGTGCCGACCGTGCTGGTCGGCGCGGTCGGCGGGCTGGTGGTCGGCATCACCTCGGTCGGCTCCGGCTCGCTGATCATCGTGGCGCTGCTGGCGCTGTACCCGGCGCTCAAGGCCAACCAGCTCGTCGGCACCGACCTGCTGCAGGCGGTGCCCCTGGTGTTCGCCGCCGCCCTCGGCCACCTGCTGTTCGGCGACTTCCACCTGGAGGTCACCGCGGCGCTGCTGGTCGGTTCCGTCCCCGGCGTCTACCTGGGGTCGCGGATCTCCTCGCGCGCGCCGGGCGGGCTGATCCGCCGCGCGCTGGCGTTCGTGCTCGTCGCGTCCGCGCTGAAGATGTTCGGCATGGGCACCGAGGTCCTCGCCTGGACGCTCGTCGGCCTGGCCGTGGCGGGCACCGCGACGTGGGCGCTGCTGCGCCGCCGCCACGGCCTGCCCGCCCTGGAGCTCACCGGCAGGCTCGCGCGGGCGCCCCGGCACGAGCCGGAGGTCTCCCGGACCCCCGCGGGCCGGCGATAGCGACCGCTCGCCGCCGGCGCCCGGCTCGGCGGGCGCCGGCCGCTCAGCGGGAGCCGGTGATGAGGGCCCGCAGCGCGGTGCTGGAGGTGTGCACCGTGTACGGGAAGTAGATCACCCGCACGCCGCGTGCGCCGAGGTCGGCTTCGAGACGGTCGCCCTTGGGGGTGCCCTTCCAGTCGTCGCCCTTGAACAGCACGTCGAACCCCAGGCGCTCCCACATCACCACCTTGTCGGCGGACACGTCGGTGACGACCTCGTCGACGCAGCCCATCGAGCCGACGATCTCCATCCGCTCGGCGTGCGGGACGATCGGCGCCCGCCCCTTGACCTGCTCCAGCACCTCGTCGGTGACCACGCCCGCGATGAGGTGGTCGCACTCGGCCCGGGCCCGCTTGAGGATGTTGAGATGCCCGATGTGGAACATGTCGTAGGCGCCCGGCACGTACCCCACCACGCCCGTACGGCGGCTCACCGGCGCACCCCCGTGTCCACCGGCTGCCCGGCGGGCGCCGCGGCGGGCGCGGGAGCGTCCAGGGCGGCGACCTCGCGGAACCACTTGACGGAGGCGGCCAGCAGGAACAACGCGTTCCCGGCGAACAGCAGCGTGTAGAGGGGCAGGAAGACGTCGGTGAAGCCGAGCAGCAGGAACGCCACGCACAGCACCCCGTAGTCGGTGGGGATCACCAGCAGCGACCGCAGCGTCGACGGCGCCGCCGGGGCGGGCGCCGGGCCGGTGCGGCGGGCCCGCGCCAGCAGGTCCTTGAGGATCATCCCGAAGAACATCACCGCGGCCACGATGGTGAACCCGAGCGGGACGAGCAGGTAGGCGTCGCGGTCCAGGTCGTAGAACCGGTACCACGACACCAGCACGGCCGAGTGCAACGCGGAGATCTTCGCCGCGTCCACCATGTGGTCCAGGTACTCGCCGGACGCCGAGCCGCCGCCGCGCAGCCGGGCCAGCTGGCCGTCGGCGGCGTCGAAGGCGTAGCCGACCACCAGCGCCAGGCACACCGCCGCGCCCAGCCACGGCGCCGGGTCGACCAGCGCGATCAGGGCGATGCCGGTGAAGGTGAAGCAGGCGCTGATCGCGGTGACCTGGTTGGGCGTCAGGCCGGCCACGTACGAGGCGGCGGCCAGCACGCGGCCCAGCTTGCGGTTGACGAACCGGGAGTAGGCGGGGGCGCCCTTGGCGCTCTTCTGCGCGGACGCCAGCCGGGTCAGCGCCGCGCGGAACCCGGCGGGCGCGGCGGCGTCCGAAGTGGCCCGCGCGCTCACGCGACCGACGTCCTCGGCGCGGCGCCGGCACCGCCGGCGCGGGACAGGCGGATACGCTCGCGCAGGACGGGGCTGCGGGTCTCGGCCAGGTCGGTGAACCGCACCACGCGCACGCCCGTGCCCTCCAGCTCGCGTTCGGCCGAGGCCGCCGAGCCGACGGAGTCGGCGGAGTCGCCCGGGGACGCGTCCGCACCGGTGAACACCACGCCGAATCCGACCGCGTCCCAGGCGGGACGCAGCGCCGCCTCCTCCAGCGGCACGACGTCGTGGACGCCGCGCACGTTGCCGACGATCTCCATGCGTTCCAGCAGCGGCACCACCGGCCGCGCGCCGTGCACCCGTTCGGCCAGCTCGTCGGACCACACGCCGACGACGAGCCGGTCGCACGACCGGGCCGAACGTCGCAGGACGTCCAGGTGACCGACGTGGAAGAGGTCGAAGACCCCCGGCGTGAAGCCGATCACCCCGTGCATGCAGCCCCCTTGCCCCTGAACGCGGGCCTACGTGTACGTCCGTCCTGGAACAGCCGTACGCTAGCAGCCCTTTGCTCGAACGTTGTCGCAGTTCTACCTATTGTTTCCATGGCGTCCATCTGGTGGTCGTCAGGTCCTGCTGAGGTCCGCCGCGTGGTCTCCCGGCGCGGCCGACGCGTCCGCCGCGGGCGGCGCGGCGCCGACCGGCGGGTCGCCCCGGCGCAGCATCCGCCACAGCAGCGCGGCCGACACCAGTCCCCCGGCGCCGAGGCAGAACGGGGCGATCGACGCCGCCCCCGCGTCCACGGCCAGCAGGACCGCCAGGACCAGCAGCCCGACCAGGCTCTCCACGCCGCGGATGACGAACACCGTCCGGGACCGCTTGCGGGCGGTGGCCAGGCTCGCCAGCGGCAGCGTGCAGGCGAAGCACACCGCGTACACGCCCCAGCCGACCGCGGCCAGGCCGTCGACGTCGAACGAGCCGCCGGTCACCACCGGCCCCAGCCAGTCCGCCAGCAGGATCCCGGCCAGGCTCATCACCAGCGCGATCCCGGCCATCAGCGCGCACGCCCGCACCGCCTGCCGGGCCCGCATGGGACGGCCCTCGCGTTCGGCCTTGGCGAAGTCGCCCAGCAGGAACCAGCCCGCCCCGTTGACGAACGTCAGCGCCGGGGCCAGCAGCAGCCGGGCCGCCTCCACCGCCGCCAGCGCGGCCGTGGACGCGAACCCGGCGATCATGAGCCGGGCGACCAGCAGCGCGGTCGGCCGGATGCCCGCCTGGATCGACCGCCACCACGCGAACGCGGCGATCTCGCGGAACGCGGTGCCGCGCAGCGGCGCCCGGGCGTACTCCTCGCGCGGCAGCCGCACCCAGGCCAGCATGATCGAGGCGGCACAGCCCACGCACATCGCGCCGAGCAGCAGCTCCAGCGACGCCTCGCCCGTCAGCGTCTGCCACCCGCCCAGCACGCCCAGCGTGACGAGCAGGTAGCTGCAGTCGTTCAGCGCCAGGCGCCAGAACTCCATCCGCGCGGTGAAGATCCGGCGGCCGGTCTCGTTCAGCAGCCACAGCGCGACCAGCAGCGCGAACAGCGCCGTGCCCGCCGCGCCCGCCAGTCCCATCACCAGCGAGATCACCGCGCCGACGACCGCGCCCGCCGCCACGGTGCCCGCCACCGACAGCAGCAGCGCGCCGCGCACGCGCGGGTCGAACCGGTCGTAGACGGTGAGGGTGTCGCCCACCCACGCCGTCTGCACCGCGGTGATCATGACGAGGACGGCGACGAACAGCGCGTACCCGCCGTAGCCGTCGGCGCCCAGGCCGCGGGCGGCCAGCGCCTGCACCACCAGGCTGCCGCCCGCGGTGACGAACTGGACCGTGACCGCGCCGCCCGCCGACGACAGCAGCCGCCCGAGCTTGCGCGCGACCCGGCTCTTGGGGACCCGGCTCACCTGTCGAGGTCGTAGCGCATCAGGGTGGACTCGTTCTTCCGCGGACGGGCGTCCTTGGCCAGGTCGTCCAGGGAGAACGTGTCCTCGGCGGTGCGGCTCGGGTCGCCGGAGCCGTTCCAGCGGTCGCGCGGCCGCTCGGCCGGCTTCGCCCGGTCGGTGTCGGCGGCGCCGTCGCCGGGCTTGCCCGCGGAGGACGACGCCGACGGCCCGGACGGCGCGGACGCACCGTTGCGGGACATGCGTCCACCCGGCGGGGACCCCGCCGGGGACGCGTCACGCGACGACGGGCGACCGGCGTCCGAGCCGGGGTTG
>NZ_BAAAZG010000088.1:0-23748 GCF_039536785.1 Actinomadura miaoliensis
CGCCGGGGCGGGCGCCCGGCTGCGGCGCACCCGGCTCGGCCGGCTGGCGGTGCCCCGTCCGCGCGATCCGCGGCGCGAGTCCGCCGACCTGCGCGTCCTGCTCGACCACGACGTCCCCGGCCGCGCCGCCGCGGCGGCCACGGGCGGCGCCGGTCCGGCCGGCGGCTCCGCGGTCGTCCTGCAGTTCGTGACGAACGCGCTGCCCCGCACGAACGCCGGGTACACCGTGCGCACCCACCGGATCGCGCTGGCGCAGCGGGCGATGGGCTACGACACCCACGTGGTGACCCGCCTCGGCTACCCGCTCAACCAGGGCATCGCCGACCTGCGCGCGCGGGTGGACGTGGAGGGGGTGCCCTACCACCGGCTGCTGCCGTGGCTGCCGCCCGGCACGCCCGTCAAGGCCGTGGCCAAGAGCGCCGACCTGGCGGGACGGCTGGTGCGCGAGCTGCGCCCGGCGGTGCTGCACGCGGTGAGCGACCACCACAACGCGGCCGTCGCACTGGAGCTGGGCCGCCGCCACGACCTGCCGGTGGTGTACGAGGTGCGCGGTTTCCTGGAGGACTCCTGGCTGTCGCGCGACCCGTCGCACCGCGAGACCGACGACTTCTACCGGCTCACCCGCGAGCTGGAGACGCGGCGGATGGCCGCCGCCGACGTGGTGGTGACGCTCGGCGAGGCGATGCGCGCCGAGATCGCCGGCCGGGGCGTCGACCCGGAGAAGATCATCACGGTGCCGAACGGGGTGGACGAGGCGTTCCTCGAGCCGCTGCCCGACGCCGCCGATCTGCGCGCCGAGCTGGGCCTCGGCACCGACGTCCCGGTGGTCGGCCTGACCTCGTCGTTCTACGGCTACGAGGGCATCGACACGCTGATCGACGCGGCGGCGCTGCTGCGCGGGCAGGGCACCGGCGTGGTGCTGCTGCTGGTCGGCGACGGACCGGAGCGCGGCGCGCTGGAACGGCGCGCCACCGAGCGCGGCGTGCGCGCGGTGTTCCCCGGCAGGGTGCCGATGTCGTCGGTACGTCGGTATCACGCGGTCCTCGATGTGTTCGCGGTTCCCCGGCGGGCCGACCGCGTCTGCCAGTTGGTCACGCCCCTCAAGCCCGTGGAGGCGATGGCCGGGGGAATCCCAGTAATAGCAAGTGATGTCAAGGCATTGCGCGAAATCGTGGAACCGGGCGTGACCGGGACGTTAACAGTTCCGGAAGACCCGGAGGCATGGGCGGACGCACTCTCCCAGCTCATTTACAGTCCCGAACTACGCCGGAAAATCGGACAGACCGCTCGGGAATGGGTTCGAGCGGAACGCACCTGGCGAGCCGTGGCGGACCGGTACCGGTCCGCCTATCCGGACCCGCCGCGGGTGCCGTGACAGGGGTTCCCGTGACACCGGGAACCCGTGCCGACGGTTCCCGCGCGGCGGGTCCCGTACGGCAGGAGCGGCCGTTCCGGCGCCGTGAACACGCGTGAAGGGAGCCGCCGGGTGGATCTGGTGGTCATCGGGCTCGGCTACGTCGGGCTTCCGCTGGTGCGCGAGGCGTGCCGGGCCGGCCTGCGGGTCGGCGGGCTGGACCGCGACCCGCGGGTCGTCGCCGGGCTGAAGGCCGGGCTGTCGCACGTCGACGACGTGTCGGCCGCCGAGGTCGAGGAGATGCTGGCGGCGGGGTTCCGGCCGAGCGTGGACGAGGACGTCCTGGACGGCGCCCGCACCGTGGTGATCTGCGTGCCGACCCCGCTGTCGGAGGAGGGCGGCCCGGACCTGACCGCGGTGCGCGGCGCCGCCGAGACCGTGGCGCGGCACCTGGAGCCGGGCACGCTGGTGGTGCTGGAGTCCACCACGTACCCGGGCACCACCGACGAGGTGGTGCGGCCCATCCTGGAGACGTCCGGGCTGGCCGCGGGCGAGGAGTTCCACCTGGCGTTCTCCCCCGAGCGGATCGACCCGGGCAACCCGGTCTACGGCGTGCGCAACACCCCCAAGATCGTGGGCGGGCTGACCCCGGCGTGCGCGTCGGCCGCGGCGGCGTTCTACGGCAAGTTCGTCGACGAGGTCGTGCAGGCCAAGGGCACCCGCGAGGCCGAGATGGCCAAGCTGCTGGAGAACACCTACCGGCACGTCAACATCGCGCTGGTGAACGAGATGGCGGTGTTCTGCCACGAGCTGGGCATCGACCTGTGGGACGCGATCGACTGCGCGGCCACCAAGCCGTTCGGCTTCCAGGCGTTCCGGCCGGGGCCGGGCGTGGGCGGGCACTGCATCCCCATCGACCCGAACTACCTGTCGTACAAGGTGCGGTCGCTGGGCTACCCGTTCCGGTTCGTGGAGCTGGCCCAGGAGATCAACGACCGGATGCCCCGGTACGTGGTCGAGCGCGCCCAGCAGCTTCTCAACCAGCAGGGCCGCGCGCTCAAGGGCGCCAAGGTGCTGCTGCTCGGCGTCACCTACAAGGCCGACATCGCCGACCAGCGCGAGTCGCCGGCGCGGCCGGTGGCGCGGCGGCTGGCCCGGCTCGGCGCCGAGCTGCGCTTCCACGACCCGTACGTCGCCGACTGGCGGGTGGACGGGGCGGAGGTGCCGCGCGTCGGCCCGCCGCCGGTGGTGCGGCCGGGCGGCGGGCAGCGCCCCGGCGCCGAGCAGTCCCCGTGGGATCCGGAGCTGGTGGCCGCGCTGGAGGACGCCGACCTGGTCATCGTCCTGGCCGACCACGCGGCCTACGAGGCGTCGCTGCTGTCCCGGCACGCGCGGTTGCTGTTCGACACCCGGGGCCGCACCCGCGGCGCCCGCAGTGAGAGCGTCGAGCTGCTCTGAGCGCCGCGGCCCCCGGTCCCGGTCGCGGGACGGGTCGCCGACCGGGGGCGGCCATCGCGCGGTAAGGCGGAATTAACACACAATTTCCCTGGCGCGCGCAGACTCGACGATGGACGATTATCGGCACCGATCCGGAGTGAATGCCCATGCGGGTCTGCGTTTGCACGATTGTGCATCATCCAGAGGATGCCAGGATTTTGCACCGGCAGATTCGCGCGCTGCTCGACGCCGGTCACGAGGTCACCTATATCGCGCCGTTCCGGGCGTGCAACGTGACGCCCTGGCGGCGGGTGAGCCCGGTGGACGTGCCGCGCGCGGTGGGACGGCGCAGGCTCCGCGCGCTGCGCGCCGCGCACCGGGCGCTGGAGGAGCACGCCCCGTACGCCGACGTGATCCTGCTGCACGACCCGGAGCTGCTGGTCGGCCTGCCCCGCTCGGTGCGCAGGCGCACGGTGGTGTGGGACGTGCACGAGGACACCGCCGCCGCCCTCACCGCCAAGGGCTGGGTGCCCGGTCCGGTGCGGCCGCTGCTGCGTCCCGCCGTGCGGCGCCTGGAGACGCGCAGCGAACGCCGGCACCGGCTGCTGCTGGCCGAGGAGGGCTACCGCGCGCGGTTCCAGGGCGAGCACCCGGTGGTGCCCAACACCACCTACGTGTCCGACCTGCCGCCCTCCCCGCCGGACGGCCACCGCGCCGTCTACGTCGGGCACCTGTCGCGCGCCCGGGGCGCGTTCGACATGATCGAGGCGGCCCGGCTGCTGGCGCCCGAGGGCGTCCTGGTCGAGCTGATCGGCGCCGCCGACGGCGACGTGCGGCCCGCGCTGCGCGACGCCCAGCGCGAGGGCGTGCTGCGCTGGTACGGCTTCGTCCCCAACGACCGGGCGCTGCGCATCGCCGAGGGCGCCATGGCGGGCCTGGCGCTG
The DNA here is from genome assembly GCF_039536785.1 of Actinomadura miaoliensis. Taxonomy (NCBI): domain Bacteria; kingdom Bacillati; phylum Actinomycetota; class Actinomycetes; order Streptosporangiales; family Thermomonosporaceae; genus Actinomadura; species Actinomadura miaoliensis. Next base: position 3,736 of record NZ_BAAAZG010000088.1, read on the forward strand.
CTGCACGACGAGCCGAACTACCGGCATTCGATGCCGACCAAGGTCGTGGAGTACATGGCCCGCGGCATCCCGGTGATCACCACGCCCAACCCGCCCGCCGTGGAGATCGTCGAACCGGCCGGGTGCGGGTTCGTCGTCCCGTTCGGCGACCCTGCCGCCGCCGCCGACGCGATCCGGCGGCTGCGCGACGACGCCGAGCTGCGCACCGACCTCGGCAAGCGCGGCTACGAGACGGCGCGGGCCCGGTTCCACTGGCCGGTGCACGCCGAGCGGTTCGTCGCCCAGCTCGAACAGTGGGCCGGACGCACCACCCCCGGCCCGGTCGTGGCGCCGCAGCCCGAGCCGCTCGCCGACTAGGGCGGCTAGGACGGCTCGGGGGAGCGCCCCGCTCCCCCGGTCAGCCCGACGGCGGCGGCGCGGGCCAGCCTGCTGGCCGCGCCGGGCGGGCGGGCGGCGGTGACCACGACGATGTAACGGTCGACCCGCACGGCGATCGTCCCGGCCGTGGGGCCCAGCTCGTACGCCTCGTCCCCGCCGATGTCGGTGCGCCGCCGCGCCTGGGACTGGACCGCCCGCAGCGTCTCCATCAGCGCCGACGCGGCCTGCCCGGTGGGCGCCACCCACTTGACGGTCACGGTGAGGCTGCGGGCGCCCCACTCGTCGTCGTCCGTCCCCGGGCCGCTCGCGCCCGGCTCGGGGGTGCGGCGGTCGCCGTCCCTGCCGGGGCTCTTCTTGCCGGACGCCCCGCCGCCGGAGGCGCTCGCGCTCGGTGACGTCGAGCCCGGCCGGTCCGGGGAGGCGGAGTCCCGCGGCGCCGCCGGGACGCCGGAGGGCTGCTCGGAGGGGCCGCCGGACGGCGCGACGGTCAGCGGCGGGGCGTCCGGCAGCCCGTCCCGCTCCGGCGCCTCGTAGGTGCAGCTCACCGGATGCGGCAGCTTCTGCTCGCCGATCCGGTCGCCGCCGGGGCGGGCGCTGCCGGGATCCAGGCGCGCGGCCAGCAGGTCGGGCCGTTTCAGCAGCGCGCAGGCGTCCGGCCAGTCCGCCGCCGGGGTGCCGCCCAGCTCGGCGGGGCCCGGCCCGGCCGAACCGCCGCGCAGCGCCACCAGCCGGGCGGCGCCCCCGGGACGCGGCGTCGCGGTCGGCACCGCCGCGTACAGCAGCCCGCCCGCCGCCGCCAGCCAGGGCCGCGCCCCGTCCAGCTCCGGGTCCATGGCGAACGGCGCCGCGACCGTCCGGGTGCCGCCGTCGCCGGGTTCGACGACGTCCACCCCGGCGGGCAGCAGCGCGCCCGACAGCCGGGGCCGCAGCGCGTAGATCCGGCCGCCCGCCGCGGCCAGCGCCGCGTACGCGGGGGCGTCGCGGCGCCAGGCCGCCTGCCCCGACGCCGTCTCGACCGCCTCCAGGCGCCGCTCGCCCCGGCGCGCGCCGTTCGGCCGGTACGCGACGACCAGGCGGCCGCCGGCGACCACCGCCGGGCAGATGGCGTCGCCGCACACGTTCTCGCCGCCCCACTCGGCCAGCCGGTGGCCGTTCTCGCGGTAGGCGCGCAGGGCCGTGCCGTCATCGGCGAGCGTGACGCCGTCCAGCACCGTCACCTCGGGGGCCTCCGCCGACTCCAGGGGCCGCGTCCAGCGCACGGCGCCGGTGTCCGGCCTCACCGCGATCAGGCGGCTCGGGCCCTTGGCGCAGTCCAGGGCGAGGACGGCCGTCGTCTCCACGGAGTCGGAGGCGTGCGCGGCGCCCTCGAACAGCCGGCAGCCCGCCGGGAGCCGCTGCGTCCACAGCCGGGCGCCGTTGGCGGCCGACCGCCCGTACAGGACGCGGCGGTCGCCGCTGGTGGTGAGCACGGCGTCCGAGCCCGCGGGCCAGCGCAGCGTGGTGCGGGCCACCGAGGCGGGCGTCTCGTCGGCCTGCCGCCACAGCTCGGCGCCCGACAGCGCGTCGAAGCCCACCATCATCCGTTCGCCGCGGTCGCCGTCGCGTTCGAAGTAGCCGACCAGCCGCGAGCCGGTGGCCGCCCAGCCGAGCATCGTCCAGCCCATGCGCCGGTAGCTCCAGCGTTCACCGCCGGTGCGGGCGTCGCGGACGTCCAGGCCGCCGCCCGAGGCCAGCACCGCCTGCCCGTGCGCCACCTCGAACGCCACACTGTTGTAACCGGCCAGCGGCCCCCGGTGCACCGGCGCCGAACGCTGCCAGCTCGTCGCCAGCGGGCCCGGCGGAGGGCCGACGTCCGCCAGCGGCGCGACGGGCACGGCGGTGACGCTGTGCCGCACCTGCCACCACTCGGCGCGCGTGACGGCCCGCACCACCAGCACCCCGCAGACGGCCACGGCCAGCACACCGCAGACGACGCCGACCGCCGCCCGCCGGCGCCCGCCGAACCGCCTGCCGCCCACGCCCGTGCCGCCTCCTTCCGCCGTCACGTACTGTGCTGCGAGAACGTCTCCACCATGCCGTGTTCCACGCCCCCCGCGCGACACGGCCAGGCCAGAACGGAGGTTCCGGTGGAACTGTTCACCACGTGGCGGACGTGGGACCAGGCCCGCGCGGCCCTCGCCGCGTCCGGCGCCGCTCCCGCCGACCTTGCCACGCTGGACCGTGCCGTGGCCGCCGCGCGCCGCTGGCACGGCGACCAGACCCGGCCCACCGGCGCCCCCTACCTGGAGCACCTGCTGGAGGCCGTCGAGGTCCTGGCGCGCGGACGCGGCGTGACCGACGTGTCCGTCCTGGCCGCCGCGCTGCTGCACGACGTGGTGGAGGACACCGGCGCCACCGCCCGCGACGTGGAGGCCGAGTTCGGCCCGTGGGTGGGCGAGCTGGTCGAGTGGGTGACCAAGCCGCCGTCCGACGGGCTCGGCCGCCAAGCCAAACGCGCCGCCAAGGCCGCCTACCTGCGCCGCCTGCGCGACGCCCCCCGTGAGGCGATCATGGTCAAGCTCGCCGACCGGATCAGCAACGTGCAGACCCTGGACCGGATGCCGCCCGACTTCCAGCGCCGCTACTACGCCGAGACCTGCACCTACATCATCCCGCTGGCCGACCTGCCGGACGGCGGCGACCCGTGGTTCGCCGAATGGTACGCCACCTGGCGGGCCCGCTTCGCCCACCTGCGCTGACCGGACCCGCCCGATCGCCCGCCCACGCCGGACGGCGGGCCGCCGGGTGCGGGATCATCGGGGCATGGAACGCGAGTGGGTGGCCGAGGAGAGCGTGCTGGTCGACGCCACCGCCGCGGCGGTGTACGAGGCGGTGTCCGACCCGCGGCGGATGCGCGAGTGGAGCCCGGAACTGTTCGCGGTGTGGGTGCGCGGCCGCGGCCCGGCCGGCGAGGGGACCCGGTTCGTCGGGTTCAACCGGATCGGCTGGCGGGTGTGGTTCACCACCTGCGAGGTGACGGCGGCGGTGCCCGGCGAGGTCTTCGCGTTCCGGGTGTCGAGCTTCGGGATGCCGGTCGCGCTGTGGGGCTACCGGGTCGAGGGGGTCGGCGAGAACTCCACGCGGCTCACCGAGTACTGGCACGACCTGCGCCGCGACCAGCGGGGGGCCGCGTTCGTGTCGCTGCTGGGCCGGGTGTTCACCGGCGTGCCCGCCGAGCGGCGCGCCGAGGTCAACCGGCGCGGCATGCGCCGGACGCTGGAGCGCATCAGGGCCGCGCTGTCCGGTGGGGTGACAACAAAATAAGAACCTGTTCTACTTAGTGGTGTGAGCACCGCCACCGATGTCCACGTGATCCAGGGCGAGCGGGTCGCCCTGCCCGTGCGGATCCGGGACGCCGCCGTGGCCTCGGCGATGTTCGCCGTCCCGGCGGGCCCCGCGCAGAGCCTGATCGCCTACTCCGGGCTGGAGGTGGCCGAGCCGCTGCCCGGCCGGGCGATCTGCTCGCTGGCGTTCGTCCGGTACGCCGACGGCGACCTCGGCCCGTACCACGAGTTCGCCGTCGCCTTCCTCGTCCGCTCCCCCGGCTCCTCCGGGGGCCGCCGCAAGCGCGTGGGGGCGTTCATCCACTGGCTGCCGGTCAACCAGGAGTTCACCTTGGACGCGGGCCGGTCCATCTGGGGCTTCCCCAAGGTGCTGGCCGACATGCCCATGGACCTCAGCGGCCGGATCAAGCGGTGCGCCGTGCGGTTCGGCGGCCGCACCGCGATCGAACTGGCCGTCAAGCCCGGCCTGCCCGTCCCCGCCGGGCGTCCCGGCGGCCGGACGGCGCCCCGCCTCGACTCCTACTCGTGCCTGGACGGCGTCACCCGCCACATCCCCTGGACGGTGTCGCCGTCCGGGCTGCGGATGCGGCCCGGCGGCGCCGAAGTCAGGCTCGGCGACCACCCCGTCGCCGACGAGCTGCGCGGCCTCGGCCTGCACCGCGCCGCCGCGCTGAGCAGCAGCACCATCACCCACCTGACCATGGCGTTCGGCGCCGCCGAGGAGGTGCGCTCGTGAAACGCACCGCACTGGTGACCGGGGCCGCGAGCGGGCTGGGCGCCCTGGCCGCGCAGCGCCTGGCCGCGGCGGGCTGGGACCTGGTCGCGGTCGACGTGGACGAGGACGGCCTGGCCCGCACGGCGGCGCGCTCCCCCAACACGCACGTCCGGGTGTGCGACGTCGCCGACCCCAAGGCGGTCGAGGAGATCGTCGCCGAGGCGGGCGCGGTGCACCGCCTGGTGCACGCCGCCGCCGTCGGGCCGCTCGTCCCGGCCCTGGAACAGCCTCTGGACGAGGTGGAGCGGGTGCTGCGGGTCGACTACCTGGGCACCGTGCACGCCATCCGGGCCGTCCTGCCCGGGATGCTGGCGCGCGGCGGGGGCGACCTGGTGCTGTTCTCCTCGCTCGCGTCCTGGGTCCCGACGCCGAAGACCTCCGCGTACGCCGCCGCCAAGGCCGCGATCAACGCCTACGCCGAGTGCGTCGCCGCCGAACACCGCGGCGGCGGCGTCCGGATCCGCGTCGTGTGCCCACGCCAGGTCGACACGCCCGGCTACCGCGCGGCCGCTGCGGCGGACCCGGCCGCGACCGCCGGGATGAAGGGCATGCCCCCGCGCGCGGTGCTGGACGCCGTCGACCGCTCCCTGGCCCGGCGCGACGAACTCCTTTACGTCTACCCCGACGCCCTCACCCTGGCCACCGTGCTGGCCAAGCGGTACGCCCCCGGCCTGCTGCGCCGCCTCCTGGCCCGCGCCACCGCTTGATCGTCCCCGCCCCGCCGCTTGATCATCGGAAGACGCGGGCCGGGGCCACGACCGCGTAAGCTGTCTCTTTCGCCCCCTTGGGGGCGCACCGCCGAGCACCTCGGCAGGACAGCAGGTCAGCGCAGGTCGCGAGGGAGCAGCCCGGAATGTCATCCCCGGTGACGGATGGGTCCGCCAAGACCACGGAGACGGTCAAGGACCAGGAGATCGCCGCCGAGCAGCGGTACGTCGACCGGGCGTACGCGCGGCTGGAGGAGATGCGCGAGGACGCCAAGGCCATGCTGCGCGAGGGCTACCGGCAGGCACTGGCGGGCACCAAGGGCTCGCTGGTCGACCGGGACGCCATGGTGCACCAGGCGGCACTGCGCGCCCAGGCCCTCGACGTCGCCGACGACGGGCTGGTGTTCGGGCGCCTCGACCTCTCCGGCGGCGAGATCCGCTACATCGGCCGCATCGGCGTGCGCACCCCCGACCACGACTCGCTGGTCATCGACTGGCGGGCGCCCGCCGCCGAGGACTTCTACCGCGCCACCCCCGAGGACCCGCGCGGCGTGGTGCGCCGCCGCGTCCTGCACTCGCGCGGCCACACGGTCGTGGACTTGGAGGACGACCTGCTCGACCCGTCCGCCGCCGACGGCATGGTGGTGGTCGGCGACGGCGCGTTCCTGGCCTCCCTTGCCCGCACCCGCGAGGGCGCCATGCGCGACATCGTGGCCACCATCCAGCGCGAGCAGGACGAGGTGATCCGCGCCCCCGCCGACGGCACCGTGCTGGTGCGCGGCGCCCCCGGCACCGGCAAGACCGCCGTCGCCCTGCACCGCGTCGCCTACCTGCTGTTCCGGCACCGGCGGCGGTTCGGTTCGCGCGGCGTGCTGGTGGTCGGCCCCAACCGGCGGTTCACCGCCTACATCGAGCGCGTCCTGCCGTCCCTCGGGGAGGAGTCGGCGGCGCTGCGGTCCCTCGGCGACCTGGTGGACGGCGTGTCGGCCCGCACGCACGACACCCCGGAACTGGCCCGGCTCAAGGGCTCGGAGGTCATGGCCCGGGTGCTGCGCCGCGCCGTCACCGACCACCCGCCCGGCGCGCCCGACGAGCTGCGCGTCGTCCACAAGGGCGTGATCGTCCGGCTCGACCGGGCCCGGCTCGACCGGCTGCGCGCCGACCTGCACCGGCGCAGCCGCGGCTCGGTCAACGCCGCCCGCGCCCGCGCCGCCGACGCGCTGCTGGACGCGCTGTGGGAACGCTTCACCGACCTCGGCGGCCCCGAGGCCGCCGCCCAGGCCGAGGAGGCCGACGCGGGCCTGTGGAACGCGCTGCTGGCCGCCGACGGCCTGGCCGCCCTCGACGAGGGCGACGCCCCGGGCTCCTCCCGCGCCCGCTCCGGCGAGCGCGACACCCGGCGCGAGCAGTTCGACGCCCGCGTCCGCGAGCAGCGCGAGTTCGCCCAGTTCCTCCTCGCCTGGTGGCCGCTGCGGCGTCCGCTGGACGTGCTGCGCTCCCTGGGCGACCCGGCCCGCCTGCGCCGCGCGGCGGGCCGCGACCTGGACCGCGACGCCGTCACCCGCCTGGCCGAGGCGTGGTCGGCGGCCCTGGGTCCCGACTCGCGATCCGGCACGGAGTGCGTCCTGACCTACCAGGACATCGCGCTGCTGGACGAGCTGGACGCGCTGCTCGGCTCCCCGCCGCGCCCGCCGGCCCGGCGCCGCCCCGCCGCCGAGGACGACCCGTTCGTCGTCGACGGCGTCAACATCCTGACCGGCGAAGAGATCGCGGACGAGTCGTGGGAGCCGGAGATGCAGGAGCTCACCACGTCCATCGAACGCCTGGAACGGGCCCGCCGGGTCGACGACGAGGTGGTCGAGGAACGTCCCGAGTACGCCCACATCGTGGTGGACGAGGCCCAGGACCTGTCGCCCATGCAGTGGCGCATGCTCGGCCGCCGGGGCCGGCACGCGAGCTGGACGATCGTCGAGGACCCCGCGCAGAGCGCCTGGGAGGACCTGGACGCCGCCCGCCGGGCCATGGACGCCGCCCTCGGCGTCGACAAGCCCTCACCCCGGCGCGGCCGCTCGTCGTCGCGGCGGCGCCCCCGCAAGCCCGCCGCCCGCGCCCGCTACGAGTACGAGCTGACCACCAACTACCGCAACTCCACCGAGATCGCCGCCGTGGCGTCCCGGGTGCTGGCCCTGGCCCTGCCCGACGCCCGCCCGGCCCGCGCCGTCCGCACCTCCGGCATCGACCCGGTCGTCCGCGTGGTGCCCGAAGCCGACCTGATCTCCTCCGCCCGCGCCGCCGTGGCGGAACTCCTCACGCAGGTCGAGGGCACGATCGGCCTGATCGTCCCGCTGGAGCTGCGGAACCGGCCCGAGGGGCAGACCGCCCTCCCGCTCACCGACGCCCCGGACGCCGCCGAGGAGCACACCGGCGCCGCCGCCCCGTCCTGGACCGCCGCCGACCGCGACCGCCTGGCCGCCGGCTTCCCCGAACGCGTGCAGGTCCTCGACGTCCTGGAGGCCAAGGGCCTGGAGTTCGACGCGGCCGTGATCGTCACGCCGGAGACCGTCGCCGCCCAGTCACCGCGCGGCCTGCGCGTCCTCTACGTCGCCGTGTCCCGCGCCACCCAGCACCTGACCGTCCTGACCACCAGGCCCGAGTGGCGCGACACCCTGACCGGCGACCGGCGCCCCGCCGGATGACGGTCAGATGATCGGGGGGCGGCCCGTGCGGGTCATGCGCCAGGCGGTGCGCCAGGAGATGGGGCGGCGGGCGCCCGCCGGCTTGCGCCAGCCCTCGAAGAAGCCCTTGAACCACGGCTTGAGCGCGCTCGGCCTGCGTTCCCGCAGCACCGTCATCCCGACCCACACGGCCAGGTAGGTCAGCGCCAGCGGCCACGGCAGGTTGCGGCGGGCCAGCCACACCCGGTTGCGGGCGTTGTAGCGGTAGAACATCGCGTGCCGGGTCGGCAGCACCGCCGGGTGGTACATCACCGCGGACGCGTCGTAGACGATGCGGTAGCCCGCGTTGAGGACCTGCCAGGCCAGGTCGGTCTCCTCGTGGGCGTAGAAGAAGTCCTCCGGCAGCCCGCCCCCGGCGTCGAACGCGGCGCGGCGGACCGCGCAGGCGCCGCCCAGGAACGTCGTCACCTCCGACGACCGTTCGGGGTCGCCGGCGCGCAGCCGGGGCACGTGCCGCCGCTCACCGCGTCCGCCCTCGGGATCGCGGACGCGGAAGGAGATGATCCCGAGGTCGGGTTCGGCGGAGAAGCGGTCGCGCACGTGCGCACCCAGCCGCGGCGAACGGTACCACCCGTCGTCGTCCAGGAAAAGGATCACGTCGCCGCTGGAGGCCTCCACGCCGCGGTTGCGCCCCGCCGGGATGCCCACGTTGGTCGGCAGGCGGACGAGCACCACGCGCTTGTCGTCGAAGACCTCATCGTCGCCGGGCCACCAGTCGCCAGAGACGCCGTTGCCGACAAGGACAACCTCAACGTCCACATGCTCCTGGTCGAGGGCACTGCGCACCGCACGGGCGAGCTCTGCAGGTCGATTGCCCATGGTGAGCACAACAACGCTGAGCGAGACACCCCCGCCTGCGCGGGGCCTAACAATCCGTTCGCCCTGGGTCACAGTGCCCCCGTCCAGGTAACCCTCACCGTAGCCTCCGGGAAGCCAGAATGCTCACCAAATGCAGCAGCGTCTGCAGGACGGCCACGACCGCCACGGCGACGGTCAGCACCCGGATCGCGGCCGGGGTCTCGGTGCCCAGCAGCGTGTCCAGCACGGTAGCGGCCAGGATCAGCAGGGACAGCTCCACCGCGCCGATGATGCGGTGAAAACGCAGCATGGACGCGGCCTGCCGGGCCAGCGCGATGCCGGTGGAGCGGGGCCGCAGCGCCCGGTCGCCGCCGACCGGGTCGGCGGGCAGGCCCGACTTGGCCCGCGCCACCACCACGTTGTCGGTCTCGGCCTTGATCAGCGCGGCGCCCACCGCGGCCAGCAGGCCCAGCTCGGCGTAGCCGCCGGTCTGCCAGCCGCCCTGCGCGGCGTAGCCGAGGCCGATCAGCAGCGCCACCTCCGACAGGTAGTGGCCGATGCGGTCCAGGAACACCCCGGCCACCGACGTCTGCCGCAGGTAGCGGGCGACCTCGCCGTCCACGCAGTCCAGCAGCAGGTACGCCTGGATCAGCAGGGCGCCGCCGAGGGCCGTCCACAGCGGGTCGGCCGGCAGCGACACCACGACGCCGGCGGCCACGCCGCAGGCCATCATCAGGTAGGTGAGCTGGTTGGGGGTGAACCCCAGCCGCAGGAACAGCCAGGCGAAGTACGGCGACAGCGCGCGCATGTACAGGCGCCCGGCCCAGTGCTCCTCGTTGCGCCGTTCCTTGAGGCCGGGCGGCTGCCCGTGGCGCCGCACGTCCGCGACCGTCGCCGCGCTGCGGGACGGGCGGACGGCGTCGGCGGGCAGCTCAGCCTCCATGGGCTTGGACATACTCTTCAACCGCCTTGAGGATCGCGCCCTTGTCGAGGCCGAGATGCTCCAAGATCGTATAGCGGCCGGGGCGGGTGCGCGGGGCGTACGCGACGGCCTCGGCGAACTGCTCGACGGTCAGCCCGACGTCGCCGGGCAGCCGGGGCAGCCCGTGCCGCTCCAGGCAGGTCATGACTTCGGCGAGCCGGTCGGCGCCCGTCCCGAGGCGGGTGGCGCGCAGGTGGTAGCAGAAGGCCGCGCCGATCCCGGCCAGCTCGCCGTGGTTGGCGGTGCCGGGGAACATCTGGTCGATGGCGTGCAGGATCTCGTGGTCGCCGCCGCTGGAGGGCCGCGACGAACCGGCGAAGGACATGGCCATGCCGGACAGTACGAGTCCCTCGGCCAGAACGGTCAGGAACCGGTCGGACTCGATGGAGCCGGGCTGGTTGAGCAGGGCCTCGGCGGCGGTGCGGGCCAGCGTCAGCGCCAGCCGGTCGACCGGCTCGCCGCACGCCTCGGCGGCCAGCAGCCAGTCGTCGACGGCCGACAGGTTGCTGACCACGTCGCCGATGCCCGCGCGCACCAGCCGCGGCGGCGCGGCCCGCACGTAGTCCAGGTCGACGATCATCGCCAGCGGCATGACCACGCCGAACGAGCCCTTGCCCTTGTCGTGCTCCAGGGAGGCGACCGGGGAGCAGATGCCGTCGTGGGACAGGTTCGTGGCCACCGACACCATGGGGATGCCGGCGAGCGTGGCGGCGTACTTGGTGGCGTCGATGGTGCGGCCGCCGCCGATGCCGACCACCGCCTCGTAGGACCCGCCGCGCAGCTTGGAGCCGAGGCTGACCGCGGCGTCGACGGTGCCGCCGTCCACCCGGAACAGCTCGCAGTCCTCCAGCGAGGGCCGCACGTGCTCGGCGATCTGGTCGCCCTGGCCGGGGCCCACGGCGATCGCGACCCGGCCCTCGGTGGCGATGCGGCGGTCGGCCAGCAGGTCGCCCAGGGCGGCCACGGCCCCACGGCGGACGTCGATGGACAGCGGCGCGGTGAGCATCCGCGTCAGCAGGGGCATGTGCGTTCCTCGCTCGGTCGTCCCGTACGGCGGAGGGGAGGGGCAGGGATACCGCGACGCGGCGGGAGCCCGGGTCAGTAGCCGGCGGCGATCCGGCGGGCCTTGGCCAGGTCGTCGTGGTTGTCGACCTCGACCCACTCCACGGCGCCGATCGGGGCCACGGCGACGCGGCCGCCCCGGTTGACCAGCTCCTGGTAGCCGTCCTCGTAGTACAGGTCGGGGTCGCGCTCCCAGGTGGCCTGCAGGGCGTCGGCCAGCGGCCCGGCGGCGGCGGGCTCGATGAGGGTGGCGCCGATGTACTCGCCGTACGCCTCGGCCGGGTCCATCAGCTTGGTGATGCGGGCCAGGTCGCCCTGGTCGTCGAGGGTGACCTTCATCTCCTCGTCGGCCAGAGTTTTCACGTTGTCCACCGCGAGCAGGATGTCCGGTCCCCGCCCGGCCAGTAGCGTCTTCTCCACGCTCACCGGGTGCACGGTGTCGCCGTTGACCATGAGGACGCCCTTGGAGAAGTGCTCGCGCGCCAGCCACATGGAGTAGGCGTTGTTCCACTCCTCGGCCTTGTCGTTGTGGACGAGGGTGATCGACACGCCGTACCGCCGTTCGAGGTCGGACTTGCGGGTCTCGACCGCCTCGGCGCGGTAGCCGACGACGATCACCACGTCGGTCAGCCCGACCGCGCTCAGGTTGCCCAGGGCGATGTCCAGGATGGTGGTGTCGCCGTCGGGCCCGCTCCGAACGGGGACCAGGGCCTTGGGCAGCGTGTCGGTGTACGGCCGCAGCCTGCGTCCGGCGCCCGCCGCCAGCACCATGCCGATCATGATTCCTCTTCCTCCAGGTCGACGATCACGCCGCTGTCGCGCCCGGTCCGCAGCCAGGTCGTGACGCTCTCACCCGCGAACAACACGCCAAGGTAGGCGGCCAGCGCGGCGTACGCGAACGGGAGCGGCCCGGCCAGGCCCGCCGCCGCCACGACCAGCGTGCGGCCCTCCCAGCCGAGACCGGCCCGGAGCACCCAGGCGCCCGGCCGCAGCCCCTGACGGGTGCGGTACACGGTGTCGTAGTGGTGGTAGGCCAGAACCGCGAGCAGCACGTACACCAGCGGTGCCGGCACACCCTGCGCGAACCCCAGTCCGGCCAGGTAACCATACTCGATCGTGCGCAGCAGGGGCGGGACAAGCCAGTCGAACCTTCCGTTATGCGGATGTGTCGCAGCCGCCCCCGTCAGCAGCACCACCGCCACCGGCAGGAACAGCGCCGGCCCCCGATCCGCGCCGAGACCGGCCGTCATCAGCACGGCGCCAAGGGCGACGGCGACCAGGACGCCGGGCAGCGGCGGCAGCCGGCCCCCGGCCAGCCGGGCCAGCGTCAGGCAGATCGGGCCGTCGTCGCGCAGCAGGTACGGCGGGACGGGGACGCGGGCGTCCGGGACGCGGATCGCCGGCATCGTCATCGCACGATCACCTTCCTCCTCCGGCCGGTGAGCACACGGGTGGCGAGCCGGTGGGCGAGGGCCAGGCCGCCCCACGCCAGCAGCGCGACGAACGTCACGCGCGCGTCGAACAGCGCCGCCGTCACGGCGATGAGAGCGATCCGCTCGCCGACCGGCAGCGCGACGACCTTCCTGGCCCACCGCAGGGCCTTCCTGGACGGTGCCGGGCGGCGTTCGATCGGCCCGTCGTCGGGGGCCGTCAGGGGGGCGGTGCGCTGGGGCAGGGGCCGCCGGCCGGGGCCGGCCGGACGCGACGCGAACGAGTGGTCGAGCGTGTGCCGGACGGTCTGCAGCGTCATCGCGGCGACCGCCAGCCCCCACACCGCCCCGGAGCCGTGCCCGGCGGCGATGGCGCCCACCGCCAGCCCCGCGTACACGCCGTACTCCTTCACGCGGTCGAGGAGCACGTCGAGCCAGGCGCCGAGGGCGCTGCGGCGGCGCGTGAAGCGGGCGAGCTGGCCGTCCACGCAGTCCAGCACGAACGCCGCGTACAGCAGCGCGGCGCCCGTGACCACGCCGCCGCGGGTGCCCGCCGCGAACCAGACCGCCGCCAGGACCGCCAGGCCCAGCGACATCCACGTCACGGTGATCGGCGTCAGCCCCCGGCGGGCCGCCCACCGCACCAGGTGGGGGCTGTAGGAGCCGACCGCGTACGTGGCGAACAACCCGTCGTCGCGTTTGACGGCCGCGGCGAGCCGCACCCGTTCCTCGTCGGCCTTCTCCACCGCCTCGCGGGCGGCGACGGCGGCGTCCGCGCTGCCGGCGCGCGGGCAGGGCAGCCGCGGGTCGCCGCAGTCACGCACGGGCACGCCCGTGCGCACCAGCCCCACGAGCAGCAGGTGCGCCGCCTCGGGCTCGACGACGGTCAGGGGCAGCGCGCGGGCGTCCCGCAGCAGGTCGGCCAGTCGTCCGGCGAGGGCGGCGAGGTCGTCGGTCCGGTCGGCGGCCACCCGCAGCACGCCGGGCGACGCGGCGTCGGGCGCGGTCACCCGGTGGTACGGCGACCCGGCCGACATGATCCATCCGTCGTACCTGCGCACCGGCACGGTGCCGTACCCGTCGCCCCGCGGGACGGTGACGGCCGTGACCGGCGCGTCGTCGCCGTCCAGCAGCAGCCGGCGCAGCAGTTCGGCGCCGACCACCACGTCGCCCGGCAGCAGCAGCACCGGCCCGTCGGCGTGCCGGGCGATCCGGGCGATCTCCCGCAGGTCGGCGGCCGGGCTCGGCGACTCCAACACGAAGTGGCCGTCCTTGTGCAGGGCGGGCGCCATTTCGGGACGGGTGACGATGACCGGATCCGGTACGTTGAGCCTTGCCAGCTGCTCGCACAGGCGCGTCAGGAGCGTGGGCGCCTCGTCCGCCGCCTCGGCGGCCCGGCGGGGATCGCCTCCGCAGGGCAGGACGGCCGCGGGACCCGGGTCCGGGCCGCCGCCGTCCCACCCGGTCGCCATGATCACCGCCACGGTCATCGGCGCCTCCGGATCGCGTCGCAACAGGGTAGGAAAAGGGATGCGCACCGCGCGGGCGTCGCGCGGCGCCGGGCCGGCGAGCGCGACACCGGCGCCGGCACGGACGATTGCCCAGAGTAGCGGCACGACCACGGAGTGAGAGGTCACATTGACAGTGGACACCGCGACCCGGACGGTCGCCGTGGTGCTCGCGGGCGGGGTCGGCGCGCGGCTGGGCGCCGGCCGGCCCAAGCAGCTGCTGGAGGTCGGCGGGCGGCCCATCCTGGCGCACGCCGTCGCGGCGTTCGACGGCCACCCGGACGTGGCGGAGGTGCTGGTGGTGATGGCGGCCGGGCACGTGCGCGAGGCCGCCGCGCTGACCGCCCCGTTCCGCAAGGTCACGGGCGTGATCGAGGGCGGCGCCACGCGCACCGCGTCCACCGCCGCCGCGCTGGCCGCCCTGGCGGACCGTCCCGACGGCACCCGCGTGCTGTTCCACGACGCGGCCCGCCCGTTCGTCGACCGCGCGGTGATCGACCGGACGCTGGCGGCGTTGGAGGACCACGACGCGGTGGCGGTGGGCGTGCCCGCCTCCGACACGATCGTGGCGGTCCGCGACGGCCTGGTCGCCGACATGCCGCCGCGTTCGACGCTGGTGCGCTTCCAGACCCCGCAGGGCTTCCGGCTCGGGACCGTCCGCAAGGCCTACGAGCTGGCGCTGGCCGACCCCGAGCTGGTCGCCACCGACGACTGCGGGGTGGTGCACCGCTACCTGCCCGACGTGCCGATCCGGGTCGTCGAGGGCAGCGAGCACAACCTCAAGGTCACCCACCCGCTGGACGTCGCCCTGGCCGAGCACATCGCCGAGCAGATCGCCGATCAGATCGCCGCCAACCCCCCGGAGAACACGTGATCTTCGAGAACCCGCCCACCGTCATCGGTCATCGCGGCCTGGGCTCGGGGCACGTCCCGCTGCCCGGCCCGCCCGGCGCGGACGGCGACGGGCCGGACCCCCGCACCGTCGCCGAGAACACCCTGGAGTCGCTGCTGGCCGCGCTGGACGCGGGCGCGACCTGGATCGAGATCGACGTGACCCGCACCGCCGACGACGAGCTGGTGCTGCGGCACGACCCGACCACCGCCGACGGCGCGTTCCTGGTCGACACGGCGGCCGCCGAGTGCGGGCTGCCGCTGCTGGCCGAGGTGTTCGACGCGCTGCCGCCGGGTGTGCCGGTGGACGTGGACGTCAAGACGATCCTGGAGGACGCGGTCGACCCGCCGTCCCGGCGCACCGGCGCGCTGCTGGTGCCGCTGCTGCGCCGCGAGGCCCGCCGCCGTCCCCTGCTGGTGACCTCGTTCGACCCGTCGCTGCTGCTGCACCTGCGCGAGAACCTGCCCGACCTGGCGGTGGGCCTGCTGACGTGGCTGCGCTTCCCGCTGTGGCACGCGATCCCCGCCGCGTCGGGGCTGGGCGTGCAGGCGGTCGGCCTGCACACCGGGTCGTGCGGCTTCGAGCACCCCGACACGCGGCTGCGTCCGCTGGAGCACTGCGTGGACGTGGCGCACAAGGCGGGCCTCGAGGTGCTGGCGTGGTGCCCGTCGGCCGAGACGGCCCCCGCCTACGCCGAGGCGGGCGTGGACGCCGTGGTCGTCAACGACGTCCCGGGCGTCGTCGCCGCCCTGGACGGCGCCGCGCCGGCCTAGGCGGGCGGCGGCGGACGGTCGTCGCCGCCGCCGTACGCCCGCGTCCACTCGCCGGGCTCGTCGTCGTCACCGGGCGTGGAGCCGGACCGGGGAGCCGTCCCCTCGTCCTTCCCGGACGCGGGCGGGGCCGGGATCTCCTGCTGGTCGGACCGCTGCGCGCCGCCGGGCGGCGGGGCGGACCCGAACTGTGGCTGGGCCTGCCCGTACTGGGGCTGCGGCTGGCCGGGCTGCGGCTGCTGCCACGGCTGCTGCGGCCCCTGCCCCCACGGGCCGGGCTGAGCGGCGGGCTGGCCGCCGTACGGCGCGGGCTGGGCACCGTAGGGGGCGGGCTGGGCGCCATAGGGGGCGGGCTGGCCCGGCGCCGCGAAGGCCGGCCCGTGCGGCTGCGCCAGGCGGCCGGGCCCCGACGCGGCCGCGGCCCGCCAGCGCGAGGGCACCACCGAGCCCGCCACCAGGATGACGCCGATCAGCAGCAGTATGCCCATGCTGCCGACCTGCGCCACCACCAGGCCGTACTCCTTGCTGAGCAGGGGCAGCTCGATGCGGATGGCCCGGCCCGGCAGCAGCATCCACAGCAGCCCGTACAGGGCGAACACCGCGCCGGGGATCAGCGACGCCACCGGCGAGACGCGAGTGGTCACCAGAGCAGCGACGCCCACCGCGAGCAGCAGGATCAGCAGGCCTCCGAGCAGGCCGGTGCCGGTGGCGAACTCGCCCCGGAAGTACACGGCGGTGTACCGCCACTGCATCAACAGCCGTTCGGACCCGAAGATCAGCAAGGCCATCAGCACGGGCGTGCCGACGATCCCGATCCCCGCGCCGATCCCGTGACGCGCTCCGCCGGTCATGGCCACCTCCCTGGGCAGTGGGCGACGCCCAGATGGGCGATCACCAACGTAACCGTGAGACGTGGCCCTGACCAGCGCGGTTCGAGTGACTTTCTACGACTTCGCCGGAGTCGCCTGCCCCAGGCCGGGCGGGCTGGTGAGGAAGCCGACCCCCCAGCTGATGTGCATGGTGGCGAACACCAGCGGCAGCCGCACCCAGGCCGACACCGGCAGGCCGCGGCCCTCCACGACCGCGCCGGCCACGATGCCGGCCGCGTACGCGCCCGGCACCAGCCAGCCCGGCCAGAAGCCGAACGCCCCGGCCACCACGCCCGCGGCCATCGCCAGCACCGCCATCGGCGGCGCCAGGTAGCGCAGGCTGAGCGTGCCCTGGTGCTCGCGGCCGACCACCCGGCGCCAGCGCCCGGTGTGGTAGTACTGCTTGGCCAGCGCGCGCAGGTTCGGCCGCGGCCGGTAGGTGACGCGCATCCGCGGCGTGAAGTAGATCCGGCCGCCGGTCTGCCGGATGCGGTGGTTCATCTCCCAGTCCTGGGCCCGCACGAACGTCTCGTCGTAGCCGCCGACGCGCTCCAGCGCGCTGCGCCGGAACGTGCCGAGGTAGACGGTCTCGACGTCGCCGGCCTCACCGCCGGTGTGGAACCGGGCGTTGCCCACGCCGATCTTGGACGTCATGGCCCGGGCCACCGCCTTCTCGAACGGGGTGATGCCCTCGGCCGCCATGATCCCGCCGACGTTGTCGGCGCCGGTCTCCTCCATGGTCTCCACCGCCACCCGGACGTAGTCGGGCGGCAGCAGGGAGTGGCCGTCCACGCGGACGATGATGGAGTACTGCGACGCCTTGATGGCGATGTTGAGGCCCTGCGGGGTGCGTCCGGTGGGGTTGGGCACCACCACGACGCGCGGGTCCTCGGTGGCGAGCCGTTGCGCGATCTCCTCCGTGCGGTCCCTGGACGGCCCGATGGCCAGGACCAGTTCCAGTTCGCCGGGGTAGTCCTGCGACAGGATGCGCCGGACGGCGTCGGCCAGATGCCGCTCTTCGTTCAGCACCGGCATGACCACCGACACCGCGGGCCAGGTGCGGCCGGACGCGGCGGGCGACGCGCCGGGACGCGGGTCCCGGCCGGGATCGCCCGCGCCGCCGGGACCGCGGCCGGCGTCCCAGAGGGGATCGCGGCCGGAGTCCGGATCGGTCGCGTGCACGGTGTGCTGCTCGTCGGTGCTGTGCGCGTGGGGAGACGATTTCATTCTGGGCTCGTGGGCCGAGCCCCGGCCGTCGGCCGGGGAGAGCCCCCCTTCCTCTCTTGCTCGCTCGTTCATGACGCAGCTCACGACACCCTTGGGCGAGTGCGGCCGCCGGGGAGGAGGTCAAGACGGCGCCACGTTACTCCAAGGACACGAGCCTCAGGTAGCGAACGGACCGGTGTCCCCCACTTTAAAGTGGGGAACGTTCGCGGCACCTACGGGCGACGAGCGGCCAGGCGTCGATGAGGCTTCGGGAGGCGGCGGCCAGGATGGCAGAGCCAACATGAGGGACGGTCACGACAGCGATCCGCTCGAACGGTACTTCCGGCCGCGACCCGCGGACGGCCCGTCCGGCGGTGCGGGCGGGGCCGGTGACGAGGAGGACATCGACGGCGTCACCGTCGAGGGCCTGCCCGCCCCCCGCGTCGCGGTGGACGCGCCGCGGGGCCCGCGCCGTCCCGGCCCGGGGCTGAGCCCCCGCGCGGCCGTCAGCGCGCGGCGGCAGCGCCGCTTCCTGATGGTGACCGGCGTGATGTCGACGTTCGTGCTGCTGACCTCGGGCGGCGCGTGGGCGTTCCAGAACTACGTCAGCGACGCCATCGACCGGGTGAAGGTCGGCGGGCTCAACAAGGACGGCCCCAAGGGCGCCATGACCGTCCTGGTGGCGGGCGTCGACCGGCGCGAGGGCCTGACCCGCGCGCAGCAGAAGGCGGCGCGGCTGGGGCACGAGCCCGGCGAGCGGTCCGACACGATGATGCTGGTGCACGTGTCCCGTGACCACGACCGCGTCAGCGTGGTGAACCTGCCGCGCGACTCGTACGTGACGATCCCCGCGCACCGCTCCAACGGCTCGGAGGGGGCCAAGGGCTCCTCCGTCCCGGCGCGTCCCGGCAAGCTGACGTGGGCGTACCAGTTCGGCGGGCCGGACCTGACCGTCGACACGGTCAAGCGGGCCACCGGGGTGTCCATCGACCACTACGTCGAGGTCAACTTCTACGGGTTCATCAACATGGTGGACGCGCTCGGCGGCGTCGAGGTGTGCACCGAGGAGCCCATCAACGACCGCAAGAGCGGGCTGGTGCTGCCGGCGGGCACGTCGCGCCTGGACGGCCTGAAGGCGCTCAGCTACACCCGCGCCCGCTACACCCTGACCGGCGGCAGCGACCTCGGCCGCATCGACCGGCAGCAGCGGTTCATGGCGTCGATGATGAAGCAGGCGCTCAACTCCCGGACGCTGAGCGACCCGGTCAAGTCGACGCGCTTCCTGAACGCCGCGCTGAAGTCGCTGCGGGTCGACGAGGACCTGGCCGAGAACCTGCCCAAGCTCGCCGACCAGATGAAGGACCTGTCCACCGACAACGTCACCTTCGCCAAGGTCCCGCTGGCCAACCAGGACTACAACGTCAACCTGTGGAACTCGCCGCAGCCGCAGTCGACGGTGCTGTGGGACCAGCGGCACGCCCGCGACCTGTTCCACCGCCTCAACCGCGACCAGCCGCTGGCCTCGCCGTCGGCGAGCCCGTCGGCGGCCAAGCCCAGCGCCAGGCCGAGCGACGGGCCGACCGTCCCGCCGGACGAGATCCCGCTGCGGGTGCTCAACGCGATCGGCACCCCGGGCCTGGCCACCCGGGCGGGCGGCGAGCTGCGCCGCGTCGGGTTCCCGGTGACGGTGGTGCCGGGCGTGGCGCGGCGCGGGCTGCAGACGACGCAGATCCAGTACGGCCCGGACGGCGAGAAGGCGGCCAAGACCGTCGCCGCCGCCATCCCGGGCGCCAAGCTGCGGAAGGTGTCCTCGCTGGGCTCGCGCGTGCAGGTCATGGTGGGCGCCGACTGGGACGGCGCCAAGCGCGTGAAGATCTCCTCCCCGTCGCCCTCCCCCACCCCCGGCAAACCCGAGATCGAGACCGGCACCGCCACCCAGAAGCTCTGCAAGTAGCGGTGTTCTCAGTGGACGAGGTCGCCGTCGTCGTCGTGGTGGCCGGCCCCGACGCGGCGGCACACCTCCACGAACGCCACCGCGTTCGGCACCCGCGCCGCCAGGGCGGTCATCTCGACCAGGCCGTCGGCGTCGCGCGCGTACACCACGCCGTTGTCGATGCCGGCCTCGGCGACCGCCGGCCAGGGCAGCCGGTCGCCGTCCTTGCCGACGCCCTGCGGGCCGAGGGTGAACGGCCCGAGCCGGACGCGTTCGCGCGCCTCGATCGCGGCCATGAGCCGGGGCACGGCGCGCGCGGTCACCTCGGCGGAGACGATCTCGCCGAGCACCCCGGCGTCCGGCATGCCGTCGCCGAGCGCGATCTCGCGTCCGCCGGCCGCCGTGACGGTCACCCGCCAGCGGGTGCGCGCCCCCGCCGCCGTCCGCACCCCCGACACGGTGACGGCGGTCAGCTCGTCCCAGTGGTGCGTGGCCAGGCCCCTCCCGTCGTCCACCACGAGCCCGTGGACGAACAAATAGACGATCCGGGGGGTTCCGGTGCGGCGCAGGGCCCAGGCGGCTCTGCGGAGCGTCCAGACGGCGCCGCACAGGCAGACGACGGCCGCCAGCGCGGCCAGGGCGCCC
>NZ_BAAAZG010000089.1:0-45348 GCF_039536785.1 Actinomadura miaoliensis
CCGCGCCCACGCCGCCGGGCTCGGCCGGGCCGCGCGGGAGCGGCGGACGCCCCGCGGGCGCCGGAGCGCGCGCGGACGGCGGACACCCCGCGAACGTCTGACGCGGTGCGCGCGCCGGGCCCGAGGGCCGCGCGTCGCCTGTGGTCCGGGCACCATGGTCGTGCCACACCTCCCCGAAAGCACCGGGGAAGCGTTACACGGCCGTGCGGCGGCGTGCCCGGGCACTTCGGTGAGGTTTACCGAGCCGAAAGCCGCGCTTCACCCGCGGCACAACCGCCCGCGTCCGCGATCGACCGTCCGCGCGTGGAATGTCCGCTACCGCAGCCGGGGCAGCACCTGGTCGCGGTAGAACTCGAAGAACCCGTCGGGCTCGGGGCCGATCTGGTTGACGTAGATCTCGTCGAACCCGGCCTCGACGAACGGGCGGATCGCGGCGACATGCCGTTCCGGGTCGGGGCCGCACGGCACGTTCTCGCGGATCATGTCCTCGGTGACGAGCTGCCCGAGCTGGTCGAAGTGCCGCGGCACCTGCAGGATCTGCGCCGCCTCGCCCTCGATCTGCTCGTTGCGCCACAGCCGGTGGACGGTCTTGACGGCCTGTCCCTCGTCCTGCCCCCAGCACGCCTTCAGACCGGCCTGCATGGGCTTGCCGTGCCCGCCGGCGCTGCGGAACGACTGGATGGGGCCCGGGTCGGGCATGGTCGTCATGAAGCCGTCGGCGATGCGGCCCGCCAGTGACGCGGCCCGGTCGCCGAACCCGGACATGTAGATGGGCGGCGGCGCGTCCGGCAGCGTGTAGAGCCGGGCGGTGTCCACGCGGAAGTGCCGGCCGCGGTGGGTGATCTGGCGGCCGCCGAACAGCGCCCTGATGATCTCGACGGCCTCCTCCAGCATCTCCAGGCGCTCGGCGGCCGGCGGCCAGGGCGCGCCGGTGATGTGCTCGTTCAGCGCCTCCCCGCTGCCGAGCCCGAGCCGGAACCGGCCGTTCAGCATCACCTGGCTGGTGGCGGCGGCCTGCGCCACGATCGCCGGGTGGATCCGGAAGGTCGGGCAGGTGACCGCCGTGGTGATCGGCAGCGACACGGCCTGCGACAGGGCGCCGATCACCGACCAGACGAACGGGCTCTGGCCCTGCTCGTCCAGCCACGGATGGAAGTGGTCGGAGATCCACAGCGCCTCGAACCCGGCCTGCTCGGCCAGCCGCGCCTGCCGGATCAGCTCCTCGGGTCCGTGCTCCTCGCAGGACAGGAAGTAACCGAAGGTCGTCATGGACGCATTCCCCCCTGTTGCCTGGACGTTCGCCTGGACGTTCGCCTGGACGTCGCGCCGCCCCCGCGCCCGTCTCACGCGGGCGCGGCGGGTCGTGCGGGCACGGCGAGCGGTTCAGCCGGCGGTTCAGCGGGCGCGGGCGCCCTCGCGCAGCCGTTCGGGATCGACCTCGCGGGACGGGTTGCGCCGCAGGTACTCGGCCTCCAGCTGGTTCATCCGCCGGGTGTGCTCGCCGAACGCCTGGTCGGCGGCGTGCCGCAGGGCGTCCATCCGGGTGTCGTAGAGATGCCCCAGTTCCCGCAGGAGGTCCTGGTCGCTGAGCGCGCTGGGTTGGACTCCGGTCGTCATGACCCCAATCCTCAAGATCGTCCTGATGTGCGTACCTGACGCCTACCCGACCGCAGCACGGCAAACATGCTCACGGCGCGGTCTCACGGCACGGGGGCTCAGTGCGCACGCGGGCAGAACACGGCCAGGGCGCCCGCCCGCTTGCCGAAACGGACCTTGGTGGACACCGACGAGACCTCTCCGTCCCGGGCCACCCGCAGGTCGCCGTTCAGCGAGACCAGCTCCAGCGCGCCGCCGCGCCAGGCGCGGTAGCCGGGGGTGAGGTGCAGGTGCCCCAGCAGCACCGCCGCGAGCGCGCGCAGGCGCGGCGCCCGCCGTCCCGTCGTGACCATGCGGATGTCGAGCTGCCCGTCGTCCAGGTGCCGCCGCCAGGTGGGCGCCGGGCCCCGCGAGCCGTACAGGCAGTTGCCGACGAACGCCAGCCAGACCTTGCGGGGCCGGCCGTCCACCGTCATGTCGACGGGCCGGGCGTGCCGCAGGGTCCGGACGGCCGCGACCGCCAGCGCGGGCCACTTGCCGAGCCGCCGCTCCAGGCGTTCGCGCCGGTCCACCAGCTCGGCGTACGCGCCGAAGCTGGCGGTGTTGAGGAAGACCATCGGCTCGTCGGCCGCGCCGCCGGCGACGATCTCCCCCACGTCCACCCGGGCCAGACAGCCGTCCCGGTACGCGTTGACCGCGTGCATCGGCGACTCGACGCCGAGGGCCCGCGCGAAGTGGTCGAACGTGCCGCCCGGGATCGGCAGCAGCGGCACGTCGTGCCGCAGCGCCGCCCGCGCGCCCGCGTTGACCGTGCCGTCCCCGCCGACGATCGCCAGCACCTCGGCCCGCGCGGCGGCGTCGTCCAGGGCGCGCTCGACGTCCTCGTCCGGGCCCACCCGGACGATCTCGGCGCCCGGCAGCTCGCGCTGCAGCACCGCGATCGCCGACTCGGCGACCGTCGGCACCAGCGGCCCGCCGCCGTTTCCGCCCGCGCCCGACCCGACGTTCACCACCGCCACCACGCCGCACCCCTCCGGGTGGATCCTGACGTGCTCCGCGGCGGTCGGGGTCGCCCGCGCCACCGGCGGGCGGGCGGGCCACACCAGCCGCGTGCCGAGCCCGGCCGCCACCCCGATGCCCAGCCCCGCCAGCACGTCCCCGGGATAGTGCGCCCCGGTGTAGACGCGGGAGAACGCCACGGCGCCGGCGGTGAGCGCGACCGGCACGGCCACGGCGGCCGGCGCCTCCATCGCCACGCCCGTCGCGAAGGCCCCCGCCGACGCCGAGTGGCCGGACGGGAACGCGGGCGAGGTCGGCAGCCGGAACCGGATCCGGATCGGCGGCACCAGGTCCACGACCGGGCGCTTGCGCCGGAACGCGTGCTTGCCGACCAGGTTCACGGCCGGGCTGGCCACCGCGATCGCGATCGCGCCGCGCAGCCCGGCGCGCCGCAGCCGCGCCTGCCGCGTCATGCCGAGCGCCCCCGCCGTGGTGAACCACAGCACACCGTGGTCGGCGAACCGCGACAGGCGCGGCAGCACGTACTCCAGGCCGGGCAGCCGGGCCGCGGCGACCTGCTCGAACGCCCGCCGGTCCAGCCGGTGCAGGGCACGCCACACCGGCCCCCGGAAAACGATCCGTCGACGGGTCACCCCACCACCGCGCACGTCCACCGCCATTCCCGCCGCCGGCGCCCCCGGCCGTCGCGACGGCCGTCCCGGCGCCTTCCGGTGATTCGCCTGCATGCCCGGGGTATCCCCGAGGAGTCGGACATGATTCCCAAAGATCTCAAATCAGGGGTCACATGCGTGCGATCGTCCCGCACAGGAGGCGGACTGCAATAGGCTTCCCGGCATGAGTCACCCGGAACGGCTCAGCTCCCCGGGTGGCGAGCCGGTCGGCACCATCACGGACCCTTCCCACATGAACGGACGGGTCGGTGAGTCCCTGGCCGAGTTCGCCAAACGGCACGGGCTGACACGCAGCGCCGCCCGCCCCCCGCTGCGCAGGTACGTCCAGGAGCTGTGGCAGCGCCGGACGTTCATCTGGGCGTTCGCCTCGGCCAAGACGGCCTCCACCTACTCCGCCTCGCGCCTGGGCCAGCTGTGGCAGGTCCTCACCCCGCTGCTGAACGCCGCCGTCTACTACCTGATCTTCGGCGTGCTGCTCGACACCAAGCGGGACATCGACAACTTCACCGCCTACCTGATCACGGGCGTGTTCGTCTTCACGTTCACCCAGCGGTCGCTGACCGCCGGGGCCAAGTCGGTGGGCAACAACCTGTCGTTGATCCGCGCGCTGCACTTCCCCCGGGCGTCGCTGCCACTCGCCTACGTGCTGATGGAGCTGCAGCAGCTGCTGATCTCGATGGGGCTGCTGGTGGTGATCGTGCTGGCCACCGGCGAGATGCCCAGCTTGCACTGGCTGCTGATCGTTCCGGTCCTCCTGCTGCAACTACTGTTCAACATCGGGATCAGCCTGGCCATCGCCCGCGCGGGCGCATTCGTGCGCGACATCCAGCAACTGCTGCCGTTCATCACCCGCACCTGGCTCTACTTCTCCGGGGTCTTCTTCTTCATCCCGAAGATGACCCACAAGTTCGACACCTCGGGTCATCCCTGGGTCGGGCACATCCTGGAGGCCAACCCGGGGGCGGTCTACATCGAGCTGATGCGGACCTCCCTGCTGGAGTCGTTCCGCCAGAACCTCGTCCCGTACGACCCCAACTACGCCCGCCTGTGGCTGTACGCGGTTCTGTGGGCCGTGATCGCCTTCGTCGGCGGATTCTGGTACTTCTACCGTGCGGAGGAGAGGTACGGCCGTGGCTAAGGCGCTCAAAGAGAAGATCGCGATGACCACAGGGGCGCAGCCGGAGGTCGTCATCGACCCCGACCGCGAGCCGATCGTCGTGGTGGACGGCCTGCACATCGTCTACCGGGTCTACAGCGCCGGCGGCGGCAAGGGCACGGCGGCGACCGCGCTGCTGCGCATCCTGCGGCGGGAGAACCGGCCGCAGATGAAAGAGGTGCACGCGGTCCGCGGGGTGTCGTTCATCGCCTACCGCGGCGACGCCATCGGCGTGATCGGCACCAACGGCTCGGGCAAGTCCACGCTGCTCAAGGCGATCGCCGGGCTGCTGCCCCCGGCCCGCGGCGCCGTCTACACCGACGGGCAGCCGTCCCTGCTGGGCGTCAACGCCGCGCTGATGCGCGACCTGTCGGGCTCGCGCAACATCATCCTGGGCTGCCTGGCCATGGGCCTGTCCCAGGAGGAGACCAAGCAGCGCTACGACCAGATCGTCAAGTTCGCCGACCTCAAGCCGGGCTTCATCGACTACCCGATGTCGACCTACTCCTCCGGCATGGGCGCCCGGCTGCGCTTCGCCATCGCCGCGGCCCGCACCCACGACGTGATGCTCATCGACGAGGCCCTGGCCACCGGCGACGCCAAGTTCAAGCGCCGCAGCAAGGCCAAGATCGACGAGCTGCGCAAGAACGCCGGCGCGGTCTTCCTGGTCGCCCACAACCTCGACGTGATCGAGGAGACCTGCAACCGCGTCATCTGGCTGGACGAGGGCCGCGTCAAGATGGACGGCGACCCCGAGGAGGTCCTCTCCGCCTACACCGAGGCCACCGGCAAGTAGAACCCCCTCCCGCACACGTCCCCCGCCCGGATGCCGATCGGCGACCGGGCGGGTTTTTCGTCCGCGCGCCGCCTTCCGGGCCGTGCGCGCCCGCGCGTGCCGGGCACCCCTGGTACAGATGGGGTTGGGAAAACGGATGATCTGATGAGGAGGTCGCATGGCCGCCAAGCCACCGCTTCCGCACGAGTACCTGCCGCAGGTGCCGTCGTTCACGCTGACCAGCGACGACATCGCCGAGGGGCAGCGGCTGGCCGAGGAGCACGTGTTCAACGACTGGGGCTTCAGCGGCGGCAACCGGTCGCCCCAGCTGAGCTGGTCCGGCTTCCCCGCCGAGACCCGCAGCTTCGCGGTCACCTGCTTCGACCCCGACGCGCCCACCGGCAGCGGCTTCTGGCACTGGGTGCTGTTCGACATCCCCACCGACATCGTGTCGCTGCCGACCGGCGCGGGCACCGAGGACGCCAAGGTCGGCGTGCACGCCCGCAACGACTACGGCATCAAGGCGTACGGCGGGAGCGCCCCGCCGCCCGGCGAGCCGCACCGCTACGTGTTCACCGTGCACGCCCTGGATGTCGAGTCGCTGGGCCTGGACTCCGACGCCTCGCCCGCCGTGGTCGGGTTCAACATCACCGCCCACACCGTGGCCCGCGCCTCGATCGTCGCGCTGTACGGGGTCGAGAGCTCCTGACCGCTCCCTGACGTGGAGAGCCCCTTCGCGAGGGGCTCTCCACGTGGTCTCCGCCGAGCCTGCGCGTCAGCGCGGGGACGTGGGGTCGGGGCGGCACGTCGTGGCGGAGGCCGTCCAGGCCGTCGGCGGTGAGCCACACCAGCGCCGCCCGCACCAGGATCGCCGTGAGGTGACCGCCGTTCGGCCCCCAGGCGGCCCATTCGGGGGAGAGTTCGGCGGTGTAGTGGCCGTTCTCGCCGGTCACGGCGGCGTCGGCGGCAAGGTCTCCCATGGGCGGTCAGTGGCCGGTGGCGCCGTCGATGCGTTCGCGCAGCAGGTCGGCGTGGCCGTTGTGGCGCGCGTATTCCTGGATCATGACCGTGTAGACGAACCGCAGGTTCATCTCCACCTCGCGGCGCGGATCGAGGAACGTCTCGTCCAGGGAGCGTCCGGCGGTCGTCCGGCGGACGGTCTCGATCTCGTCGAGATAGGCGGCGTAGTCGGCCGCGGCGTCGGCGCCGTCGACGGTGAACTCGGCGGTCATGTCGTCCTCGGTGACGTAGAGGTAGCCGGGCCGTTCACCGGCGAAGCGGTACCGGAACCAGTCCCGTTCCACTTCCGCCATGTGCCGGACGATGCCGAGCAGCGAAAGGTTCGACGGTTCGACGCCGCGCAGTTTCAGCTGTTCCTCGGTCAGGCCGCCGCATTTCCACAGAAGCGTCTGCCGATGGAAGTCGAGCCAGGAGTCGGCGAGCGCACGCTCGTCCCCGGTCAGATGCCGTGTCCAGCCGCGTTCCAGTGTGACTTCCGGTGCCACCCATCCCATCGCGCCATTATCACCACGCGGACGCGGCCCGGCCATCGCGTTTCGGGCGGCCCCGGTGGGGACGGTGGCCCGTGCCGGGCGTCGTCCCAGGCCGCCGGGCGGGTGGCCCGGGACGACCCGATCAGCCGGAGGCCTCGCCCGCGGCCATGGCCTTCACGTCGTCGGTGCTCAACGGCCGCCCGCCGACGCCCCAGGAGCCGCTCTTGACGTCCTCGACGATCACCAGGGTCAGGGAACGCATGTTCTCGCCCTCGATACCGACCATCGCGTCGGTCAGCCTCTTCACGATCTCCGCCTTCTGAGCCTCGCTGAACACGCCCTCGAGCACCTTCACATTGATCAACGGCATCCGTCCGCCCCCCTCGGTTCGTGCGACGTTCGCGCCGCACTGTCGCAACATGACGGCCACCGGTGTGACACCACTGCCGTATCCGGCGGGCGGCGGCTCAACCCTCCGACGCCGGCGATCACGGCCGCGCAGGTGCTGGAAGGCCCGACGAGCGGCACCGGATCCGCGACGCCGCGATCTCAGGTGAGCAGCCAGCCTCCGTCGATGTCGAGGTTGACGCCGTTGACGGACGGGTTGCGCAGCAGGAAGGCGACCGCGTCGGCCACGTCGTCCATGGTGGCGAGACGTCCGGTGGGCGTGCGGGAGACGATGGCGTCGAGGGGCTTGTCGCGCCAGAACGGGCTGTCGCCGACGATGCCCGGGTGCACCGCGTTGACGCGGATCGGCGCCAGCTCCACGGCGAGGGTGCGGACGAGCCCCGTGACGGCGCCGTTGACGGCGGACACCATCGTCGACCCCGGGTAGGGGCGGTCCTTGGCCAGGCCGCCGAAGATGACGATCGACCCGTCGCGGCTCATGCGCGGCAGCAGCGCGTGCACGACCTCGGTGTAGCCGACGAGCTTGAGCGTGGCCAGGCGTTGCGCGCCGTCCAGCCGGTAGTCGGCGGCGGTGTTCTGGTCGCGTTCGATCGCGGCCAGCACCACGTGGTCCACGTGCTCCACGTCGGCGAGCGCGGAGGCGATCTCGCCGGGACGGGTCAGGTCGAGGGCGAGGCCGCGGGCGCCGCCGATCTCCTTGGCGGCGGTGGCGGCGCGGGACGCGTCCCGCCCGGTGATGATCACGTCGGCGCCCCGGGCGGCGTGTTGCCGGGCGATCTCGCGGCCGATGCCGGACGTGCCGCCCACGATCAGGATGGTCGTCATGAGGTCGCTCCTTCGCCGCGCAGGGGCTCCCAGTCGCGGACGAACCTGTAGGAATGGCGTGAGGGCGGTTGCGGTGCCTGCGTCTCCAGCCAGCGGACGCGTCCCGGTCCCGCGTTGGTGAACGAGTGCACGCAGCCCGCGCCCGCCCACGCGATGTCGCCGGGGCCGAGCAGGTGCCGTTCGCCGTCGAACACGGCCTCGGTGCGTCCTTCCAGGATGAGGTACGTCTCCTCCAGCGGGTGGTCGTGCGGGCCCGCCACCCCGTCCCGCTCGTACTGCACCATGAACATGGTCGACAGCCGCGCGCCGAGTTCGCCGTCCACCATCATCTTGACGGTGATTCCGCTGTAGACGAGCAGGGCGGTGCGCATGCTCGCCGAGACCGCCAGCAGATCCTGGGTTTGTTTGTCCGGGTCCATGTTGGCGGGTTCGATATGGCCGTAGCGGCGGGTCCGCGGATCGCGTACGTCGACAGGGGACGGGGGTGCCACGGGGAAGGCGGGCACCTCGAATGTGTCGTGGTCGTATTGGGCGCGGGGCACGGGGGCTTGCATTTCGGCCCAGCGGCAGAGGGCGTCGCCGTCGTTGCGCCAAAGGTGGGGGACGCCGACCGGCACGATTCCGTAGTCGCCCGGCTGGACGCGGACGGAGCCTTCCGGTGTCGCGACGACAGCCGAGCCTTCCAGGACGTAGAACGATTCCTCGAACGAATGCATGTGCGCGTTCAGCGAAGCACCGGAGTCCAGTTCACAGATCGCGAATCCGGTGTGCACGGCGCCGGTGTGTTCACCGACTGCGGCCCAGCGCCGGTATCCGGGGGCGGGGGCGGTGAACTCGGCGTCCGCCGCCCTGCGCACCAGGTGTCGTACCGTCATGCCGCCTTCTCCACCTGGGCGAGGAGGCGGTCACGGGAGGCCTCGACCAGGGCGCGCGCCCGGTTCACGTCGGCGAGCAGCCGTCCGTCGCGCTTGCGGACCACCCCGCCGACGATCACCGTCTCCACGTTGGACACGTCCGCGCTCAGCGTGACTGCGGCGGCCGCGTCGTGCACCGGCGCCATGTTGATCGCGGTGGCGTCCACCACGACGACGTCGGCCTGCTTTCCGGGGGTGAGCGAGCCCGTGCGGTCTTCCAGCCCGGCGACGTGGGCGCCGTTGACCGTCGCGATCTCCAGCATCCGGCGGGCGGTGAGCATGGTGTCGGGGACGGGCGTGTCGGCCTCCCAGCAGGCGGCGTTGACGCGGGCGCGGTCGGCGGCGAACGCCGCGCGGATCTCGGTGAACATGTCGCCGGGGACGGTGGTGACCACGTCGGCGGACAGGCCGGGCCGCAGCCCGTGCTCCAGCGCCTTCATGACGGGCGGCCAGCCGTGCCCCATCTGCATCTCCACCTGCGGCGCGACGGAGACGGTGCCGCCCGTGTCGGCGACCAGGCGCCATTCCTCCTCGGACAGATAACAGCAGTGGACGTAGGTGGTGTCGGGGCCGAGCAGCCCGAGTTCGTTCAACTGCCTGACCATGTCGAAGCGGCCGGCCTGGCGGCCCATTCCGACGTGGACGGTGATGGGAATGGCCAGTTCGCGGGCGAGCGCCCATTCCGCGCGGACGACGTCGGGCACGCAGAACCCCGGGCCGCGCGTCGCGAGCGCCATTGTCAGCAGGCCGTCGCTGGACGAGAAATACGTGGAGCGGACGCGCCTCACGTCGTCGCCCGGAATGACGCGCTTGCTCTCGAACCAGTACTCGGCCAGGGAGGTGTTGGCGCTTCCGTAGGCGTACTGCGCGCGGATTCCCGCCTCCTGGAGTCCGCGGATGGCGGCGTCGGCGTGCTCGGGGGTGTTGTTGATGTGCGACCAGTCCACGAGCGTGGTGATTCCGGCGTTGAGGCATTCCAGCGCCCCGGCGAGATTGCTCGCGTGAACGTCCTCGGGGGTGTAGACGGGGGCGAAAGTGTCGAGGATGTCGACGAAGTAGTCGTCCAGGGTGGCGTCGGGGGCGACGCCGCGGATGGCGGACTCCCAGGTGTGCCGGTGGGTGTCGACGAATCCGGGGATGACGATGCGTCCGGCGACGTCGATGACCTCGGCGTCGGCGTCGATGTGGGGTCGCACGGCGGCGATCGTGCCGTCCTCGATGAGGACGTCGCCGGACGGCAGGTCGCCGAGGTCGGGGTCCATGGTGAGCACGTGGCCACCACGGAGGAGCATGCGATGGGTCATGGCCGCCTCCTGCATAGGGGTGGTGGGAGGTCGTGGGAAGTCAGTAGCGGACCAGGGCGCGTGCGGCTTCGGTGACTTTGTCGGCCGTCGGGATGACCTGGTCCTCCAGGACGTCCGCGAACGGCAGGGGGACGCAGGCGGCGGCGACCCGCCGCACCGGGGCGTCGAGCAGTTCGAACCCCTCGTCGGCGACGATCGAGGCGACGGTGCCGCCCCAGCCGCCCTGGTAGGGGTTCTCCTCCACGATCAGCAGGCGCGAGGTGCGCTGCAGCGAGCGCAGCACGGCCGCCATGTCCAGCGGGACGAGACAGCGCAGGTCGATGACCTCGGCACCGACTCCCTCGGCGGCCAGCCGGCCGGCGGCGGCCAGCGCGGTCGGCACGGTGGACGCCAGCGCCACGATCGTCAGGTCGTCGCCGCCGCGCACGACCGCGGCCTCCCCCAACTCCACCACGTGACCGTCCGGTGGCAGCGGGCCCTCGCTCGCCAGCAGGCCCTTGTGCTCGAAGAACACCACGGGGTCGGGGCTGCGGATCGCGGCGGCCATCATGCCGATCACGTCGGCGGCGGTGGACGGCGCGGCGATCTTCAGTCCGGGCACGGTCAGCGCCCAGTTCTCCACGGCCTGCGAGTGCTGGGCGCCGAAGCCCAGGCCGCCGCCGTTGGCGGTGCGCACCACCAGCGGGACGGTGACCTGCCCGCCGGTCATGTACCGGACCTTGGGGATCTCGTTGGCCAGGTAGTCCCAGCAGCAGGCCAGGAAGTCGCTGAACATGATCTCGGCGACGGGCCGCAGCCCGGTCATCGCGGCGCCCATCGCGGCCCCGACGATGGCCTGCTCGGAGATCGGGGTGTCCCAGACCCGTTCGGGGCCGAACTCCTCGAACAGCCCGGCGGTCGTCTTGAACACGCCCCCGGCCGCGCCGATGTCCTCGCCCAGGCACACCACCGCCGGGTCGCGGCGCATCTCGCGGGCGATGCCCTCGGCGACCGCCGCCCGGTAGGTGATCACGTCCGCCATGCCGCGCCTCCGTCCGCCCACACGTCGGTGAACGCCTCGGCCGGGTCGGGGCCGGGCGCGCCCTCGGCCGCCGCGACGGCCGCGTCCACGGCGGCGCGGACGCGTTCGTCGGCCTCCAGCACCTTCGCTTCCGGGACGCCGAGCGCTTCGAGACGGGCCCGCGCCAGGTCGAGCGGGTCGTGCTTGAGCCAGCGTTCGACCTCCTCTGCGGGCCGGTACCTGGCCGGGTCGGCGCGGCTGTGCCCGTAGTGCCGGTACGTCCGCGCCTCGATGATCGACGGGCCGTCGCCGGCACGGGCGCGGGCGACCGCCCGTCCCACCGCCTCGGCGACCACGACCACGTCGTTGCCGTCGATGACCTCGCCGTCCAGACCGTACGCCGACGCGCGGTCGGCGGCCGGGTTGGCGACGGCCGTCACCGTCCCGATCGGCGTGTACTCCATGTAGAGGTTGTTCTCGCAGACGAACACGACGGGCAGCGACCACACCGCCGCCAGGTTGAGCGCCTCGTGGAACGCCCCGATGTTGGTCGCGCCGTCCCCGAAGAACGCCACCGCGACCTGCCCGCTGCCGCGCAGCTTCGCCGACCACGCCGCGCCCGCCGCCATCGGCAGGTGCGCCCCCACGATCGCGTACGAGCCGAGCATCCCCGACGACGCCTTCGTCAGGTGCATCGAGCCGCCCTTGGCCCCGCACACGCCCGTGGCCTTGCTCATCAGCTCGGCCAGGCACTCCTCCGCGCTCGCGCCGCGCGCCATCGCGTGGTGGTGGCCGCGGTAGGTGGCGAACACGTAGTCGTCGTCGCGCAGCGCCGCGCTCGCGCCCACCGCGACCGCCTCGTGCCCGGCGGCCAGGTGCGTCGTGCCCTTGACCAGTCCCGCCATGAACAGGTCGTGCGCCGCCTTCTCGGTGCGGCGGATCAACGCCATCCGCTCGTACAGCCCCAGCAGCTCCCCGGCGCCGATCACCGGGGGCCGCCGTTGTCGCGGTTCAGGTGCGACTCGGGCTCGCGCAGCGTGTTCAGCGCTCCCCCGGCCGTCCAGTACCTGCGCCCGGCCACCAGCAGCTCCTCCGCCGGGAACTTGGTGATGACCTCGCAGCCGTCCGCCGTCACCACCACCTCCTCCTCGATGCGGGCCGCGGACCAGCCGTCGGACGCGGGCCAGTACGTCTCCAGCGCGAACACCATGCCCGCCTCCAGCGTCTCGGGATGGTCCGGCGACACCAGCCGGCTGAAGATCGGCTTCTCCCAGATCGACAGCCCGACGCCATGGCCGTACTGCAGGGCGAACGCGGCCGTCTCATCGGCGAACCCGAACTCCTGCGCCCGCGGCCAGACCGACACGATGTCGGCCGTCGTCGCCCCCGGCTTGACCAGCGAGATCGCCTCGTCCATGTACTCGCGGCAGCGCACGTAGGCGTCCCGCAGCGCCCGCGACGCGCTGCCGACCGCGAACGTGCGGTAGTAGCAGGTGCGGTAGCCCAGGTGGCTGTGCAGGATGTCGAAGAACGCGGGGTCGCCCGGACGGACGATCCGGTCGCTGTAGACGTGCGGGTGCGGCGAGCACCGCTCCCCCGAGATCGCGTTCACGCCCTCGACGTACTCGCTGCCCAGGTCGTACAGCACCTTGCTGACCAGCCCCACGCACTCGTTCTCGCGGACGCCCGGACGCAGGAACCCGTACAGCTCCTCGTAGGCGGCGTCCACCATGGAGCACGCCTGGGTCAGCAGCGCTATCTCGTCGCGGGTCTTGACGCGGCGGGCCTCCATGAACACCTGCTGGCCGTCCAGCACGTCGACGCCTTCGTCGCGCAGCGCGAACAGCACCGGCGGCTCGACCACGTCGACACCGAGCGGCTCGTTGTGCAGCCCGCGCTCCCGCAGCACGGTCGCGACCTTCTTCGCCACGTCGGCGGCGATGCCCGCCTCCGGCGGGAAGGCGCCGCGCAGCGTGGAGATCCCCGCACGCGCGCCGTCGCCCAGCCAGGGGTTGTAGATCTGGTGGTGCCGCGCCGCCGACCCGAAGTCCCAGATGACGGGGTCGCCGTCGCGGGTCAGCAGGGCGAACCGGATCAGCTTGTCCATCGCCCACGTGCCGATGTGCGTCGCGGTCATGTAGCGGATGTTGGAGAAGTCGAACGCCAGCACCGCGCCGAGGTCGGACCGGGCCAGATGCTCTCTCAGCCTGCGCAGCCGCTCGCGCCGCAGCCGGCCGAGGTCGACGCGCTCCTCCCAGTCGACCGCGTTGGGCCCGAAGGTCCTGATCGCCACCGCCGGTTCACCTCCAAGCTCGCCCCCTTCAATGAAGTACCGGTGAACACTTCTGTCAATAGTCACTGAACATTCGCCGATGACCGTTCATGACTGCTGTACGCTCAATTGGGGAAGGGAGGTGGACGATGTCCGTCCCACCCGTCGGCGCGCGCATCCGCGAAGAGCGCCTCAAGCGCGGCGTCACACTCCGCGCCCTGGCCCGCGCCGTCGGGGTGTCCGCGAGCATGGTCTCCCAGATCGAGACGGGCAAAAGCCAGCCGTCCGTCAGCACCCTCTACGCCATCACCCAGTCCCTGGGCATCTCCATAGAAGACGTCTTCAACGCCACCCCTGGCGACATCCCGCCCCCGGAGCCCGAGCCCCCAGCGGCGGCGTCCGTCCCACAGCCCGCCGCAGCCCCCGCCATGGTGGTCACGGTTCCGTCCCCCAGCCGGGAAGACGCCGCCCCGTTGCCCGCCGCTCCACACGCGGCGCCCGTCGAGGAGGGCTCCGGTGACGAATCGGCCGCCGACGGAAAGGCCGTGAGTTCAGCGGCGGCCGAGACTCTTTCGTTCATGGGGCCGTTGCTGCGGTCTGGGGAGCGGGAAGTGCTGGAGCTGGAGTCGGGCGTGACGTGGGAGCGGCTGGGACATGTCCCCGGCACGAAC
This sequence comes from Actinomadura miaoliensis, assembly GCF_039536785.1. Lineage (NCBI taxonomy): Bacteria > Bacillati > Actinomycetota > Actinomycetes > Streptosporangiales > Thermomonosporaceae > Actinomadura > Actinomadura miaoliensis. The sequence goes on from NZ_BAAAZG010000089.1 coordinate 14,106, forward strand.
GTGGACTTCCTGCTCGTCACCTACGCGCCGGGCGGGTCGTCGTCCGGCACCGGCAAGCTCATGCGGCACGGAGGCGTCGAACACGGGTACCTCCTCGAAGGCGAGCTGACGCTCACGCTGGGCTTCGAGACCCACCGGATGCGGCCGGGCGACTCGGTGTCATTCCCCTCGGCCACACCGCACCGCTACCAGAACGAGGGCGACGTCCCGGCGGTGGGCGTCTGGTTCGTCCACGACACCGAGACCCCTTGGCCTCCGACGCGTTAACGAGGAGCGGACATGGACGTCGGCTGGATCGGAACGGGCCGAATGGGCACGGCCATGGTCGAGCGACTGGCCGACGCCGACGTGAACGTGACCGTCTGGAACCGCACCATCGCCAAAGCCGAACCGCTGCGCGACCACGGCGCGACCCTCGCCGGTTCGCTCGCCGAAATGCGCGGCAAGCAGGTCGTGTTCACGATGCTCACCAACGACGCAGCCCTCAGAGCCGTACTGACGGGCGACGACGGGCTCCTCGCAGGAACCGACCAGGTACCGGATGTCATCGTCGACTGCTCAACAGTGTCGCCGGAGACGTCGGCAGCCCTCCGCCAAGCGTGCGCGAAGCACGGAGCCGCGTTCCTCGCCGCTCCCGTCAGCGGAAACCCGGGAGCCGTCCGGGCAGGCCAACTCGCGATCGCCGTGTCCGGGCCCCGGGACGCCTACGACCGCGTGGCCCCGCTGCTCGAACGCATCGGCCGCTCGGTGAGCTACATGGGCGACGGCGACTCCGCCCGCCTGGTGAAGATCGCGCACAACCTGCTGCTGGGCGTGCTGACGCAGGGGCTGGCGGAGATCACCGTGCTGGCGGAGAAGGGCGGCGTCCCCCGGCACGCCGTTCTGGAGTTCCTCAACAACAGCGTGCTGGGCTCGGTGTTCACCCGCTACAAGACGCCCGCGTTCGTCAACCTCGACTACACGCCGACCTTCACCCCGCCGCTGCTGAAGAAGGACTTCGACCTGGGCCTCTCCGCGGCGCGGACCCTGGACGTCCCCATGCCGGTCGTCGAACTGACGGCACGGCTCGTCCAGTCTCTTGTGGAAAGCGGCCACGTCGACGAGGACTTCGCCGTCCTCCTCACCCAGCAGGCCACCGCCGCCGACCTGGAACTCACCCCGGAGAACGCCAACGTAGACGACGGCCTCCACCGCTGAGCCCGATCAGCAAATCACCTCGTCGCCGCCGGCCGCGGCCATGGCGAAAAGTTCAGGCGGAACCGGGGGCGGCCCACTGGCCTCGTCGGGGGTGCGGACATCTTGTCCGCACCCCCGACCATGAATTCCGCGCCGCGATCATCACTATGGGAGCGTATGCCGGGACAGGTTCGCGTACACGAGGAGAGCCCGCCCGGTGATCGAACAGTGGCTGGCCATGGCCGGTGATGGTCGCGAGTTCGAGGCATGGGACGAGATCACCCGCCATGCCGAAGAGCTGCCGGAGGAGGAAGTCCGGGCGCTGATCACCGCCCTGGCCGACTGGCCTGGCCGGCGCCCGATGCCGCACCGCTGGTGGGAGCGGCGCTCCCGGGGCGAGTGGGCGCCGTGCTTTCTCCTTGCCGACCACCGCGTGCTGTACGGGGACTTCGACACGCGCGCCGCACTTGAGGACAGACCGTACGATCCCGACGCACACGAGGAGTTCTACGGCACCTCGGCCATGGACGACGGTCTCTTCAGCGAATTCAACGCGATCGCGGTCAGCCCGGACCTGCGCTGGACGGCACTCGTCTCCGCGGCCGAGGGCAACACCTCCAGCGGCGGGCTGGAGGTGTTCGACGCCGAGACGGGAGCGTGGGACACCGACGGCGTCCAGGCGGACGACCACTACATCGGCTGGGGCGAGGACGTGGCCGTCAGCCCGGACGGCTCGCTCGTCGCGGCCGCGGGCAGGTTCGACCACCAGGTGACCGTCTGGCGCGTCCCGCGACTTGAACGGCTGTGGGCCGCCGGCTCGTGGCCAACGGCCCTCAAGGGGGCGGGGTACTCCCACATCGGCTTCAGCGGCGACGGAGAACTGATCGTGGCCGTGAGCTGCGCCACTCCATGGGACGAAACCGCGGAACGGCATGTCGTGGTGGCCGACAGCGAAACCGGCGACATCACATTCACGACGGCCACAGGTGTCGCGGGACACGCCGTGCTGGATCACTCCGGCACCCGGCTCGCCCTCGTCGGCCCGGACGGTGACGTGCTGATCTACCGGCTGCCCGACGGGGAGATCGTGGCCCGCCACCGTACGGCCCTTCCCGGCGCCGACACGCTCCTGCTCTCACCGGAGGGCGACACGGTCGTCGCCGGCGGCGACGGCGGCATGGAACTCCTCGGACGAGCCACCGGGCGTGTGCGGGCCGAGGGAACGTGCCGGGCCATGACCTGGTCGCCGGACGGGCCGCGCGCCCTGTTCACCTCGGAAGAGTCCGCCACGGTGATCGACGGCAAGGGCCGCGCGCTGTGGACACGCCATATCGAGGATCCAGGCGGCCTTCTGGCCGCCTTCACACCTGGCGGGCACACACTGCTCACGTTCGAGTCGTATCCCGCCGAGCTGACCGCCTGGTTCCTGACCCCCGATCCCCTCGCCCCGGAAGAGGCCGTGTGACTCACCCCGCTGACGTGATGAGGGCGTCGCCCAGGGGGGTGCGGTGGTAGAGGACGGTGCGGCCGGTGCGGGTCTTGGTCACCAGGCCGGAGGCGGCCAGCACGGCGAGGTGGCCGGCGGTGCCGCCGAGGCTGGCGTCCATGCGGGCGGCGAGCTGCGTCGTGGTGGCGGGGGCGGCCAGGGCGAGCAGAAGGCGGGCGCGCGTGCGGCCCAGCAGGCGGCCGAGGGTGTCGGGCGCTGGGGGCGGACGGCGCTCCCAGAGCACGGACAGGCCGCGCGCTCGGTAGAAGAGGGTGTTGGGCCAGTCGCGTTCGAGCTGGGCGCCCAGGTCGGAGAAGACGGTGGGGACGAACAGCAGGCCCGCCCCGGCCAGGCGGTAGCGGCCGGAGGACAGCAGGCCCGCCAGTTCGATGACGCCGCGGTCGGCGCGCCAGCGGACGCGGGGCGACAGGTCGTCCAGGGCGGCGCCCCAGCCGTAGGTGGCCAGGCGTCCGGCGCGGTAGATCAGGTCCTGGTCGAGGATCGCGCGCAGGACGGGCCACTCGGGGGCGATCAGGGCCGTCCAGGTCTTCTCCAGGGCGGCGGCCAGCAGTTCCACCATGCCGGGTGCCGAGAGGACGGCGCGCACCTGCGGGTCGGGGGCGGGCAGGCCCGCGAGGTTGCGGGCGACCTCGGCGCGGGCCAGGTCGGGTGGGGTGGCGCGGACCTGGGCCAGTTGCTCGCCGATGGTGGCGTTCGGGCGGTTCGGGGGCGGGGAGACGAAGTCGGCGATGTAGCCGCGGTTGCGTCCCAGGTGCGCCAGGGCGCGGACGGCGGGGTCGTCCATGAGCCCGGCGAACGTCGTGCGGGCGCGGGACGCCCATGACCGCAGGTGGCCGGGCGGGACGCGGCCGATGAGCACGCCGAGGGCAGTGTGCACCTCGATCAGGGGGGCGATGGCGAAGCGGCTGGCGGCCATGTCCCCCGGGCCGACCTCGATCTCGATCATTGTTTCGCTCCTGAGCGAAACGTTAGCCCTCCCGGGGGCGTGTCGTGACGATCGCTCGCATGACGTATCGCGCGGTCTTCGGGGTCGGCGAGTTCCGGGTGCTGTTCGGGCTGCACACGTTGTTCGTCGTGGGCGACACGGTGCGGATGCTCGGGCTGTCGGTCCTGGTGTACGAGGAGACGAGGTCGGCGCTGGCGTCCGCCCTGGCCTACGGGGCGGGGATGCTGCCGTACGTGGTCGGCGGCGCGTTCCTGCTGTCGCTGGCCGACCGGGTGCCGCCGCGGCCGTTGCTGGTGGGTTTCCACGTGCTGCGGACGGGGGTGACGGCCTCGCTGGCGCTGGGCCTGCCGACGTCGGCGGCGATCCTGCTGACGGCGGTGGCCGGGCTGTTCGCGCCGGTGGCGACGGCCGCGGCGACGGCCGTGCTGCCGGATCTGCTGCCCGGTGACGATTACGTGCTGGGACGGTCGCTGTTCACGATGACGGCGGCGGGGGCGCAGATCGGCGGGCACGCGGCGGGCGGACTGCTGCTGCTGGCGGTCGGGCCGGAGGGGGCGCTGTGGCTGGCGGCGGGCACTTCCCTGGTGGCGGCGGCGGGCGCGCGGGCGGGAGTGCGCAGGCGGCTGCCGAGGAAGGTCGCGGACGGCGCGTCGATGCGGGAGACGTGGCGGGTCAACCGGGTGCTGATGGCCGATCGCGGGACACGGGGCCTGATGCTCGCCCAGTGGCTGCCGATCTCGCTGGCGGTGGGCTCCGAGGGCGTGGTGATCCCGTACGCGGCGCACCTGGGACGCCCGGACGCGGCGGGCGCCATCCTCGCCTCCTACGCCGCCGGGATGCTGGCGGGCAACCTGGTCGTCGGGCGCGCGCGCAACAGGGAACGGCTCGCGCCGCCGCTGGCGATCATGATGGGGCTGCCGCTGCTGGTGTTCGCGGCGCGGCCGGGGGTGGCGGCGGCGTGCGCGCTGGCGGCGCTGTCGGCGTTCGGGCTGAGCTACGAGCTGGGCCTGCAGCGCAGGTTCCTGGACGCGGTCCCGCACGACATGCGCGGCCAGGCGCTCGGCCTGGCGAACATCGGGGTGATCACCGGCCAGGCGGCGTGCGTCGCGGCCGCCGGGGCGCTCGGCGAGGTGCTGCCGCCGGGCACGGTGATGGCCCTGTTCGGGGCGGCGTCGGCGGTCGCGGCCGCGGCGCTGGCGCGCACGATGCGCAAGCCCGCGGCGGGCCGGCCGACATGAACCGGCACGCCGCGGGTACCCGTGCTACCGCTGGAAGGGGAAGCGGTCGGCGAAGGCGGGTTTGAGATCGTCCAGCCACACGGCGTCGGGGTCGTACTCGGCGAAGAAGGGCCGGTTGACCAGGTCGGCGTCACGGCACTGGATGAAGTGCAGCGCGAAGACCTTCTGGCCGGCCAGCTCGACGACGCCGTCCACGCACACCTTGCCGGGGGTGGCGGACATGGACGGCCCGCGGACGGTGCGGGAGATGCCGGAGACGTTCTTGTAGGCGTCGCGGAAGATGTCCACGGCCCGGGCCAGCGGGACGGCGAAGTAGTCCTGCGGCCCGGTGTCACGCTCCACGAACATGTAGTACGGCACCATGCCCATGCGGGTCTGCTGCCGCCACATGTGCTCCCACACGCGGGGGTCGTCGTTGATGGTGCGGATGAGCGGGGCCTGGGTGCGGATGACCGCGCCGGTGTCGCGGATGCGGCGCACCGCCTCGGTGACGACCAGCGGCTCCAGCTCGCGCGGGTGGGTGAAGTGCGCCTGGAAGGCCAGGTTCTTGCCCGACTCCACGACCTGCTCGAACAGCCGGAGCATGTCGTCGGCGTCGGGGTCGGTGACGAACTTCTGCGGCCAGTAGGCCAGGGCCTTGGTGCCGATGCGGATCGACTCCAGCTGCTCCAGCTCCAGCAGCGGCTCGACGTAGCGGCGCAGCACCGGCTCGCCCATGATCATGGCGTCGCCGCCGGTGAACAGGACGCTGGTGACCTCCGGGTGCGCCCTGACGTAGTCGCGCAGCTGGAGGGCGTCGTCCCCGGCCATCTTGAGGTCGGGCTCGCCGACGAACTGCGCCCACCGGAAGCAGTAGGTGCAGTAGGCGTGACAGGTCTGCCCCTGTTTGGGGAAGTACAGCACGGTCTCGTCGTACTTGTGCTGGAGCCCAGGGATCTTGCCGTCGCCGAAGCTGGGGATGTTCAGCTCCATCTGCCCCGCGGGATGCGGATTGAGGCGCATGCGGACGGCGTGGGCGGCCGCGTCGATCTCCGCCTTGGGGGCGTCCCGGCGCAGCAGGTCGCTCAGGTGCGCGACGTCGTCGGCCGGGAGCATGTCCGGCTGCGGGAACACCAGCCGGTAGACGGGGTCGTCGGGGGCCGCGGACCAGTCGATGAGCTCCTCGACCACGTAGGCGTTGGTCCGGAAGGGCAGGACCGTCGCCACGGCCCGGGTGGCGAGCCGCTGTTCGGGGGTCAGCCCCGCGCGCGCGGTGAGCTCGTCGAGGTGCTTGGCCGTGAAGGCGCGGAACTTACGACCGGTGGATCGCACCGCGGGAGCCGCGTCGTTCACCAATGTCACGTGTTGGTACTCCTTGACTGTCAGCGGGGAACGCACCGGTCGGCGCGTCGTCACGGTGGGTGATCCCGGCGGGGCCCGCCGCCGGTGCCGGTGGTCGAACCCCCGTGGATCCTAAAGAGATACCCCTCTCACGGTACAAAGATGCTGGTCAACCACAAGCCTGACAAACTACGACATCATTGGACAACGTAGTCGTCCGATGCATGATCGATAACGGGTCGTGCAAAAGCGCGGGCCCCGGCGTCCCTATGCTGGGCAACGTCACAGCCGCGGATACCGTGCCGACACAAAGGGGGGCACGTGGACGCACCGGAGCGCGACCGCGACCAGGGCGTGCCGGCCGTCGCCGTGCCACTGGCCGGCCTGGCGGCCGTCACCTACAGCACCTTCCTGCTGGAACATCTCCTCAGTCCCGACATCGACGTGGTCAACAGCTACGTCAGCGAGCTGTCGGCCGTGGACCAGCCGTACCACTCCGTCTACAGCGGCGGGGATTTCGCCACGGGCGTACTGACGATCATCGTGGCGCTCGTCGCGCTGCGCGCCACGTGGGGGCTGCGCTGGGCCGTCACCGGCTGGATCCTGCTGGCCCTGTTCGGGCTGTGCGCCATCGGCGACGCGGTGTTCCCGCTGGACTGCGCGCCCAGCCTGGAGTCGGGGTGCGCGCTGCGCGAACGGTCCGGCAACGTGTCGTTCTCGCACGAGTTCCACGCCGTCACCAGCAGCCTGGTGATCACCTTCGGGGTGGCGGCGCTGGCGGCGCTGGCGATCGCCGCCCGCCGGTACGGGCGCTGGCCCGCGCTGGCCCGGTGGGGCCTGCCGCTGGCGGCCGTCGAGACGCTGCTCGCGCTGGCGACCATGGCGGCGATGGTGGAGGGCCGGTGGCTCGGGATCATCCAGCGCGGCCAGATCGCCGTGCTGGTGCTGGGGCTGCTGGCCGTCACGTGGGCGCTGGCCCAGGAACGGCGCGCCGCCCGGCGCCCCGCCGAATCCCCGGCACCGGAGGGGGCGGCGCTGTGAGCAGGGTCGAGTACGCGGGAGGCGAGCAGGTCCACGTGGTCGCGCGCGGCCCCGCCGACGGCCCGGTCGCGCTGCTGACGACCGGGCTCGGCGGGGCCTGGTTCGACTGGACGCGGGTGGTCGACCTGCTCGCCGGACGGCACCGGACGATCGCGTTCGACCGTCCCGGCCTCGGCCTCAGCCCGGCCGGGCACGCGCCGCCCAGCCTGCGCCGCGACCTGCGGATCCTGGAGGACCTGGCCGAGGCGGCCGGGACGCCGGTGGTGCCGGTGGCGCACTCGATGGCCGCCTTCCCCGCCGAGGCGCTGGCCCGGCTGCGTCCGGACCTGGTCGCCGGGCTGGTGCTGGTCGACCCGAGCGCCGAACGCGACCCGCGCGTGCGGCTCCGCAAGGCCGCCGCGCTGACCCCGCTGACCACGGCGCTGGCCCGGCTGCTGGACGCCACGCGGCTCGCCGGGATCGTCGGCCCGGCGGGGCGCCGGCTGGTGCTGCGCCGCACCAGCCGCCGCGGCGACGTGGCGTCCCCGACCCTGATCAGGCGGGTGTACGGGCGGGGAACGGTGGCCGGCACGGTGCTGGCCGAGAACCTCGCCTACCGGGAGATGGCCCTCGACCTGCACCGGCTGCGCCGCCGCCGTCCCTTCCCGCCCGTCCCGCTGGTGGTGTTGACCGCGCTCGGCGACCAGCGCACCCGCCGCCGCGCCGAGCAGTGGAGGAGAACCCATGAGGAGCTGGCCGCGATGAGCCCGCACGGACGCCAGGTGGTGTTCCGCGACGCCCGGCACATGCTGATGATCGACGAGCCGGACGCCGTCGCCGCCGCGGTCGCCGAGGTGACGGGGCCCGAGGGCACCGCCGGGGCCGCCCCAGAGGACCGCGCGTGCGGCGGCTGAGCGCCGTCCTGCCGGCCGCGCTGCTGGTGCTGACGCTCAGCGGCTGCGACGTGATGAAGCGCATCTCCGAGGGCGCCTACCGCAACGCCGTGGCCGACGGCGCCGCCGTCGAGCTGGACGAACGCGGCGTCCGCCTCCAGGGACGCCTGTCGTGCGCCACGCCGCAGGGCGGGCCCGAGTCGGTGATGCGCATCCGCTGCACGGGCCGTACGGCCGAGGGGGCGCCCGTCGTGGTGACGGGCGTCGCCACCGAGGCCGACACCCGGCGTCCACGCGAGCGCTACGTCATCACCGTCGGCGGGCGGAACCTGATGACCGCCGACTGCCTGGGCCGCGCCTGCACCTGACCGGCCGCCGCGCGCCGGGCGGCTTGCACATCGGCGCGGCGGGCGCACGCGGTGACGGCGATGAACCCGCAAGGACACCGCATGATCAGGGAAAATCTCGGCGCGGCCCGGCATGCCCGGCCGCCGCCGGGTGACGTCACAGCCGTGAAGATCACGCGGGTCAGAGCCTTGGTCGTCGGGATCGCCGCCCTGGCGGTGGCGGGCGTGGTCACGGGCGTCGTCTACCTGGCGCTCGCCGGCCGCGGAGGGCCGCGGTACGGGAGCCAGGACGAGCTTCGCCGGGCCCTGCCGCGGACCGCCGCCGACGAGCTGCGGGCCCGCGGCGTCACCCTGCACGGCGTGCTGCGCTGCCGCGACATCCCCGGCTGGACCGAGGAGCGGTTGCGGGTCGGCTGCGAGGGCGTCACCGGCGACCGCAGGGCGGTGCAGGTCATCGGCACCGGCGACGACCACACGCGGCAGAACTACTTCACGATCCTGGTGGACGGGCGTCCGCTGGTGCAGAACAGCTCCTGCCTGGGCGAGGACTGCCGCACGACCGGCGGCTGACCCGTACCGGGACCCGCCCGGCCCCCGCCCGGAAGCCGCGCCGCGAGCGCGACACGGCGGCGCCCGGAGGCGACCCGGCGGTCACGGCATCCGGGCGGACGGCCTACCATGCGATGAGCTGCCGTCATCGCCGTCCGGCATCGGGGCGGCGCCGCAGCACCCGTCGGTCTCCCCCGCACGGCGCCGGGGAGACGCCCGGGAGACGCCCGCACACGCCTGGAGCCCGCTCTGGAGACACCCTGGAGCCCCACATGACCGGCCGAGCCGAGCCGTCGCACCGCACGGCGCGGCGGGCAGGGCCCGCCCCGGTCGCGGTGGACACCATGGGCGGCGACCACGGCCCCGACGAGATCATCACGGGTGCGGTGGCGGCGGTGCGCGAGCACGGGGTCCGGCTGGTGCTGGTCGGGCAGGCGCCGCGGATCCGGGCCCGGCTGGACCGGCTCGGCATGGCCGGGCGCATCCCGATCGTGCACGCCGACGAGGCGCTCAGCATGGACGAGGGCGCGCTGGCCAGCTGGCGCAAACCGCGCTCGTCGGTGGCGATCGCCTGCCACCTGGTCAAGCAGGGCCGGGCGTCGGCGCTGGTGTCGGCGGGCACCACCGCGGGCGTGGTGGCCACCGCGCGGCTGCGGCTCAAGGGCCAGCAGGGCGTGATGCGCCCGGCGATCGCGGTGACGCTGCCCACCCGCCCGCGCCCCACCGTGCTGCTGGACGCGGGCGCCACCGCCGACGTCAAGCCCGAGACGCTGGTGCAGTTCGCCGCGTTCGGCACCGCCTACGCGCAGGTGCGGCTCGGCCTGGCGCGTCCCCGGGTGGGGCTGCTGAACATCGGCGCCGAGCCGGGCAAGGGCGACAAGGTCACCAAGCGGGCGTACGAGCTGCTGGCCGGGGGCCAGCCCGGCATCGAGTTCACCGGGAACGTGGAGGGCGACGGCCTGCTGAGCGGCGCCGTGGACGTCGTGGTCACCGACGGGTTCACCGGCAACGTGGCGCTGAAGACCCTGGAGGGCGCCATGCGGATGGCCTCCGCCGAGGTCCGCTCGGCGCTCACCGCCACCCGCACCGCCCGGGTGGGCGCGCTGCTGCAGCGCCGCCGCCTGCTCGGCCTGCGCGAGCGGTTCGACTCGGAGACCTACGGCGGCGGGGTGCTGCTCGGCCTGAACGGCACGGTGGTCATCGCGCACGGCGCCTCCCACGCGCGCGCCATCGCCTCGGCCTGCGCGCTCGCCCACGACCTGGCCGCCGGACGCATCGTGGAGAAGGTTCGCGAGCAGGTCGCGGCGACCCGCACGTCCCGGTTCGGCCGCTGGACGCACGGCGACCGCGACGACCGGGCCGGCGAGAAGGACAAGGCAGCCGAGAAGGACAGGGCCGCCGAGGCGGCCCCCGCCGAGCCGTCCGCGGAGCCTCCCGCCCCCGGCGAAGGCGCCGCCGAGGCTCCCCCGAAGCAGCCGGAGAGGGCTCCCGACGAGGAGAACCCGCCGCCCCCGGCCGAGTTAGCGGCGGCCGAGCCCGCCGAGCGACCGGAACTCGTCGCCGAAGGGCAGGAGCCGCCCGCGGGCACCTGACCCGCCGGCTGACGCCGCCGAGCCCCGGAATTCGTTACCGGGGCATGGGGGCGCCCCCGATAACCTTGGGCCATGCCCGATCCACAACTCGTCCTCGCCGCCCGGGTCCGGGACGCGCTCGCCGCCGTCCTCGGGCCGTCCCACGCGGACGCCGACCCGGTCATCCGGCCGTCGCAGTTCGCCGACCTGCAGGCCAACGCCGCCCTGGCGCTGGCCAAGAAGGTGGGGCGCAAGCCGCGAGAGCTGGCCGACGAGATCGTGGCGCACCTGGACACCGGCGACGTCATCGCCAAGGTCGAGGTCAGCGGGCCGGGCTTCATCAACCTGACGCTCAGCGACACCTGGATCGCCGAGCAGACCGGCCGGGTGCTGGCCGACGAGCGGCTGGCGGTGCCGCCGGTCGAGTCGCCGCAGAAGGTGATCGTCGAGTACTCCTCGCCGAACGTGGCCAAGGAGATGCACGTCGGGCACCTGCGCACCACGATCGTGGGCGACTCCATCGCCCGCATCCTGGAGTTCCTCGGGCACCACGTCGTCCGCGACAACCACGTCGGCGACTGGGGCACCCCGTTCGGCATGCTCATCGAGCACCTGCTCGACCTGGGCGAGGACGCGGCGGCGCGCGACGACTCGTCGGTGTCGGACCTGACCGCGTTCTACCAGGCCGCGCGGCAGAAGTTCGACGGCGACCCGGCGTTCGCCGAGCGGTCGCGGCAGCGGGTGGTCGAGCTGCAGGCGGGCGACCCCGAGACGCTGCGGCTGTGGCAGATCCTGGTGGACGTCTCCAAGCGCTACTTCAACTCCGTCTACGCGCGGCTCGGGGTGACGCTGAGCGACGACGACATCAAGGGCGAGAGCTTCTACAACGACATGCTCGGCCCGACCGTCCAGGAGCTGGAGGACAAGGGCATCGCCGCGCTCAGCGACGGCGCGCTGTGCGCGTTCCCGCCCGGGTTCACCGGCCGGGACGGCGAGCCGCTGCCGGTGATCATCCGCAAGCGGGACGGCGGCTACAACTACTCCACCTCCGACCTGGCCACCGTCCGGTACCGGGTGGACGTCGAGCACGCCGACCGGATGATCTACGTGGTGGGCGCGCCGCAGGCGCTGCACTTCCAGATGGTGTTCGCGGTGGCCCGGATGGCGGGCTGGCTGAACGAGGAGGTGCGGGCCGAGCACGCCCAGATCGGCAACGTGCTGGGCACCGACGGCAAGATCCTGCGCACCCGGGCGGGCGGCACCGTCAAGCTGGCCGAACTGCTCGACGAGGCCGTCGAGCGGGCCGGCCGGGCGTTCGACGAGGTGCCGCACGAGGAGGCGTTCGACGAGGCCACCCGGGCGGAGATCGTCGAGGCGGTCGGCATCGGCGCGGTCAAGTACGCCGACCTGTCGGTGGCCCGCGACAGCGAGTACGTCTTCGACTTCGACCGGATGATCGCCTTCAAGGGCAACACCGGCCCGTACCTGCAGTACGCGGCCGCGCGGATCCGGTCGATCTTCCGCAGGGGCGGCGTGGACCCCGACACCGCCACCGGTCCCGTCAAGATCGGGCACCCGGCCGAGCGGGCGCTGGCGCTGCGGCTGCTGGGCTTCGGCGCGGCCGTCGCGCAGGCCGGTGAGTCGGCCGAGCCGCACAAGCTGGCCGCCTACGTGTTCTCGGTGGCGGACGCCTACACCTCGTTCTACGAGAACTGCCCCGTCCTGCAGGCGCCCGACGAGGAGACCAAGGCGTCGCGGCTGGCGCTGTGCGCGGCGACCCTGCGCACCCTGGAGACCGGCCTTCACCTGCTCGGAGTGCCCACCCCCGAGCGCATGTGACACCGCGCGAGCGCATGTGACGCCGCGCCGGGCGCGCGTCCGGCGGCCCGCCGGGTCGTCCTGCCGCAGGTGCCCTACTGCAGGTAGTTCTCGACCTCGCCGGCCGGGCGCGGCTCGGCGTCGTCGGGGTTCTGGCCCGCCGCCCGGCGGGCCCGGCGCTGGCGCAGCAGGTCCCAGCACTGGTCGAGGGCGACCTCCAGTTCCCGGAGGCGCTGGTGCTCCTCGGCCCCGCTCAGTTCCCGTCGCTGGTACCGCTCGCGCAGCCGCTGCTCCTCGGCGACGTAGTCGCCGATGCGCTCGAAGATGGCCTTCTCGTCCATGGGATCTCCGCCCCGGGTGTGGAGCGGCGGCGAAGCCCCGTCCCGCGGGCCCGTGCCGCGAGGCGTTCGCGGCACGTTGCGCGGGCCGTGCCGCGACGCGTCGCGCGGAACGGCGAGACGGGGCGACGCCGCCGGTCAGGCACCCTCTTGCGAGCCGCCCCCACCGCCGGACAGCCCGGACAGGAACCCTCCGTCGGTGGTCGTGGAGTGCGGCAGGCCCAGGTCGGACTTCGGCTCGACGTGCGGCGCCTGCTGTTCGGGCGCCGGGGTCTGCGTCGTCTGCGTCGTCTCCTCGGCGGGCCGCTCGGGCGCGGCCTGCTCGCCCGCGGCGGTGGTCGACCGGGCACGGGTCGCGCGCGGCTTGGCGGCGGTCGCGGTGCGGCGCGTCGTGGCCGCCTTGGACGTGCCCGCCGTCTTGCGGGTCGTGCCCGCGGCGCGCGACGAGGTCGTCGACCGGCGTGCGGTCGTGGTGCCGGTCGTGCCCCGCCGGGTGCCGGTGGTCGCGGCCTTGGCGCGCGAGGTCGTGGCGCGTCCGGTCGTGCCGCGTCCGCTGGTGGTGCGTCCCGTCGTCGAACGTCCCGTCGTCGAACGTCCCGTCGTCGAGCGTCCGGTCGTCGTGCGTCCGGTGGTCGTGCTGCGCGAACGCCCGGCGGCCGTGGTGCCCGTCTTGGACGTGGTGGACCGGCGTCCGGTCGTCGTCCCGGCGGACGTCGGCGGCTTGACCTTGGTGATGGCCGTGGCCGCGGAGCTCATCGCCCTGGCGGCGTCGGCCATCGCCTTCGTCGCGGTCGTCATCGCCTTGGTCATGGCGGTCATGGCCTTGGCCGACGAGGACGCCTTGGACGCCACCGACTTCATCTGGGTGGCCGCCGACTTGGCCTGCGTCGCGGCCTGGGTCACCTTGTTGGCGGCCGCGGTCTGCGTGCGGCTGGCGCCGGTCGTGCCGGCGCCGCGCGACGTCGTCGCCCGGGACGTCGTCGCCCGGGACGTCGCCGGCTTGCGCGCCGTCGTGGTCCGCCGAGTGGTGCCGGTGGACCGCGACGTGGTGCCGCGCCGCGCGGTGGTCGTGCCGGTGCTCCGCCGGGCCGTGGCGGTGGTCCGCGACGCGGTGGTGGTGCGCGCGGCACTGGTGCGCTTGCCCGCGGCCGCGCCCTTGGCCGCCGTCTTCGCGGCGGTCTTCGCCGCTCCCTTGGCGGCGCCCGTGGCGGCGCTCGCACGCTTGGTCGCGCCGCGCGTCGCGCTTTTGGCCGCACTGGTCGCGCTCTTCGTGGCGCTCTTGGCGGCGCTCTTCGTACGACCGGCCGTACCTCGGCTCGACGTCGTACGCGATGCGGTTCTGGTAGCCACTGATCTACCCCCCGTGATGATCAGTTGTGGGGGGACTATTCCACTGTTGGTCGGGCTCTACACACCGTCCGCTTGCACACTCTCCGAGAATGCCCAGCTCAAACGCGTCAGACACCCACCGGATGCCACACCGTCTTGGTTTCCAGGAACGCGGTCAGGCGCCGCGTGCCCGGGTCGCCCGTCCAGTCGGCGCCGGTGGGGCGCAGCACGCGCTTGAGGTTGCCCGCGGCGGCCTCCTCCAGCGGCGCCACGTCCTCGTCCGGGACGCCGGCGAGGTCGAGCGCGTTGACGTCCAGGTGCGAGGCCAGCCACGGCGCGAGCTCGGCGCGCCGTCCGGTGAGGATGTTGACGACGCCGCCGGGCAGGTCGGACGTCGCCAGCACCTCGGCCAGCGTGACGGCGGGCAGCGGCGCCGGCTCGGACGCGACCACCACGCACGTGTTGCCGGACACGATGACCGGCGCGACGACCGACACCAGCCCCAGCAGCGGCGAGTCGGGCGCGACCACGCCGACCACGCCGGTGGGTTCGGGCGTGGAGAAGTTGAAGTACGGCCCGGCGACGGGGTTGGCCGACCCGGCGACGGCGCCGAGCTTGTCGGCCCAGCCCGCGTACCACACCCAGCGGTCGACGGCGGCGTCCACCTCGTCGGCCGCCGCGTTCTTGCCGAGCCCGGCGGCGCGCAGCTCGTCGACGAACTGCGCGTGCCGTCCCTCCAGCATCTCGGCGACGCGGTAGAGGATCTGCCCCCGGTTGTAGGGGGTGCGCCCCGACCAGCCGCCGAACGCCTTGCGGGCGGCGCTCACCGCGTCCCGCACGTCCTTGCGCGAAGCCTGGGAGGCGTTGGCCAGGAAACGGCCCTTGGCGTCGTTCACGGGGTAGGTCCTGCCGGACTCGGACCGGGGGAAGGCTCCCCCGACGAACAGCTTGTAGGTCTTACGAACGGCCAGCCTCTGCTCAGACATCGAGGTACGCCTCCAGCCCGTGCCGCCCGCCCTCGCGGCCGAACCCGGATTCCTTGTAGCCGCCGAACGGCGACGTCGGATCGAACTTGTTGAACGTGTTGGCCCACACGACCCCGGCGCGCAGCCTCTCGGCCATCCACAGGATGCGCGAGCCCTTCTCCGTCCAGACCCCGGCCGACAGCCCGTAGGGGGTGTTGTTGGCCTTGGCGACGGCCTCGTCGGGGGTGCGGAACGTCAGCACCGACAGCACCGGCCCGAAGATCTCCTCGCGGGCGATGCGGTGCGACTGCGCGACGCCGGTGAACAGCGTGGGGGCGAACCAGTAGCCGCGGTCCGGCAGCTCGCACGGCGGGGACCAGCGCTGCGCGCCCTCCCGCTCACCGACCTCCGACAGCATCCGGATCTTCTCCAGCTGCGCGGCCGAGTTGATGGCGCCGACGTCGGTGTTCTTGTCCAGCGGGTCGCCGACGCGCAGCGTGGCCATCCGCGTCTTCAGCCGGTCGAGCAGCTCCTCGGCGACCGACTCCTGCACCAGCAGCCGGGACCCGGCGCAGCACACGTGCCCCTGGTTGAAGAAGATCCCGTTGACGACGCCCTCCACCGCCTGGTCGAGCGGCGCGTCGTCGAACACCACGTTGGCGGCCTTGCCGCCCAGTTCCAGCGTGAGCTTCTTGCGCGTCCCGGCCACCGACCGCGCGATCTGCTTGCCGACCTCGGTCGACCCGGTGAACGCCACCTTGTCGACGCCGTCGTGCTCGACGAGCAGCCGTCCCGTCTCGCCCGCGCCGGTGACGATGTTGACCACGCCCTTCGGCAGGTCCGCCTGCCGGCAGATCTCGGCGAACACCAGCGCGGTCAGCGGGGTCGTCTCGGCGGGCTTGAGCACGACGGTGTTCCCGCACGCCAGCGCCGGGGCGATCTTCCAGGCCAGCATCAGCAGCGGGAAGTTCCACGGGATCACCTGCGCGGCCACGCCCAGCGGCCGCGGGTCGGGCCCGTACCCCGCGTAGGAGAGCTTGTCGGCCCAGCCGGCGTGGTAGAAGAAGTGCGCCGCGACCAGCGGCAGGTCCACGTCCCGCGACTCGCGGATGGGCTTGCCGTTGTCGATCGACTCCAGGACGGCCAGCTCGCGCGACCGCTCCTGGATGAGCCGGGCGATCCGGTACAGGTACTTGGCGCGTTCCCGGCCCGGCATGGGGCCCCAGACGTTCTCGTAGGCGGCGCGCGCGGCGGCCACGGCCCGGTTCACGTCCTCGGCGCCCGCCTCGGCGACCTCGGCCAGCACCTCCTCGGTGGCCGGGTTCACCGACTTGAACGATCGTCCGTCCGCCGGATCGGTGAACTCGCCGTCGACGAACAGCCCGTACGACGGACGGATGTCGACGATCGAGGCGGACTCGGGCGCGGGCGCGTAGTCGAAGTTCATCACGTCAGTCCACGGTGAAGTAGTCGGGGCCCTGGTACACGCCGTCGGCCAGCTTGCGCCGCTGCATCAGCAGGTCGTTGAGCAGGCTGGACGCGCCGATGCGGAACCACTCGGGGGTCAGCCAGTCCGGCCCGGCGGTCTCGTTGACCAGCACCAGGTGCCGGATCGCGTCCTTGGTGGTGCGGATGCCGCCCGCCGGCTTCACCCCGACCTGCCGTCCCGTGGCGGCGCGGAAGTCGCGCACCGCCTCCAGCATCACCAGCGTCACCGGCAGCGTCGCCGCGGGCGACACCTTGCCCGTGGAGGTCTTGATGAAGTCCGCGCCCGCCCGCATCGCCAGCCAGGACGCGCGCCGCACGTTGTCGTAGGTGACCAGCTCGCCGGTCTCCAGGATGACCTTCAGGTGCGCGTCCCCGCACGCTTCCCTGACCGCGGCGATCTCGTCGAACACCTTGCCGTAGTCGCCCGCGAGGAACGCGCCCCGGTCGATCACCATGTCGATCTCGTCGGCGCCCGCCTCGACCGCGGCCCGGGTGTCGGCGAGCTTGGCCGCCAGCGGCGCCCGCCCGGACGGGAACGACGTCGCGACGCTGGCGACCTTCACGTCGCTGCCCCTCAGCGCCTCCACGGCCACCCCGACCAGGTCGGAGTAGACGCAGACGGCGGCCACCCGGGGCACGTCAGGGTCGTCGGGGTCGGGCCGCAGCGCCTTGGCGCACAGCGCCCGCACCTTGCCCGGGGTGTCGGCGCCCTCCAGCGTCGTCAGGTCCACCATCGCGATCGCCGCGTCGATGGCCTGCGCCTTGGCGGACGTCTTGATCGAACGCGTGGCCAGGCGCGCGGCCCGCTCCTCCACGCCGACCTGGTCCACTCCGGGCAGGCCGTGCAGGAAGTCGCGCAGCTCCGCCGCACCGGCAACAGTCTCCGTTGACACGCCCCCAGCATCGCCTACGCGACCCACCTGCACAAAACGGACCCGCCTCCGAACGGCTCCGCCCCCGGCCGCGCGCCCTCACCGACCACCGGACGGCGGCACGGCTGAGCCCGCCGCCATCGGCAGGCGCGGGGTCGGCGAGGGCTCCCGCTATTCGCCCTCGCCGAGCACGGTGCGGCGGTAGTGCTCGGCGATCTCGTCACTGGTGGTCAGCCAGACGTCCGGCTGCGCCGCCAGGTACTCCAGCGCCTGGTCGAAATACTTGGCCCGGAACGCCTGACCGATCGCGAAGGGGTGCACGGCCAGCGCCATCACCCGTCCGCTGTGCTCGGAGTCGGCGCGCAACTGCTCGTACTGGTCCTTGACGATCTGCAGGAACTGCGGCCCGGTGGTGCCGTTGCCGAACAGCATGAGGTCGTTGAGCTCGACCGTGTACGGGACGCTGATCACGCCGGGCACCCTCAGCGGGTAGGGCTGGTCGTCGTTCGTCCAGTCGAGCACGTAGCTCAGGCCCAGCTCGGCGAGCAGCGCGGGCGTGTTGAACGTCTCGGTCAGCCCCGGGCCCATCCAGCCCTTCGGCCGCCGTCCCGTCCCCTCCGCGATGGTGTCGACGATCTCGGTGAGGACCCGGCGCTCCTCCTCGAGGTCCATCCCAGTGTGCAGGACCGAGTTGGTGCGCCCGTGCGCCAGCCAGGCCCAGTCCCGCTCCACCCCGGCCTTGATGATCTGCGGATAGTGGTGGACGACGTCGGAGTTCAGCAGCACGCTCGCCCGGACGCCGTGCCGGTCCATGCTCTCCGCCATCCGCCAGATGCCCACCCGGACCCCGTAGTCGCGCCATCCGAAGTTGAGCGCGTCGGGAACCAGGTCCGCCGTCCCCGGCCAGATGCTGGTGGACGGACGGTCGATCAGGAAGTGCTCGACGTTGAGACCGACGTAGAAGGCGACCTTCTTGCCGCCGGGCCAGCTGATGGACGGACGCTCGGTGATCGGGCTGTAGTCGTAGAGCTCGTTGTTCGCCATGCCGGTACGGTAAAACTTGACATTGATGTGAAGTTCAAGCCCGGGAGGCCTCACATGCGGATCGGCGAACTCGCCCGGCGCACCGGCGTGAGCACACGCTCCCTGCGCTACTACGAGCAGCAGGGCCTGCTGGTCCCCGACCGCACCTCCGGCGGTCAGCGCGACTACCCCGAACAGGCGGTCGACCGGGTCATCCGCATCCAGGAGCTGTTCGCCGCGGGCCTGCACAGCAAGAAGATCGCCGAACTGCTCCCCTGCATGCGCGACGCGGACGGCGGCCCCTCCGAGATCGCCACTCCCCGCCTCGTCACCGACCTGATCGCCGAACGCGACCGCATCGACCGCATGATCAACGAACTCACCAACTCCCGCGAGATCCTCGACCAGGTCATCGACACCGCGGCGCAACACCACTCCTAGACCCGGCGACCACACGACGTCACACACGAACCCCCTCGACGTCATAGGGTGACGTCAAGCTCGCAGCGGCGACGCCCTGCACGTATCCGACGGCATGCGTTACCGGGTCCGTCACGACTACGTGTTCGGTGACGAGGTCATCGCAGGCGGTTACACCATCGACAGCGGCAGGTTCCTTCCCTACGAGGATGCCGAGACCTCGAACGAGCGCTGAGCGGTGGCCGATATTCGGACGGTCGTGTAGATGGGTTGATCCGAAAGGTCGCCCATCCGGCCTTCGCTCGCCGACTAGGGCGACCGCGGGCCGCGCAGGATTCCCCGCATGCATGCGGCTCGTGGGGGGCATGCATGCGGGGAATGGCGTCAGGATCGGTCGCCGGGCTTGGCGACGAAGGCGCCTCGGGTCAGGGCGCCCCAGCCGATGATCTGGCCCCGCCTGACGGGTAGCAGGCCGGTCTCCCGGTGGTCCTTCACTGCGATGACGCGGAAGCCCATGTAGGCGTAGGTCTTCCGGTCCACGAAGATCTCCCTGCGCAGATAGCCGTTCTCGACGCGGTAGAGGGTGACGCCCGCGCGGTCGGCGAGGTCGGCGGCCCTGGCCTCGTAGCGGACGCCGGGGATCTTCGCCATGGCGCCGTACAGGGCGGCCTGGATCTTCTGCGGCAGCACGGCGTCACGCATGTAGAGCGTGAGGATGTCGAACGCCCTGGCGTTGCGCTCCTCGGGCGTCGGCGGGGCCGGCTTGACCTTCTTCATCTGCGCGTATTTTTCGCGCGTCTTCTTCGGGAGGTTCTCGGGGATCGGCTTGCTCCACTCGGCGAGGCGCTCGGCGTACTCGGCGTCGATCGTCTTGTAGACCTGGGCGAGCAGGGCCGCGGGCTGGGTCGGCAGGGACAACAGGTGCGGGTAGTCCCTCGGGACCCCGCCGCCGGGAAGCGTCTTCGGGCCGTTGGCGATCCGGAGCCTCCCCTGATCGATGAAGGCGAACTGCTTGTCGTCGGTGCGGCGCCACATCTCCTGAGTCTTGGTCTTCGCCGGGCGGCCGAACAGGGGGGAGCCGCCGCCTTCCTGGGTCGGCGCGAGAACGGTCTTCAGGTAGGCCCAGCGGGTGGGACGCACCTTTTCGGTGGCCGCCACCAGGGCGGCGTTGTGGGCCAGGTCCCCGGGGGTGGAGACCTCGCGCAGCGCGACGGTCCCGCCGCCGCCCGCCGGGTCGCCGCCCTGGCTGACGACGATGCCGCCGGCGACGGCGACCGCGCCGGCCAGCACGCCGCCGATCAGGACGCGCCGGCGGCGGACGGGCGACCGGACGGGTTCGGACGGCGCGTTGAGGAGGCGGGCGCGCAGGCGGGCCTTGGCCATGCGGTCGTACGGCGGGGCGTCCGGGCGTCCCGCGCGGAAGACGGTGATCTCGTCGGTGTTCATGCTCACGCCTCCATGGGGTCGGTGCCGCCGAACGCGCGGCGGATCTTCTTGCGGATGCGGTGCAGGCGGGACCTGACCGTGCCGACCGGGACGCCGAGGGCCTGGGCGGCCTCGTCGTAGGTCAGCTCCGCCCAGGCGATCAGCAGCAGCAGGTCGCGGTCGGCCGCGGAGAGCCTGGTGAGCGCGGCGGCGAGCCTGGGCTGCAGGGCCTGGGCGGTCACGCGGGCCGCGCTGCGTTCGTCGAACGACTCGGTCGCCCCCTGGGGCGCCGAGCGGGCGAGGGCGCGGTTGCGGCGGGCCTCGGCGCGCCGGTGCTCGCGCAGCGCCCGCGTCGCGATGCCGTAGAGCCAGGGACGCGCGTCGCACCGCGACAGGTCGTACGTCGCGCGTTTGCGGAACGCCGTCAGGAAGGTCTCGGCGACGACGTCCTCCGCCTTTTCGGGGCCGAGGCGGCGGGAGACGTAACCGTGGATCTCGTCGCCGTGCCGGTCGAACAGTTCCGCGAAGCGCTCGGGCAGCCGGAGCGACTGTTCCAGCAGCACCGCGTCGGTCACCGGTTCGGCGGAGCCGGCCGGCCCCGTCTCGGACGGCGAGGTCAACATGTACCAGGTCCGTTCATTGGAGATCCCTTCGGGTGGGTGTCACCCGGTACTCGGCCGATCTCCGCGAACGGGTTCCCTCCTTCGGCCGATGAGTTTCCGGTGGGCGCGCGGTCTGTCCTTGCGACTGGAGGGATGTCATGACGAGTTTCGTGCGTTCGGCGGACGGGACGCGGATCGCGTTCGATCGGCTGGGTCAGGGGCCCGCGGTGATCCTGGTGGGCGGGATGTTCTGCGTCCGGGGCACGACGGCCGCGCTGGCCGAGCGGCTCGCCGGGGAGTTCACGGTGATCAACTACGACCGCCGGGGACGGGGTGACAGCGGGGACACGGCGCCGTACGCCGTGGCGCGGGAGATCGACGATCTGGCCGCGCTGATCGAGATGGCCGGGGGCGCGGCGGCGGTGTACGGGATCTCGTCCGGGGCGGGGCTGGCCCTGGAGGCGGCCGCGGCCGGGCTGCCGATCACCCGGCTCGTGCTGCACGAGCCGCCGTACGGGTCGGACGACGAGGACGACAGGCAAGGCGCCCGGCGGCTCGCCGAGGGCGTGCGGCAGGCCGTCGCGGACGGCCGCCGCCGCGAGGCGATAGAGCTGTTCCTGACGGCCTCGGGCATGCCGCCGGAGATGGTCGAAGGCGTGAGCGGCGACCCGGGGATGCTCGCGGTGGCCCCGACGATGCCCTACGACTTCGAGATCATGGGAGACGGCGCCGTCCCGGCGGACCGCGTGCGGAAGATCGGCGTTCCGACCCTGGTCATCGCCGGCGGGGCCAGCCCGCGGTTCTTCCGCGACACCGCCGACCGGCTGGTCGACCTGCTGCCGGACGGGCGGCTCACCGTTCTGGAGGGCCAGGGCCACGACGCGCCGGCGGACGCGGTGGCACCCGCGGTCGCCGCCTTCCTCCGCTAGAAGCAGGAGCCGTCACGGGCGGATCAGTGTGTTCAGGTGGTGTTCGTAGAGTTCGCGGACGCGGGCGGGGGGCATGCGGTCGGGCGCGGTGACGGCGTGCAGGCACAGGCCGTCGAACAGGGCGTGCAGGCGGTCGGCCTCCAGGTCGACGTCGGTGCCGGGGGCGAGGTGACCGGCGTCGGCCAGGTCGCGCAGGGTGGCGCGGAACAGGTCGGCCAGGTACTGGTCACCTTCGGCGTTGAGCCTGCGCGCTCCCGCGTCCACCAGCGCCCGTGACAGGAACGCCACCCATACCTCGTTGGCCGTGCGGGCCTGCGCGTCCAGCGGCAGCAGCAGCTCCAGCAGGGCGCGCGCGGCCTCGCGGGGATCGTCGGGCGGTTCGTGGGCGTCGAGCCTGCGCTCGGTGGCGTCGAAGATGACCCGCATGGCGAAGTCGAGCAGTTCCCCCTGGCTGGAGAAGTAGTGCTGGACGGAGCTGTGCGACCAGCCCGCCTGCCGCGCGACGTTCCGCAGTGACGCGCCCTCGACGCCGCGTTCGCGCACCACCTGCCAGACGGCCAGGGCGAGCCGGCGCCGGCGTTCCTCGTGGTCGACGATCTTCGGCACCCGACCATGGTACTTTTTTCGGCCATGTGGCCGAAAAAAACCATCGCTGCTGCTCCGAGGGGGCACGTCCCGCTGCGTCCCGTCCCCGCCGTGATCGGACGGGCCGCGCTCGGCATGCTCGCCATGGCCGCCGCGCTGGGCACGGCGGGCGCGGTGGGCGACACCGCCCACGAGCGTCTGGGACTCGACGGCACCGGCCGGCAGCTGCTGACCGCCGTGGTGTGCTGCGCCATCGCCGTGCCGCTGATCTGGTTCCTGCGCCGCCGCGTCGACCGGCTCCCCCTGGACGGGCTGGGCCTGACCGGACGCGCCGAGAGCGTGCGCGCGTTCGCCAAGGGCGTGCTGATCACCGCGGGGTCGGCCGCCGCGATGTTCGGGCTGGGCACCGCCGCGGGCTGGGTGCGCTGGGGCGCGCTCGACTGGCCCCGGCTGGTCGCCTACATGGCGGTGAACGCGGTGATCGCGCTGGCGTTGGAGGCGCTTCCGGAGGAGCTGACCCTGCGCGGCTACGCCTACCGCACTCTCAACGCGCGTTTCCGCCGGCGGGCGGCGTTCGCCGGCACGGTGGTGCTGTTCCTGGTGACGCCCGGGGTCGCCGGCGTCGTCCAGGCGGCGGTGTCCGCCCTGCTCGGCGGGCCGGTGACACGGCCCGGCCTGGCACCGCCCGGCGAGGATCCCGTCTCGTACCTGATCCTGCTGACGGTCTTCGGAAGCGCGCTGCTCACCGCGAGGATCACCACGGGATCGCTGTGGACTGCGATCGGCCTGCACCTGACGTTCCTGACCGTCAACCGTGTGACGCTGTACGGGGAGGACCGCGACGCCGGGTGGTCCGCCGAACTGACCACGCCGGACGCCGTTCTGCTCGTCCCGGGCTACCTGCTGCTGGCCACCGCGTTGTTCCGGCTGACCGGACGGCGGATCGGATGGCGCGAGCGCGCACCCGAGTGACCGCCCGCGGGGTGAGGTATTCATGACCCGCCAGTCTCATTACAGAGAGTGAGGAGAGTGGCTAGGTTGCTGGGTGTTCTCCGGGACGGGCGGAGTCACGGACACACTCGGTGAAAGTGGATCATTGACGCACGAGTCGCGCTTCCACATCCTGGGGCCGCTGGAGGTCACCGTGGGCGACCGGCCGGTGCGGGTGCCGGCGGGACGGCAGCGGATGTTGCTGGCCTCGCTGCTGGTGGACGCCAACGAGATCGTCCCCGTGGACGAGCTGGTCGAGCGGGTCTGGGGACGGCACCGGCCGCGGCACGCCCGCGGGGCGCTGCACACCTGCCTGACGCGGCTGCGGCACACGCTCGACCGGGGCGAGCCCACGGCGTCCGCGATGATCCGCACCACGGCCGCCGGATACGGCATCGCCGCGCCCCCACACCGCCTGGACCACCTGCGGTTCCAGGAGCTGCTGCGGGACGCGCGGTCGGCGGCGTGGCGCGGTGACCCGGCGGGCGAGTCGGCCGCGCTGGCCGAGGCGCTGTCGATCTGGCGGGGGCCGCCGCTGGCGGACGTGCCGTCGGAGTCGCTGCACCGCGAGGTCGTGCCCAAGCTGACCGAGCAGTGGCTGCGCGCGGTCGAGCGCAGCAACGCCCTCGATCTGGCGCTGGGACGGCACGGCGAGCTCATCGGCGAGCTGCGCGCGCTGATCCGCCGCCACCCGTTCCACGAGCGGTTCTGGGGGCAGCTCATGCTGGCGCTGTACCGGTGCGGACGGCAGGCCGAGGCCCTCCAGGCGTACGCGAGCGTCCGCGAGCGGCTGCGCCGGGAGCTGGGCGTCGAGCCGGGCCGCGAGCTGCGCCGGCTCCAGCTGGCTATCCTGCGCGACGACCCCGAGCTGGCGGCTATGTGAGGCCGGGCGGCGGGTCGAGCAGCAGGACGGACGGGATCCGGTCGGGGTGCGCCAGACGCAGGAAGTGCATGCCGTGGCCGGACAGGCCGAGCATGAGGCCGGGGAAGAAGCCGTCGCCTTCCGGGCCGGGGTTCTGCCACTGGGTCTGCACCTGGACGTCGGCCTCCAGCCGGAACGCGGGCCGGTCACGCAGCTCGGCGTAGCGCAGGAGCAGCTCTGCGTTGCCGCAGCGGCCGTGGCACAGCGAGTCGTTCATCAGGCGGGGGAAGTCGCGCATCGTCGCCGAGACGGCCCGGTGCGCCTCGTCCAGCAGCGATTCGTCGTCGCGGCCCAGCAGGTCCCAGCTGTGGATGCGGCTGAGGCCGGTGCCCGCGGCGCCGTTGCACCAGGCGTTGCCGTGACGTGGCCTGCCGCGCGGGTCGTCGCCGTCCCGCGCGGCCTCGTCGAAGCGGCGCGCCTCGTAGGCGAAGGCGCGGCGGCCGGCCTCGATGTACTCCGCCCCGTCGGTGCCGGCGCCGAGGGCGATCAGGGCCCAGCCGATGCCGCCCGCGCCGTGGGCGAAGCCGGTCAGGCCGGGGTGGGCGCCGGGACGGTCGGGCCGCGGCCAGCAGAGGGTGCCGCGGTCGGCCCGCGCCTGCCGCAGCAGGTGGTCGGCGCAGCGGTGGGCGACGTCGAGGCCGGCGGTGCCGCCGGTGACGCGGGCCAGGCCGAGCATCACGGGGATGATCCCGGCCGCGCCGCCGAGCACGTCCAGGTGCCGGTCGCGGTCGATCCGGTCGGCGATGTCGCGGCTGAGGCGGACGGCCAGGTTGAGCAGGGCGAGGTCGTCCCACAGCGCGTACAGGTGGGTGAGCGCGTAGACCAGGCCGCCCGTCCCGGTGAACGCGCCGACGCCGCGGCGGCCGCACTGCCCGGCCGCGTGCTGGAGCGCTCGCCGTGCCGCCTCCCGGAACCGCGGCTGGGGGCTTTCCTCGTTCAGGTAGGCCAGGAACAGGGCGATGCCCGCCGTCCCCAGGTACAGGTCGCCCTCCACGTCGACCTCGACCTTGCCGTCGCGGGTGCGCTGGTAGGACGTCCAGGGGGCGGGCGCGTCGGGTTCGCGCAGCATCGCGCACAGCCGTTCGCCGATCCGGACGGCGTGGTCGACGGCCGCGGCGGCGAAGTCGGGGTCGGTGACCTCGCCCGAGGCGAACCCGGCGAGGCCGCCGAGGCGGCCGTGCGCGCCGAGCCCGGCGGCGATGTAGCGGGCCTGCCGGGCGCGGTCGCCCGGGGCCAGCCGCCGGATGCGCGCCGCCGCGCGGTCGAGCGGCGTGGCGGCCAGGCGCGTGCCCAGCGGTGTCCGGTGGTCGTGGGTGACGCGGTCGTCGTCGGCCGCGACCGCGAACAGGGGCACGTCGAGCCGCCACATCGACGCCAGTTCCCAGGCCGGGAGGGGCCCCTCGCCGGCCTGGTCGCGTACGGCGTCGAACAGCAGGTCGACTTCGAGGGGGTCCATCAGGCTCCGGGGCCGCCCGGCCGAGCGCAGCAGGTCCGCGTACTCGCGGGGGTCGCGGTCGTGCACGCGGACGCGGCTGCCGGTGAACAGCCCGGTGACGCACTCGACGGCGGTGCCGGGCCACTGCTCGAACCACCGGTGGACGCGGCAGAAACCGTCCTTGATCGCGTCGGTGTGGTCGGCGGTGCGGACGGGCGCGTCGTCGAGCATGAGGCCGGGCAGGACGTCGACGGTCGTGGGCCAGTCGAGCAGGGCGGGGCCGAGCACCGAGTCCACGAGGGTGCCGAACGCGCCCGTGTCCTCGGGGGACGACGCGCCCAGCACGGTCGAGCAGTCGGCGACGTGCGCGTGGCCGTCGGCGACCAGGACGGTGCCGGGACGCAGCTCGCCGCCGAGCACGTAGAACAGCGCCAGGTGGCCGCCGAACTCGCGGTGCACGCGTTCGGCCCCGGCCTGGCAGGGCACCGTGGCGCGGCCGGACGGGATCAGCGCCTCGTAGCCGTAGCCGTCGCGCGCCAGGACGGGACGCACGGCGAAGTCCAGCACGCCGTCGTCGCGCAGCCGGGCGAGCAGCCCCTGATAGGCGGCCTCGGCCCGCACGCAGCGCGGCTTGTAGACCAGGTGGGCGCGGGCGTCGCCGAGCTCGACCTCCACGACCGTGACCGACCGCGCCCCCGCGTGCGGCCCCGACAGCCCCGGCCGCACCGAGCGGATCGCGGTGATCCGGCGGCCGCCGAACAGGGTCTCCGCCAGCGCGTCGGCGTCGGCGCGCAGCCGGGTCAGCAGCAGGCGGCCGTGGTCGGCCAGCAGCGCGGTGACGTGCGCCAGCCACCGTCCCAGCACCGGGAAGTCCAGGTAGAAGCGGTGGTAGGACTCGGCGTCGGCGAAGGTCTTGTCGAGGTAGGCCAGGTTGTCGGCGGCGTCGCCGGCGTCCAGGCCGCTGTGCAGGTCGAGGTGGACGCGCGCGTCGGTCTCGACGGCGCGGGCGAGCGCGGGCTCGAAGCGCTCCAGCAGGTGGCGCTGGAAGTCGTCCACCACGCGGGGACGCACGGGTATCCCGGCGCCGCGCAGGCCGGTGAGGCGGCGCGCCAGCTCGGCCAGGAACGGTTCGCACGCGGTGGCCAGGCGGCCGTAGTAGTCGTCGTAGGCGCGCCAGCTCGCGTCGGACGTGGCGGGCCCGGCCTCGTGGACGCCGTTCAGCGCGGCCTCGTAGGTGGGCAGCCAGGCGTGGTGCAGCTCGCGCAGGACGCGGGCGGTCCGGGCGCCGGGATCGCGTTCGTGGCGGCGGTAGGCGGTGAGCGTCTCGACGAGCGCCTGCCGCGTGTACCGGACGGAGCGGGCACGCCCCGCCGCCTCCTCGTCCGGCCGCCGGACGGCGAGCCTGCCGGCGAGGCGTTCGAGCCTCCAGACGCCGTAGGCGTCCGGAGGGGGTCTTCGGCCTCGTTCGTCCGGCTCGTCGTCACCCCCGTCGGCCGCGTCGGCGGTGCCCAGCACGGACACCACCTGCACCCGTTCGGAGAGGTTGGCGGCGCGTGCCGCGATGTCCAGCGGATAGGTGCGGTCCATCCCCCGAGTCCTCCGCTCCACAGGGCCTGCCTGCGCGGCGGCCCGCGCGTCGCGGTGGGCGCGTCGCCCCCGTGCCCACCGGAGCGCTTTACCGTTTCCTCGCAGAAGCAAATCCAGATTAGGAACGGGCTCTTTCACTCGGCCTTCACATCGCTTCCACTTCCGAGGCACTCAACCAAGCGCTCGCTTGACTTCGCGGGGCATGTCACGGCACGGTGTCCCCATGGCGCTGCTGGACGGACTGCGCGTACTGGACCTGGCGATGTGGCGGCCCGGCCCCTACGCCACGCAGCTGCTCGCCCAGCTCGGCGCCGACGTGATCAAGGTGGAGCCGCCCGGCGGCGAGCCCATGCGCGCCTTCCGGTCCCACTTCGACCTGCTCAACCAGCGCAAACGCAGCGTCGTGCTGAACCTCAAGGACGACCGCGACCGCGCCCGCTGCCTGGAGCTGGCGGACGGGGCGGAGGTGTTCGTCGAGGGGTTCCGGCCCGGCGTCGCCGACCGCCTCGGCGTCGGCCACGACACGCTGCTGGCCCGCAATCCCCGACTGGTCTACTGCTCGCTGTCGGGGTACGGGGCGCGCGGGCCGCTGTCCGACGTGCCCGGTCACGACGTCAACTACCGGGCGTACGCGGCGGCGACGCCCCCGGACGCGGTGTCCCCGGACGCGGGCGAGCTGCCCGTGGCCGACATGGCGGCCGCCACGATGGCCGCGTTCGCGATCACGGCGGCGTGCCTGCGGGCCCGCGCCACCGGCGTCGGCGACCGGATCGACCTGGGCATGGCCGACGTGCTCGCCAACTGGGTCGGCACCGTCCCCTCCCCGACCCGTCCCGCCGCGACGGGAACGGCGCCCGTCCCCGGATACGGCGTGTACGCGACCAAGGACGGCCGCAAGGTGACGCTGGGCGTGGTGTCGGAACAGCGGCTGTGGGCCGCGACCTGCCGGGCCCTCGGTCTGGACGAGCACGCGGACACGCCGTTCGCCGAACGCCTCACCCGCGTCCGCGAACTGGACGACGCCGTGGCCGCCGCCCTGGCCGCACTGCCGTTCGACGACGCCGTGGCGCGCCTGACGCGGGCCGGGGCGCCCGTCGCGCCGGTGCTGACCCGCGCGGAGATGATGGCGCACGACCATTTCCGGTCACGCGGCGTCGTCGCCGACGGGACGGTGGGCAGCCCGGTCCGCACCGCCGCGCATCCGCCGCTGCCGCCCGGCCCGGTCGCCGAGCTGGACGAACACCGCGGCCAGGGCTGGGCGACCGGGCCGACCGCCGATCTCACCCCCTGAAATTCATCCCGTTTTGTCATATCCGGCTGGCATGCTGGGGCGCGTGAGCGCGCGCGTGTTGAGTCCCGTGCTGGTGGGCCGGTCGGCCGAGCTGGCACGGTTGCGGGAGGCCCTGGCCGACGCGCCGGGCGCCGTGCT
Source organism: Actinomadura miaoliensis (assembly GCF_039536785.1). Classification (NCBI taxonomy): domain Bacteria; kingdom Bacillati; phylum Actinomycetota; class Actinomycetes; order Streptosporangiales; family Thermomonosporaceae; genus Actinomadura; species Actinomadura miaoliensis. Next base: position 42,830 of record NZ_BAAAZG010000089.1, read on the forward strand.
GCTCGGCGGCGAGGCCGGGCTGGGCAAGACCCGGCTGATCAAGGAGTTCTCCGCCGGCCTGTGCGGCACCGGTGCCGCCGCCCAGGGCGAGCCGCCGACGCGGCTGCTGGTGGGCGGCTGCCTGGAGCTGGGCTCCGACGGCCTGCCGTTCGCCCCGTTCACCACCGTGCTGCGCGAGCTGGTGCGCGACATCGGCATCGACGGCGTCGCCGAGCTGCTGCCGCGCCGCGACACCTCCGGCCTGGCCCGGCTGCTGCCCGAGTTCGGCGAGCCGGAGACCGACGCGGCCACCGGCGAGGAGCGCGCCCGGCTGTTCGAGCTGGTGCTGACCCTGCTGGAGCGGCTGGCCGAGCGCGCCCCGGTCGTGCTGGTCGTGGAGGACGCGCACTGGGCCGACCGCTCCACCCGCGACCTGCTGTCGTTCCTGATCCGCAACCTCGGCACCGCGCCGCTGCTGATCGTCGTCACCTACCGCGCCGACGAGCTGCACCGCACCCACCCGCTGCGCCGCCTGCTGGCCGAGCTGGACCGGGTCGAACGCGTCCGCCGGATCGAGCTGGCCCGGCTGTCGCGCGCCGCCGTCGCCGAGCTGGCCGCCGGGATCCTCGGGCACGAGCCGCCCGCCCGGATCGTCGACGACCTGCACGCCCGCAGCGAGGGCAACCCGCTGTTCGTCGAGGCGCTGCTCGACAGCGACGGCTCGCTGCCGTCCGAGCTGCCCGAGTCGCTGCGCGACCTGCTGCTGGTGAGCGTGCAGCGGCTGCCCGAGGAGACCCAGGAGGTGCTGCGCGACGCCAGCGGCGGCGGCACCCGCATCGAGCACGCCCTGCTCGCCGCCGTCTCCGGCCTGGACGACGCCCGGCTGGCCCGCGTGCTGCGTCCCGCCGTCGCCGCCAACGTGCTGGTCGTGGACGGCGACGGGTACGCCTTCCGGCACGCGCTCATCCGCGAGGCCATCCACGACGACCTGCTGCCCGGCGAGCACAGCCGCCTGCACTCGCGGTACGCGCAGGCGATGGAGGACGACCCGGGCCTCATCCCGTCCGACCGGCTGTGGGTGGAGCTGAGCCACCACTGGTACTGGGCGCACGACACCACGTGGGCGCTGGTCAGCGCGTGGCGGGCCGCGGGCGACACCCGCAAGGCCGTCGCCTACGCCGAGTGCCTGTCCATGCTGTCGCGGGTGCTGGAGCTGTGGGACCGCGTCCCGGACGCCGCCGAACGCATCGGCGTCTGCCACATCGAGGTGCTGGAGCAGGCCGTCACCACCGCCGACCAGGCCGGCGAGTACGAGATGGGCATCAAGCTCGCCACCTCCGCGCTGCGCAAGCTGGAGGCCGAGCGGGGCGACGACGTCGACATCCGGCGGGCCCGCCTGCTGGAGCTGCGCGGACGCATGTCCTACGAGCTGGCGCGTCCCGGGTTCATCGAGGACCTGCGGGAGGCGGTGCGGCTGCTGCCCACCGACCCGCCGGGCCCCGACCGGGCCCGCGCCCTGTCCACGCTCGCGCAGTACGGGCGGCTGCTGCACGGCACCGAGGAGGCCCAGGCCGCCGCCGAGGAGTCGCTGGCGATCGCCCGCCGCATCCAGGACCCGGCGGCCGAGGCGCAGGCGCTGCTCACGCTGTTCTGCGTCGACATCGACTACTCGGCCGGGGTGGACGTGACCGAGCCGGCCGAGCGCGCGGCGCGGCGGGCCGGCGGCAGCGCCCCGCTGACGCGGATCGAGGTCATCCGGTCGCACTTCCTGGAGGGCGCGGGGCAGCACGAGGAGGCCGCCGAGGTGGCCCGGCGCGGCATGGAGAAGGCCAGCGAACTGGGCATGGCACGGACCAAGGGCACGTTCCTGGCCATCAACCTGGCCGAGCCGCTGGTGTCGCTGGGCCGCTGGGACGAGGCGCGCACCGTCCTGCGCCAGGCCCTCGACAAGGACCCGCCGCTGACCATCCGCACCTCCCTGTTCGTGCTCGCCGGCGAGATCGCCCTGGCGCGCGGCGACCTGGCTGAGGCGGAGGCCAGGCTGGCACCGGCGCGCGAGGTGATGTGGCGCAAGACCCAGGACCTGTTCGCCACGCTGCGCCTGCAGGCCAAGCTGCGGCTGGCGCAGGGCCGCCACCGGGAGGCGCTGGAGTCGGTCGTCCCGGTGCTGGAGCACGTGGGCCTGCCGGACGACGCCCGCTACGCCTGGCCCGTCCTCACGCTGGCCGCCGCCGCGTGCGCCGAACTGGGCGAGGACGCGCTGCTGGACGGTGAACCGGCGTTCCCGCTGATCGAGGCGCGGGCGGCCGGGCTGGACGTGCGCGGCCCGGCGCAGCGGGCCGAGCGGCTGACCTACCTGGCGCAGGCGGCGCGCGTACGCGGCGTCCAGGACATCCGGGCCTGGGACGAGGCGGCCGCGGCGTGGGCGGCCATCAAGCGGCCCTATCCGCAGGCCGAGGCGCTGGTGTGCGCGGCGGAGGCCGCGGTCGGCGCGGGTGACCGCGAGGGCGCGGCCGAACGGCTGCGGCGCGCCGCCGACC
>NZ_BAAAZG010000090.1:0-8774 GCF_039536785.1 Actinomadura miaoliensis
CGACGGCGACGGTGCGGGCGGCGCGCAGCGCGGGGGCCGCACGCAGCACCAGCCGCAGCAGCGCGCCGCTGCCGCGCAGCACCGCGCGGCCGACCGGGTGACGCTCGTCGTGGTAGGTGTCCAGCAACCCGGGCGGCGCCCAGCCCTTCAGCTCGGCGGCCAGCTTCCACCCGAGGTTGGCGGCGTCCTGCATGCCGGTGTTCATGCCCTGCCCGCCCGCCGGGGAGTGGACGTGCGCGGCGTCCCCGGCCAGGAACACCCGCCCCACCCGGTAGCTCGGCACCTGCCGTTCGTCGCTGTGGAAGCGGGACGTCCAGCGCGGGTCGCGCATGCCGTGGTCGGTGCCGAGCGCCCGGCGCGTCGTCGCGCGCAGCTCGTCGAAGTCGACCGGTTCGGAGTCGGGCGGCTGGCGGTGCCGGTCCCAGGCGATCACCCGGTACCAGCCGTCGCCGAACGGCGCCAGGAACGCGAACGCGTCGCCGACCGCGCCCACCGACAGCACCTCCCTCGGCGGGTCAGCCAGGCGCACGTCGGCCAGCATCACCGACCGCACGACCGAGCGTCCGGGGAATGGCAGCGCGAGGGCGCGGCGCACGGTGCTGCGCACCCCGTCGCAGCCGACCGCGTAGGCGGCGCGGCGGGTGTGGGCGCCGCCCGCGGTGCTGACGACCAGGTCGACGCCGTCCGGGTCCTGCCGGACGTCCACCACCTCGGCGCCCTCGACGATCTCGGCCCCGGCGGCGCGGGCCCGCTCGGCCAGCACCCGCTCGGTCTCGTACTGCGGGGTGACCAGCACGAACGGGAACCGGCCGGGCAGCCCGGACAGGTCCAGCGCGGCGGACCCGAACAGCGCCAGGTGGCCGACCCGGGTGCCGGTGGCCAGCAGCTCGTCGGCCACGCCGCGCGCGTCCAGCAGCTCCAGCGTGCGCGCGTGCACGGCGAACGCCCGGGTCAGCGGCGACTCCCCGGCCCGGCGCTCCAGCACCGTGCAGCCGATTCCGGCCGCGGCGAGGTCGCCGGCCAGCATCAGGCCGGTCGGCCCCGCCCCCACGATCACCACGTCCCTGGTGGCAGGCATCGCGCCCCCTCCGGTCCAGATCGTCGGACTGTGCCTGCGGCCATTCCCGGCGCCGCGGGGGCTACGCACATCCCGGCCGCATTTGTCCGGCCGGCCGCCCGGCGCGCGGGGTCAGCCGTGCCCTGCGCGATGCGGGGACTCCAGGCCCAGGTGGATGCGGTATCGGTCGGCGCGGTAGGTGGTGAGGGCGACCTCGACGCACGCGCCCCGGCTGAACGTGCGCTGCTGCACCAGGAACACCGGGCTGCCCGGCTCGACGTCCAGCAGCGCCGCCTCCCGCTCCCCCGCCGGAACGGCCTCGATGGTCTGCTCGCCGGCGTCCAGGACGATCCCGTACTCCTCCTCCAGCACCCGGTAGAGCGAGGCGTCCGCCGGGCGGCGCTCCAGCAGGCCGGGCGCGCGGGCGGCCAGGATGTGCGAGCGTTCCACCGCCATCGGCTCGCCGTCGGCCAGCCGCAGCCGTTCCAGGACGTGCACCTCGGCGCCGCGGTCGGCGCCGAACAGCCGGGCCAGGCGCGCGTCGGCCTCGACGGTGCTCCCGGTCAGGTCGACCGAGCCGGGCCGCATGCCGCGGGCGCGCATGTCCTCGGTGAACGACACCAGTTCCTTGGGCATCTGCACCTTCGGCCGGGCCACGAACGTGCCCTTGCCGGGGATGCGGCGCAGCCGGTCCTCGGCCACCAGCTGGTCGACCGCCTGCCGCACCGTCATCCGCGACACGCCGAACCGGCGGCACAGCTCGCGTTCGGACGGCACCGGCGCGTCGACCGGCAGTCGCTCCTCCTCGATCATCTCGAGCAGGATGGCCCGAAGCTGGAGGTACTTCGGAAGCGGCGCCGACGGATCGATCACACCCCATTCTTATCCGATCCGCGGCCCTCGCCCGCCTCCCGGCCGGGGCGTCGCGGCGCCCCGGCCGGGCGCGCCGGTCAGGACGAGGCGCGGTCGAGCAGCGCGAGCTGCTCGACGGTGAGCGTCACGTCCACGACGGCCATCAGCGGCGCGAGCTGCTCGACGGTGCGGGCGCTGGCGATCGGCATGGCGACCGTGGGCTGGGCCGCCAGCCAGGCCAGCGCCACCGTGGCCGGCTCGACGCCCTGTTCCCCGGCGACCCGGTCGAGCGCCTCCAGCACCCGCGGGCCGCGTTCGCTCTCCAGGTACCGGCGTGCCCGGGGCGCCCGCACGCTGTCCACGGTCGTGCCCGGACGGTACTTGCCGGTCAGGAACCCGGAGGCCAGCGCGTAGTAGGGCAGCGCGGACAGGCCGTTGCGCTTGGCGACGTCCGCGAGCGCGCCCTCGTAGGTGCCGCGCGACATGAGGTTGTACTCGGGCTGGACGGCCTCGAACCGGGCGAGCCCGTCGCGTTCGGACGCGGCCAGCGCCCCGGCGAGCCGGTCGGCGCCGATGTTGGACGCCCCGATGTACCGGACCTTGCCCGCGCGCACCAGTTCGTCCAGCGCGCCGAGGATCTCCTCGACGGGCCGGTCGGGTTCGTCCCGGTGGATGTAGTAGAGATCGATGTGGTCGGTCCGCAGCCGGCGCAGCGACGCCTCGGCCGCGGCCCTGATCGTGCTCGGCGCCAGGCCCCGGTGGTCGGGATGCGAGCCGACCTTGGTGGCGATCACCACGTCGTCGCGCCGCCCGCGCCGCGCGAGCCACTCGCCGATGATGGTCTCCGACTCTCCCCCGGTGTGGCCGTCCACCCACGCCGAGTACACGTCCGCGGTGTCGATGAAGTCGCCGCCGCCCGCGGTGTAGGCGTCCAGGACGGCGAACGAGCCGTCGCGGTCCGCGCTCCACCCGAAGACGTTGCCCCCCAGGCAGAACGGGCCGACGTGCAGATCCGTGTGTCCTATGCGTGCCATGTCCTGGATGAACCGGCCGGCCCTGGCCGGCATTCCGGGTGCACCGCAATGTGCGGGCCCTGATCCGGCCAGGACGTCCCCTTGACCGCGGCCCGCGTCCGATCTCATACTGAACCCTCATTCAGTGAATTGAAATTCGGCGAATCAAGATTCGGGGAGGCGGGACGATGCGGGTGATCGTGGCGGGAGGCGGAGTGGCCGGGGCGGCGAGCGCGATCGCGCTGCGCCGGATCGGCGCGGAGGTGACGGTGTACGAGGCCTACCCCGACCCGGCGGGGCCGGTCGGCTCGTTCGTCAGCCTGGCCCGCAACGGGCTGCGGGCGCTGGAGACGCTCGGCTGCGCCGACGCCGTCCGGCGGGCGGGCTTCGAGGTCGACCGGCAGCGGATGTGGTCGGCGTCGGGACGGCTGCTCGGCGACATGCCGCGCGGCCGCCCGTCCGGCGATCCGGTCCGCAGCGTCACGCTGATGCGCGGACGGCTGGTGGACGAACTGCGCGCCGCGGCACAGCGCTCCGGCGCCCGCGTCGTCACCGGCGAACGGCTCGCCGACGCGGCCGCCGTGCCCGGCGGCGTGCGGGCGACGTTCGCCAGCGGCCGCACCGCCGAGGCTGACCTGCTGGTCGGCGCCGACGGCATCTGGTCGGCGACCCGCCGCCTCCTCGACCCCGCCGCGCCCGAACCCGCCTACGCGGGCTTCTACAGCGCCTCGGGGATCTCGGCGGGCGTCCCCGGCATCGCCCCGGGAACGTTCAACATGACCTTCGGGCGCAACGGCGCGTTCATCCACATCGCGGTGCCCGACGGCACCGTCTGGTGGGCGGCGCAGGTCAGCGACCCGACGCCGCCGGACCTGGACGCGGTCGACCTGGACGCCGTCGCGCGGATGTACCGGCACGAGGAGACCCCCGCCACCGTCCTGCGGGCGACGACCACCTGGCTTCGGCCGACTCTCAACCACGTCCTGGCGCAGGTCCCGGTGTGGCACGACGACCGGACAGTGCTGGTGGGCGACGCCGGGCACCCCGTGGGCTCCGGTCAGGGCGCCTCGATGGCGCTGGAGGACGCCGTGGTGCTGGCGACCGCGCTGCACACCGCCGGATCCGTGCCGCGCGCCCTGGCCGAGTACGAGGCCCGGCGACGCGCGCGCATCGCCAGGATGGTCAAGGCCGCCGGCGCCAACCGCGACGCCAAGACGGCCGGCCCGATCGGCCGCCGCGTCCGGAGCCTCGTCATGCCGCTGGTGTTCCGGTACGGCTACGAGCGAGCCACCGCCTGGCTCTACACCCAGGCGCCCGGCCCTCTCCCCGTGTGAGGTCCGCCGCGTGACGCCGCCGGGGCGTCACCCGGCGGCAGGGGCGGCGACCTCCTCGATGCCGAGGCAGGAGCGGAACATCGGATGCACCTGGAACCGCTTGGCCGCGGCCAGATTGAGGTAACGCGCCTGGTGGGCGCCGAGGAACACGCCGCCGCCCGTCCGGTCCGACGCGCTCCTCGTGCCGCCCTCGGCCGTCAGGAACCCCACCTGCCACAGGATCTCGATGAGGGAGTCGGGGTCGCGGTCGTACAGCCAGGACTCGGTGTCGCGGGTGCGGATCTCGCCGGTCGCCAGCTCCAGGCAGAGCATCTCCAGGTCGTCGCGCGCGAAGGTGGGCCCGCGCCCGCGGAACACCTCGAACACGCTCATCAGCCCCGGGTACTGGTAGCGGTACTCGGCGGCGATGTCACGGGCGCGCTCGGAGGAGTAGCCCGGCTCGGCCCGCGCGACGGCCGCCAGCGGCATCGGCAGGTCCATGCCGCGGCCGAGGGCCGCCCGCTGCGCCTCGGTGCAGAACTGGATGATCTCCCGCGGCCGGTACAGCGTTCGCTCCGCCATGTACCTGAACGACCCCGCCCGCGGCCCGCCCGGCTCGCCGGCGAACACCGCCGACCAGCACGACTCGTCGGTCAGCCGGTCCAGGGCCTCGGCGTCGTAGCCGCGTTCCCGCGCCGAGTGCCGGATCCGCTTGGCGATCAGCTCCAGCAGCGACTCCTCGGTCCACTGGATGCGCTCCAGCAGGTCGCGGTGCTTCTGCGCGTCGTCGTACAGGGCCGGGATGTCGTCGTACATCTCCTGCCGCAGCGAGACGTAGACCCGCAGGTTCGGATGCAGCTCGTTGATCGACACGCACGCCTGGAACAGCCCCGCCACGAACGCCTGGGCGTCCTCGGAGGAGTCCCAGCCGCGGTCGAGCTCGTCGACGAACACCGACACGCGGCGCCGGTTCAGCACGTTGCGCAGCGACGGCAGCAGGTCGTGGATCTCCTCCAGCTTGTAGAGGCGGTCCAGCTCACGGGTGCGTATCCCGGCCTCCAGCGGGCCGAGCTTCACCCCCTCCAGCCGTTTGAGGTACGACACCAGCAGCGACATCGGCCCCAGTTGCCCGGTGGCGTAGTTGTCGCGGATGAAACGGTGGATGTCGGCGCCGCCGTTCCTGGTCAGCCGCATTCCCTTGCGGGCTATCTCCTTCATGACCAGGACGTAGATGAGGTATTTCCACGCCGCCGCGTAGGCGCCCTGTTTCGCCCATGACCCCTTGCGCTCGGCCGCCAGCGTCTGGCTGAGTAGCTCGTAGGAATAGTCGTCGGGCGACAGTTCGATGACGTTGTTTCCGGCGATCCGCTCCTGCCGGGCCAGCATCTGGAAGATGGCGCTCTTCCCGGCCCCCCGGTTGCCCAGCACGATCGTCTTGGCGCCGGACTGGACGCGCTGGTAGGCCGCGGACTCCACGAAGCATTTCTCCAGGCCCCGGCCGATGTCACGTTCCGCCGAGGGGGTGCCGAAGTCCAGATGTTCCAGAATCCTCGAGGACAGCTTCAGCCGTGCCATGAGACCTCCGCGCGCTGGTGTCCCAGGCATGATTCTCCGTTCGCGCTGGGTGCACGGCAACCCACCGTCCGCGTCCACGGAAAAGCGTCACCGGCCCGCACCCCGCCGCCGCCACCGATCCGCCGTCGAACGATTCCCGGACGCCCGCATCACGCCACGCCCACGACGTCCAACGATCGAAAACACCCCGCCGGGCTTCGCGGCGGGGCCGGACGGGCCACGTCCTCCCCCCGCCGCGAGCCGGGCGTCGCGGCTCACGCCCCGGCGCGCGGCGGACGCCGCCCGCCGGGCGCATGGGGAGCGGAGGTCAACGAGGACGCAGATTGAGGCCCAGGGCGCGGAACTGCTCGACCGGCCGGTGGTAGCCGCGTTCGATGTGGTGGACGCCGCGCAGCCTGGAGGGCCCCTCGGCGACGGCCGCCGCCAGCACGGCCGAGAACCCCGCGCGGATGTCCGGCATCGTCACCTCACCGCCGCGCAGCTTGGACACCCCGCGCACGACCGCCGAGTGCAGCGCCGCCGTGTCGTGGTACCGGCACGCGGGTCCGCCCAGGCAGGTGTCGTACACCTCGATCTCCGCGCCCATGCTCTGCAGCGCCGGCACGTACGCCAGGCGGTTCTCGTACACCGTCTCGTGCAGCACCGACATCCCGTCGGCCTGGGTGAACAGCACCATCAGCGGCGTCTGCCAGTCGGTGGCGAACCCGGGATGGGTGTCGGTCTGCACGGCCGCGGGCCGCAGCCCGTCCGGCGCCGACGCCATGATCCACTCGTCGGTGATCTCGAACCGGGCGCCCATCCGGTCCAGCGTGGTGATCGCGGTGACCAGCCGGTCCTGCGGACAGCCGTGCACCCGCACCTCGCCCCGCGTGACCAGCCCGGCGACCAGGTAGGAGAACGCCTCGATCCGGTCGCCCGCCAGCCGCGTCCGCGCCCCGCCCAGCCGCGGCACGCCCTCCACCTCGATGCGCCGATCGGGGGCGAACGCGATCCGCGCCCCCATCCGCTGCAGGAACAGTGCCAGCTCGATGATCTCCGGCTCGGTGGCGGCGCCCCGGATCACCGTCTTGCCCTCGGCGCGCACGGCTGCCAGCAGCACCGTCTCGGTGGCGCCCACGCTCGGATAGGGCAGGTCGATCCGCGTCCCTACGAGCCGTGTGGCGTTGGCGTGGATCCCGTCCTCGGCGACCTCCACATGGGCGCCGAACGCCCGCAGCGCCTCCACGTGGAAGTCGATGGGCCGGCGCCCGATCGGATCGCCCCCCACCAGCGGCACGAACGCCTCCCCCGCCAGGTGCAGCAGCGGGCCGAGCATCAGGATCGGGATGCGGTTCAGCCCGGTGAACGCCTTCGGCACCCCCGGATCGGCCACCGCCCCGGGCACCACGGTGATCTCGTCACCGGACCGCTCCACCGCCATGCCCAGGTGCTCCAGCATCGCCGCGGTGATCTCCACCTCGCCCACCTCGGGGGCGTTGCCGATGGTGCTGGGCCCGTCCCCCAGCATCGCCGCCACCATGTGCTTGCTGACCGCGTTCTTCGCCCCGCGCACCGTCACGTCCCCGCGCAACGGCCCGGACGGTTCGATCTCCCACACCTTTTCAGTCACCTGAGCAGACTATGACCCGCACCCGCGCACACCAACCGCACCGAAACCCGCCCGCCCACTCGCGTCGCGCCCCCGCAGCCCCACCCGTCTCCGGGGACGCCCGCACACCGCTCTCCGGAGCATCCGGCCACCGCGGTGATGCGGTCTGCCGTCCCACACAGCCGGCGGCCACGGCCATGCCCTTGCACCGATCGCTCGCGAGCCTGCAGGTGCACCGGACCTGGAGAACGGCTCGGCGGGGGGCGGCCGTCGGATGAACTCGCACGGTAACGTCCGGATGCCGGCCGCCCGGCCGTGTGATATTCGATCGCGCCCGTTGCGGGCGGACCGGAATAATGCTCGGGTGCTGAGCTTCGCAGACTTCGACACGCGCGGTTACCGAATGGTGGACGTCCGGACCGGCTATGGGCAGTGGGTGACGACATACGAGGACACGGTCGAGGACGCGATGGACATCGCGCTCCTGGAGGACCTGACCGAGCCGTCCTGGGAGACCGTGCGCCGCGCCGTGGACCTGGGCTGCGGCACCGGCCGCACCGCCGCGTGGCTGCGCCGCAACGGCGTCTCCTCGATCGACGGCGTCGACCTGACGCCCGAGATGCTGGCCGTCGCGCGGTCCCGGAAGGTGCATGACCGCCTCCACGAGGCCGACGTAACCGACACGGGGCTTGAGGACGGCGCGTACGACCTGGTCATCGCGTCGCTCATCGACGAGCACCTGCCCGACCTGGGCCCGCTGTACGCGGAGGCGTGGCGGGTCGCCGAGCCGGGCGCGCTGTTCGTGATCGTGGCCTTCCACCCGCACTTCATCATGACGACCGGAATGCCCACCCACTTCACCAGCGCCTCGGGTGAGCCCATCGCCATCGCGACCCACGTCCACCTGTTCAGCGACCACGTCATGGCGGGGGTTCGGGCCGGGTGGACGCTGGCGGAAATGCGCGAGGGCACCGTCGACGACCGTTGGATCGCCCTGAAGCCCAAGTGGGAACGGTTCCGCAACCACCCTGTGTCCGCCGCCTTGGTCTGGCGCAAGTCCGGCTGACTTGACCGTTTGTCTCTGGAGCGGCCTGGTGGAGCCTGGGACACGGCGGCCAGGCGGTAATGGATGAAGCCGGCCTGCCTATATCCGGTTGGGCAGGTCGGCCTGGAACGGGTCGAGCCGGAGCCCATCCTGGGCCATGGGCGGGCCGCGTCAGCGCAGGCCGTGCCGCTCCACAGGCGATTTGAAACATCTGCCGAAAATGCGGAAGGCCCCCGCCGTCACGGCGGGGGCCTTCCAGAAGAGAATGTCCGGCGGCGTCCTACTCTCCCACACAGTCTCCCATGCAGTACCATCGGCGCTGAAGAGCTTA
>NZ_BAAAZG010000091.1:0-1001 GCF_039536785.1 Actinomadura miaoliensis
CCGCGCCGCCGCCGGGCCGCCGCGCGCCGCCGGACCGCCGCCGGTCACCGTGCCTCCGCCCGACGCTGGACCGCCGCCGGTCACGGGATCGCCGCCGGTCACCGGAACGCCTCGCGTCGCCCCACGGCCCGCAGGTAGAGCGTCACCATGGTCAGCACCAGCGCGAAGTTCACCACGGCCAGCGCCGCGGACTCGCCGACGTGCTGGTCGAGGAAGGCCACCTTGTACATGAACGTCGTCGTGGTGTCGGTGGCGTGCCCGGGCCCGCCCTGCGTCATCGCCCAGATGATCGGGAACGAGTTGAAGACATTGATCACGTTGATGATCGCGGCGACCAGCAGCGCGGGACGCAGCAGCGGCAGCGTCACCGCGACATACGTGCGCACCGCCCCCGCCCCGTCCACGCGGGCCGCCTCGTACACGTCGGCGGAGATCGACTGCAGCCCCGCCAGCAGCACGAACGTGGTGAACGGCAGCGACACGAACACCGCCACCGCCATCATCCAGGCGAACGCCCACACCGGGTCGGCCAGCCAGTTCACCGGCCGGTCGAGCAGCCCGACGTCCATGAGGACCCGGTTGACCACCCCGTAGGCGTCGTTCAGCATCCACCGCCAGATCAGCGCGCTCATCAGCACCGAGGCGGCCCACGGCACGATCAGCGCCCAGCGCACCACCCGCCGGCCCGGGAACCGCGCGTCGAGCAGCTGCGCCAGCGGAAGCGCCAGCGCGATCGTGACCGCGACGACGCCGACCACCCACAGCACGGTGCGCAGCAGCACCCCCGGCAGGTCCGGCTGGGCGAACAGGTCGGCGTAGTTGCGTCCGCCGCGGAACCCGACCGTCAGGCCGGAGGAGCTGACGGCCAGCAGCGACGTGCGGACCATCTCCACGACCGGCCACAGCACGACGGACGCGATCAGGACCAGCGCGGGGCCGAGCCACAGCAGCGGCGCCATCGCCCCGGCGATCAGGCGGGCGAGCTGGTGCGCGTCGTCGAC
>NZ_BAAAZG010000092.1:0-807 GCF_039536785.1 Actinomadura miaoliensis
GACCAGTGAGCTATTACGCACTCTTTCAAGGATGGCTGCTTCTAAGCCAACCTCCTGGTTGTCACGGCAACTCCACATCCTTTCCCACTTAGCACACGCTTAGGGGCCTTAGCCGATGATCTGGGCTGTTTCCCTCTCGACTACGAAGCTTATCCCCCGCAGTCTCACTGCCACGCTCTCACTTACCGGCATTCGGAGTTTGGCTGACGTCAGTAACCTTGTCGGGCCCATCGGCCATCCAGTAGCTCTACCTCCGGCAAGAAACACGCAACGCTGCACCTAAATGCATTTCGGGGAGAACCAGCTATCACGGAGTTTGATTGGCCTTTCACCCCTAACCACAGGTCATCCCCCAGGTTTTCAACCCTGGTGGGTTCGGGCCTCCACACCGTCTTACCGGCGCTTCACCCTGCCCATGGCTAGATCACCCCGCTTCGGGTCTACAGCATGCGACTCAAACGCCCTATTCAGACTCGCTTTCGCTACGGCTACCCGCCACCGGTTAACCTCGCCACACACCATAACTCGCAGGCTCATTCTTCAAAAGGCACGCCATCACGGACAACACCCCACAAGGAGACGTTGAAGACGCTCTGACGGCTTGTAGGCACACGGTTTCAGGTACTCTTTCACGACCCCTCACCGGGGCACTTTTCACCTTTCCCTCACGGTACTGGTCCGCTATCGGTCACCAGGAAGTATTCAGCCTTACCACGTGGTCGTGGCAGATTCACACGGAATTCCACGGGCTCCGTGCTACTCGGGAACACACCCAAGAGGCCCCGCAATTTCGTCTACCGGACTCTC
>NZ_BAAAZG010000094.1:0-1178 GCF_039536785.1 Actinomadura miaoliensis
TCCCGACCGAACGTAGCCAACCAGCCATGCCCCTGGCGGGACAACTGGCACACCAGAGGTCCGTCCGTCCCGGTCCTCTCGTACTAGGGACAGACCCCCATCAATTCTCCAACGCGCACAGCGGATAGGGACCGAACTGTCTCGCGACGTTCTAAACCCAGCTCGCGTGCCGCTTTAATGGGCGAACAGCCCAACCCTTGGGACCTACTCCAGCCCCAGGATGCGACGAGCCGACATCGAGGTGCCAAACCATCCCGTCGATATGGACTCTTGGGGAAGATCAGCCTGTTATCCCCGGGGTACCTTTTAGCCGTTGAGCGACATCGCTTCCACACGCCGATGCCGGATCACTAGGCCCTGCTTTCGCACCTGCTCGACCTGTCAGTCTCACAGTCAAGCTCCCTTGTGCCCTTGCACTCACCACCTGATTACCAACCAGGCCGAGGGAACCTTTGGGCGCCTCCGTTACTCTTTGGGAGGCAACCGCCCCAGTTAAACTACCCACCAGGCACTGTCCCCCACCCGGATACACGGGCGCGGGTTAGACGCTCAATGCGACCAGAGTGGTATTTCACCAACGACTCCACGAATACTGGCGTACCCGCTTCACAGTCTCCCACCTATCCTACACAAGACACACCAAACGCCAATGCCAAGCTATAGTGAAGGTCCCGGGGTCTTTCCGTCCTGCTGCGCGAAACGAGCATCTTTACTCGTACTGCAATTTCACCGGGCCTGTGGTTGAGACAGCGGGGAAGTCGTTACGCCATTCGTGCAGGTCGGAACTTACCCGACAAGGAATTTCGCTACCTTAGGATGGTTATAGTTACCACCGCCGTTTACCGGCGCTTAGATTCTCAGCTTCGACCCCACAAGGAGATCTAACCGGTCCTCTTAACGTTCCGGCACCGGGCAGGCGTCAGTCCGTATACCGCGTCTTACGACTTCGCACGGACCTGTGTTTTTAGTAAACAGTCGCTTCCCCCTGGCCACTGCGACCACACCCAGCTCCCACCGCAAGGGCGTTCACCAGACGTGGCCCCCCTTCTCCCAAAGTTACGGGGGCAATTTGCCGAGTTCCTTAACCACAGTTCACCCGAACGCCTCGGTATTCTCTACCTGACCACCTGAGTCGGTTTAGGGTACGGGCCGCCAGTACACTCGCTAGAGGCTTTTCT